>JADJYQ010000001.1:2022500-2184221 GCA_016719615.1 Saprospiraceae bacterium
TATTTGGTGGTTGGTTCCTTTGATCATCAAATTAGTTCTGATTTTTATATCTCCTCAATTATCAAATGACTTTATCCGCTTTTGGTGGGATGGGTACTTAAGCTGTCATGGAATCAACCCCTATTTATGGAGTCCACATGAGACATTGCAATATTTTCCAAACGCTGATTTCATAGGTCCCTTACAAAAGAATTATGGTTCACTAAATTCACAAGAGTATCATACCGTTTACCCGCCCTTAAGTCAATTGCTTTATTACCTCAACACAATTATAGCAGGTGAGAAACTTTTGCTGTTCAGCATTGGAATGAAGTTTTTCTATCTGATGGCAGACATTGTAACACTCTTCTATCTGCTTAAAATATTAAAGCAATTAAACTTACCTCTTTATGGTGCATTTCTGTATTTCGGTAATCCACTGTGTCTTATTGAGCTACAGGGAAATCTTCATACCGAACAATTTATGCTGCTCTTTTTAGTGATGGCCTTATACTATAGCATGCGTTCCTCCGATATAAACACTGCATGGACATTGGCTGGTTCTGTATTGTCAAAAATGAACAGCCTTTTGCTGACGCCTTTATTTGTAAATAAGAATTCGGGTTTACTAACTTATCTGACCATATTTTCAAGTGCATTTTTTGCACTATTCATTTTGTATCTGCCCACTGCCAATAGCGCTGGCGGTTTTGCTAATAGTATAGGATTGTATTTTCAAAAATTTGAATTTAACTCCTTGTTCTATTATATAATGAGAGATCTACTCTTTGAACATAAATATTATATTTCTAAAATAAATTTGGGATGGATTCTATTAGCATGCTTTGGCTTATGTGCATCCATGATTTATTTGATTTCTTTTTTTCGAAAAAACCAAGGCCCTTTTCCATTTTCAGCAGCATGGTGGATACTCGTTATTTTTTATTGTTTAAGCACCACCGTACATCCATGGTATATCTGTCCACTAATAATAATGGGTATCTTTTACTTGCCGGTCAGCACTACCATTTGGTCCTTTTTCATTTTCTTAAGTTATAGCCATTACGACCCGGAATTTGAATCTTATTACAGAATTCTTTCAGGCTCCGGCTATCTTAGTTTTTTCGTAGCGATTTATCTCGAACAAAAGGGTAAAATAGGCTTTGGATTTTGCAAGAGAGTTATCGTATAAAATTCGAAACGATACGCATCTTCAATAAATTGTTTAAGTTGTCTGTTGACCGCATAGTAATCCATAATATGGTTTTCCAAAATTACAGATCTGAAAATTTTGAAAGAGCGTAAGTGTAAAAAACAATTACAAGAGGTAAATACATTTTCATTTATAAAAGAGGACCCATTGCCAAAATAATAAACCCACTCTACGTAAGATAAAGAGGCACACCCTGGATTAGTTGAAAAATCCTTACATTCATAAAAGGAATAAAGTTATAAAAAAATAAAAGCCGGTATGTTTTCACACATACCGGCTTTTATAAATTTTGAATATTTCAAATCAATACGTCCACAAATCATGTTCTTTATTGAGAATTTCGTTTTTGATCTTCTCAGATTCCAACAAAAGCTTTACACCATCGTTTTCACCTTTAAAAATATCACTCAAACGATTATCCTGAACATTGGATTCTTTAATAATGTAACTTGAAAAGAAACGATAATCAAATACATCTGCCCATGTGTTGGGTGCAGCATCGTTTTGATCATTGAAGACCTTTTCTCTGGCAAGTAACTTTCTGGCTTCAGGATAATAAACCCAAAACATCGGTAAAGTATACTTCAGGTTTCCTGCATCGTCGTATTCATCCTTAATTGGAGCTATACCCAAAACTCTGCATTCTAATCTGGAAGTTTGTTTATTAAAATACCACATCTCTTTCACGCGATAAGTTTTGATATCGTTGAAATCGATGTCTGACTTGCGAATTTGTACATCCTCAGCATAAGTCTCCGGATCTGTAACGACAACTGTATCTACCCTATGGAGCAGTTTATCGAGTTCTTCACCTGTAACGAATTTCCTGAAATTATCCTCTTTAAAAATGCGAATATCGCCATTTTCAGCTCCTTGCACCAAAATCTGGAAGAAGGGCCTCACCGGATAAATAAAAGGTAAATTCATTTTTTCGCGAACATCCAGAACGCGCCATAATCTTCTTTCCCAAACCACATCCGCTTCGCGGATAGGTTGGTAATCCAATATGCGTTGTTCTTTAATGAGGCTGCGGCTTACGATATCATCGAGATAACCGGAATCCTCCTCTTCTTCGCTGGCTTCTGTTTTCTCATCTTCTGAGGTCTGAGCTAATAAACTGATGCTGCTTGCGCTGCAAAGAAGTAAGATTAGGTAAAATGAAATCCTGAACTTATACATGAAACAAATTTTATTTAATTTGGAATGACATATCTCCTAAATCACGAGCAGCAATGTCACCGGGACATCTTCCTTTGATTTGTTCAAAAAGAAAACGATCGCCTGGTTTAGCTTGCTGGATCAGGGTATTTGCCTGAGGTGAAAAACGTCCTCCCGTATTGGTCACAATTTGAGCGTCCTGACGGGGTGCAACGCGAACAAGGTTAAAACCCTGTATAGCGCATTTTGCGTCAAACTCACATCCTTCTCATACTGGGATTACACCTTGTTGTGCCTTAAAAACACCGTTTGGCATAGCACCACCACGTTTGTCTGAAAGCATTGGAACTGGTGTAGGAATTCTCTTAACGCGGAATTTAAAATTGGTAGGAGGCAATCCACCACCACTTAAAGTAATGTTTGCGTCTCCCGGTGTTTTTACATTGGCGATGTATTTAGCACCACCCTGGTTTTTAAGTTCGATACCACCTCCGGCAGCTTCAACTTTCAACTGAGCAGTAGGAACACCCGCAGCGGAAATCGCCACTGGGTTATCAACACCAATATAAAATACGTTCATTTTTTCAGCAGACACGTTACATGAACGCTCACCTACTTCAAATTCAAATTCCTTGCGGTATGTGTCTGTGTTGAGTGTAACAGGGTTTGTTACAGTCGCTACAGCTGTATATTTTTTAGTACCCACATCATTTGCACCGGTTTTCCAAATAGCATCACCTTCAGCATTGGTCGCAAGATTTGCACCATTTACAGAAAGAGATACTTTGGTATTAGTTGCTTTTGATGTTGACGCAGCAAGCGAGATTGCAGTTTCAAATGACTCACCTTTGATAACATAGTTTTTCTTTGGAGAAGAAATAACCGTGAATTTATCCAAAACGACGTCCTCACCACCTAGCTTTTTACTAAAATGATTTAAGATTGCGTTTTCTGAAGCTTTCGCATCATTGATGAACTTGGTAAATATAGGTAAGCAAGCGCCCAATGGCATTTGCTTAAAAGTAAATTCTTCCCAGCTCTTTTTATTTTTTGAATGCCTCCAGGTTTCATCATCAATAATTAAAGGTATTTCACTTTCCATGGCAGTGCGAAGACTGTCATCAATTAAAGAAAGAAATTTTACTCTGTACTCGGTAATTTTTTCTTTCAGTTCCAAACCTTTTTTATTGGTAACCATTTCACGAGTGGTGACATCCTTGTTTTTCTTTCCTTTCAGATCCTTTTTTTCACCTACCATGATGTAATCCAGTTCATCAACTGAGCCGTTATTATTTCCTGATTTGTCAATCAAATCATCGACAATTCCATTAACGTAATCAGTGAATTCCTTTCCGTATTGAACAGCCAGAGGGGCACGCTCTTTGAAACGGGCAAACTCAGGTTTAGCTTCAGATCTTTTGTTGATCGAAGGAACTAAAGATTCATTGGCTCTATCCAACGAAGTATTAGAATCTGCCAAACTTTTGTTTACCAGTTTGAATGCGTTAAAAATCTCTGCCGACACGTTCAAAGCCAAAAGAGCCGTAAGTACCAGGTACATGATGTTAATCATGAGCTGGCGTGGCTGCTTAGGTATAGACATATTTTAGTCTTTTAATTGGTTATTAATAATAATTAATTAGTTACCTACAGTTTTGTAGGCAGACAAAATATTTCCGTAAACAGAATTCAAATTTGTCAAATTTTTATTCAAGGCAGAAACCTGGGTATGAACGTTTTTGGTATCTTCAATAGAAGCATTCAACTCAGACATAGCTTCCGTCATACGAGTATAAAAATTGCTCATGGCTTTCATTTGATCACCAGTCTTACTGAAGTCAACTTCCTGAAGTGCTTTTAATGAACCTAAGCTCTTGGACATACCTTGTAATTCAGTCAACATTCCTGAAAGTTGAGATTCTACCACCTCACCATTTGCAGGACGGCCACCTTTTACAGGTCCCTCGATCAATGGATTGATTTTTGCGTTTGCATCACCTAATCCCGGATAAAGTTTATCCCAGTAATAATCTTTATCTGGTGGAATAACACCTAAAATAAAGAATAGAATCGCTTCTGTTACTAGACCCGCAGTGATCATCGCATCACCACCTTCCCAGGACATGATCTTATAAAGGGCCCCGAGCATTACGACAGAGGCTCCAACTCCGATCAAGAGGTTTTTCGCGTATTTAAACCAGTTTTGCTTGTAAATAGCCATTGTTATGAATTTTTTAATGAGTTAAGAGAAAATTGTTTGCAATTAATTGTAAGACTTCAAAAAAAGGTCAGCTGACTATCTAAAGTCATTTTCAGACCTTCCAAGGAAAGACAATACACATCTGAATCCAATATAGGATTTCGTAGTGTCTTGAAATTCCCAATTACGCGTACTTGTGTGTAAATAGTATGCTACATCTTTCCACGAACCTCCGCGAATAACTTTACGCTTATACGCCTCAGCATCTTCTTCTTTAGCATCGTACTTCACATCCGGATTTTGATCGTGGATGATCACGTGCGCATTATCGGAATAAGCAGATTCTGTCCATTCTGAAACATTACCTGACATATTATATAAACCATATTCGTTAGGGAACTATGCATCTGCCCTAACGGTATAATAGCCGCCATCTTCGGGATAGTTACCACGGCCGGGTTTAAAGTTTGCTAATAAACAACCTTTGGCATTTCTAGGATAATAGCCACCCCAAGGAAAAGGAGCTTGTTCTCTGCCACCTCTTGCTGCCCATTCCCACTCATGTTCTGTTGGTAAGCGGAACTCTTCTGTATTCGGTTCTTCCTCACCTTTGAACTTATTCCAAATAGAAGTTCTCCAATAACAGAATGCACGACACTGCTTCCAATTCACACCAACCACAGGATAATCATCAAATGCCGGATGTGAAAAGTAATTGCGTGTCATGGGCTCATTATATGAATAAGCAAAATCTCTGACCCAGCATAAGGTGTCAGGATAGATATTCGTCTTTTCCCTGTGAATGATATTGGAACGGCGGATGTCTCTGCTGTGTGCAGCCATCTGCCAATCTTTCCACTCCCATTCGTAAATAAATTTACGGGTATCTAATTCCTTTACTCCTTTAAAGGCATCAGCGCCCTGAAAATACATTTCATCCAGAGTTTCGTCTTCCCAATCAATTTCCTGTTCCCAATCAACCTCTTCGGTCTCACCATCTTCACCTTCTACAAGGTGACCTAAGGCTTTATGGGCCATTTCGTCTTTCACATAAAACACGAATTGGCGATACTCATTGTTTGTAATCTCAGTATCATCCATGTAAAACCCTGAAATCGAGATAGATTTCTGTGGCTGTACCAGATTATGGAAGAAATCCTGGTCACTTTGACCAATGGTCAAACTACCACTCGGAACGTAAATCATTCCGTAAGGATTAATACCATCCCATTTGGGTCTTGGAGAAGCGCCTACTAACTGTCCGTCTTGTTGATTTTTGCCGCATGAGGCCAACAACATAGAAAGCAAGGCGAAGAGAAAGAAAATTGAATTTCTCATCATCATTATAAATTTACCTACTTTGTCTTAAAAAAAGTGGCACAAATATAAAACAATCCAAAATCATTTATTCAAAATATTTTTTGGGCTTTTTTACTATTTGCACACTAATATTCGAACAAGATATAACGTTTGTTTATTGTGTTTAAATAAAATTCTTTTTTTAACAATTTTAATAAAAATTTAATATATATTAAATTGGTAATCAATCCAGATATCTTGGGCTTTTCAATACCGGTGGTTTCCTCCCCTGTCCAATAGCTTTGCCAAAATTATAAAAGAGGCCAAATTCCTGACTCCTTTGAACCGCACTTACCGGAATTTTTCCCAAATAAAATTCATGCAAATAGGCGACAGACCATTTTGAACTCAGCTCAAAACCAAAAGAAATTCCCATCGATTCAAGTGATTCATCATGATAACCCCTTAAATGTATCCCTCCAAAAATGTTGCCATTATATGCTCCTCCTAAAAATATTTCTGTTTGGGTCTTATTAAGGTCAGTATAAACGGATAATGATGGAAAATATTTGAAGGATCCCACCATCCCCTGATAGCTTGTATATATAACATAATGTCTCCTGTTCTTATAAAGCACAGGAAATGCTGCTTTTCCTGATTCAAACAGGCTGGTAGCGGCACAGCCAAATTTAATGCCCGAATACTCCAGGGCCAAAGAAAACCCTGCATCCAACATTTGAAAACTCGATTTGCTATTGTCAAGTAAGGGATCCCGGTGCTCTACCCGGCCTCCGGTATAATCTCCATCGGGTGTTTGAACCAATCTGCCATCAAAACTGTGGTAGGCATATTGCAATTGAACAGCAAAGCTCCATAAGATCTTATTAAAATGAAAAACCCTGTTAAAGCTGGGTTGTAAATAGATTTGTTGGCTCAATCCGGTCTCATCTTTTCCCATAGCCAATCCGGCTCCGGAGCGAATCCAATATAATGGCAGGTGCAAGCGGACATCAAATGTTTGTGGATGTCCGTTCAGGCCTTGCCATTGGTTGCGAAATGTTGCAGAACCAACAATGGTACCTTCCAAACCTCCAAAAGCAGGTATTAATTTATAGGGGTCTTTATACGAAAAGCCCTGCAATGAGAGCTGCTGAGCACCACAATATGCCGTCAAAACCATGAGAATTCCGAAAACTACCGCCCTATACTTAAGTGATGCTAACATTGTGTCCAATAGTCTTTAAACTTAGTTTCCAAAGAATCTTTTTTATCCATAGGAGGAAAACAAACCTGTTGCATGCAAAGGACATATTTTCCATGGAGACTCAAATCCTGCTGCAAAAATACGCCCGGGATGTACCCAATATTAAGTTTTTCTAATATTTCAATACTCGAATTGGCTTTCAAAAGTGGATTCCCAAATTCTTCCTGTAACAGTATAGTTGCCCAGGATGCAGTGGCAAGAGGGTATTTAGCTATTGCCGGCCGAAGCGCCTTTAGAATTGGCGTATAAAAGTCACAATATATTACATCACCTGTCACCTGATAAAGATAACGCGCAAGCTGACAAATTATGACATTGGCATTAGGGTAGGTCGATTCCGTCCATTCTATGGCTTCGTGAACAAAATCTCCATGAACTTCAGACGACATTTTTAATAAAACGGAGTTTGGTGTACTAAATAGCTTCAGCGTTTGTGCAAAGAGGTTTTTCAATAATAATAAATATCTATCTTCAAAACTAATTTGATAGACCTCCATTAAAGCCTTTCCTAAAAAACTATAATCTTCCAGAAATCCATAAGCCTGAGGTTTGCCATCGAAAATATATCGACACAGATGTCCCTCACTATGAAAACCATATTTTAACAGTGATTCCAACAGGGAAATCGCGTTGAGTTTATAGTCTTCCTTCAGCGTATGTCGATAGGCTTCTGCATAAGTTCCGACCAACATGGCATTCCATGCAATGATTCCTTTCTTGTCTATGGATGGTTTTGACCGTTCATTTCTTTTATTTAATAATTGGATCCTAAGTTTGTCAAGTTTTATAAATTCTTCCAAAAAAGTTGCAGAATTAAGTTTATCCAAACGCAAACGCAATACCTTTTTATGGGGATGCACATGATCTAAAGGACTGAGTTGAAAAAGTTCAAAGAAGGCTATTCCTTCTGAAGCTAACACGTCATTTAATTCGCTTTGCTGCCACACGTAGGATTTACCCTCTTCGCCTTCAGAATCAGCATCCATGGCTGCATAAAAGTAACCCAGGGGATCCCGCATCTGGTTTTCAAAAAAAACTAACGATCGTTCGGCTTGCTCTTTCAAAAATGGGTCTGCACTTAATTTATATGCCTGAAATCCGGCTTCACAAATTTGTGCATGATCGTAGAGCATTTTTTCAAAATGGGGAACATTCCAGGAACCATCTACTGAATACCTGCAATAGCCGCCTTGCAATTGATCAAAAATACCACCGGCGTTTAAACTTTGTAAACTTTTAATAACATGTTGTGGAGCAGCTTCGTAACCTTTGTAATAATAGAGCTGCATCAGGAGCTGAATAGCCTGAATATGGGGAAATTTAGGTGCAGTTCCAAATCCGCCTTCTGTCTGGTCTGCCGAAGACATCAATTGTTTTAGGAGAGATTCCGGATCTATTGGATTGCTTTCCGCATTGATATCTCCAGGGAACACATTGATGGCATTTAGATGCCCCACTAAATGGTCTGCTTGATCAAGAATTTCTCTTGATTTCTCCCGGTATGCTTGAGCAACCGACAACAGGATCTGGTTCCACGAAGGTCTGCCATATTTGGGCTCCGGCGGAAAATAAGTTCCTCCAAAAAATGGCTTGCCATCTTCAGTTAGAAAACAATTTAAGGGCCAGCCTCCCGAAATTCCCATGGCTTGAATGGCATTCATAAAATAATGGTCAAGATCTGGCCTTTCCTCCCGGTCAATCTTCACGTTGATAAAATGCTCATTCATGATTTCAGCGGTCAGATGGTCTTCAAATGATTCGTGAGCCATAACGTGACACCAATGGCAGGTAGAATATCCAATACTTACTAATATTGCTTTATGCTGATTTTGAGCTTGTTCGATGATGCTCGAGCTCCAGCTTTGCCAATGAACGGGATTTGTGGCATGTTGCTGCAAATACGGACTGTGGGAATCGATCAGCTTATTCATCATTAATATTTATACGCAGTCCATCGTATGCTAATTTTATATGAACAGGCAATTCTCTTTCTATAAAATGATGGCAGCCCATTTGATGACTCAAATGCGTGATATAACAGATATCGGGATTGATTTGATTTATATATCTGACGGCCTGTGACAGATTTAAGTGGCTGTGATGTTCTTCTTTGCGCAAGGCATTTATAACTAATACTTTACAATTTGCCATACTTTTGATTTGTTCATCATTGATCCGGCTTGCATCGGTTATATAAACAAGTCCTCCGATCTTAAAACCAACAATTCCCAATTGTCCGTGCCAAATTCTCAATATCTCTACCATCTTTCCTGCTATATTTATCTGTGTATTGGCTTTGAGTTCAATTAAATCTATTTCTGGCAAACCAGGGTATAAATGTGGCTCAAATACATAATGGAATCTCTTTTTCAGATCTTCCAAAACGCGTGCTTCTCCATAAAAAGGAATTCGGCCCACTTTAAAATTGACAGGTCTAATGTCGTCCAATCCAGCCGTGTGATCGGCGTGTTCATGCGTCAATAAAACCGCTTGTAAATTT
The DNA here is from genome assembly GCA_016719615.1 of Saprospiraceae bacterium. NCBI lineage: Bacteria > Pseudomonadati > Bacteroidota > Saprospiria > Saprospirales > Saprospiraceae > Saprospiraceae bacterium. Next base: position 2,032,114 of record JADJYQ010000001.1, read on the forward strand.
TCGATCTCAGATCTCAAGGCTTGTTGCCTGAAGTCCGGACCAATATCGATGAGGAAATTTGTTTGCGGCCATTGAAGCAAAGCTGAAGTTCGCAACCTTTTATCTTTTGCATCTGCCGATTTACAAACGGAACACTTACAAGCTATAACGGGAATACCTTGAGAAGTGCCAGTGCCTAAAAATGTGAGTATCAAGAATTTGTTTCTTGCAAAGATCGCAAGGAGACAGCCTTATCGTATAAATTTTTTTCTTCAGCTTCTAAGATCTCGCGATCCCCATCCAACTCCGGTAATAAATCGAGCAAACAGTTCATTCTGCCTTCAATATCGAAAAACTTATTGATGACCAATACTTTCTTTGCTTCAACTCTACAGTAACCGGATTGAAAATGACCTTGTTCGTAGCGAACAGTATATTGGAGGGCTTTACATAGATCTTCCAATTTTTTAAGATTACCACGGGTAAATTTCATCCTTAAGAATCGGTTTATTACGGCGTAAAACTATAATAAAATGATTAATTAAAAAATATTAAATGTGTTTTTCCTTCATAATTGGGGATTAATATATTTTTTTAATTGACATAAACATATAAGCAGCTCAAAGCTAATAGCTTAAAACCAATCAGCTGTGGTTCGGTTTGAAGAAATGAAAGGCAGGTGGCTTGCAATTTTCCTCTGGATAAGTCTCTAGCCGGCATGCAAAGGAAGACTTGAATGACAAGCGATTTTTGAAGCGATATTCTGCCAGAGAATCAAGTTCCGCATGTTGGAAACCTTGTCATCAATGAGGGAACTGCCTTTGCGTATTATGAAGTAGGTCGAAAATCACACAGCCTAAATATAAATTTATGTCAAACTAGGAAATTAAACCGAATGAGTTCACTTCTCATTGATTGAGACATTTCCAGCAATGATCAATACCTCAGATCTGTTATCAATCGTTCCATCATGATAAACTATCTTTGGTTCATGAAAAAAATCTGGTTTTCCATTATTTGTCTTATTTACCTTTCAGCACAAGCGCTTGTTGCACAACGGTTTGAAGGGAGTCTTAAAATTGCAGGTACATTGTCGCAAATTGATGGAGACGATATATACGGATTCCACAAACCCGGATATGAAATTGGTGGATTTGTATCGGCAAGGTTATCCAAAACCACAGCTTTGGAAACCGGGATTTCATATAATCTTAGAGGCAGTCACTATAGTAAAAATGATCTATTGAGAGTAGCGATTTCATTGCAGTATATAGATATTCCGGTACTTTTCGTCTTGAGGGACTGGCTGAATGAAACGGGCGAGGATGAATATTATCAAATGGAATTTTTTGGTGGATTGTCTTTAGGACGATTAGTAGGCAGCAGTAGTCTGAGCGGGGTGGATCGCGATTTTAAGAAAACTGATGTGAGTTACATTTTGGGAGCTTCTTATTTCTGGTCAAAGAACTGGGGCGGAAGTGCAAAATATACGCGATCGTTTACTTCGCTTTATGAATACAGTAAAAATGGAGGATTTATCCAGATGACCAGTTATTATTTATCTTTGGGGCTTAAATATAAATTCAATTAAAATGCAGCTTAGAATTGGTTTGATTAGTGCTTTGATCCTGTTGACTTTGCTTTCCTGTAATCAGGACAAGTCTTCCAAAAAATCCAGCGAAGGAAGCTCCGGTAAAAAAATTGAACTTGGCGCATTTCCATCAGATCAATTATCAAATATTCGTTCTCAAGGAACTAGTGTTGATCTGATTTCTCTAAAAAAGATGTCAATGTATCTATGAGCTTTGACAACCCACAATCGTTCAATATTATCATGTCTTTCATTACTGAAGATAAAGGCAACTTGACAAATATGTGTACTCCGGATGCGCATTTAATGGTTCAAAAAAACGGAGACATCATTCAAGAAATGGATTTGTATTATAAAAATGGCTGTAATGCAATGGTATTTTTAGATGCTAAAGGTCAGAAAATGGCTGCAAACCAAATCAGCAATGAAGGCATGGACTTTTTTAATAATTTTCTCAAATCTAAATCGGCTCAGGATAGTTTAGGTAGATAACCCTTCTAATTATTCCAAAAGCCTTCGCTTTATTATTTCCATATAGATTGTATCTTTAAGGTGATTCTTTGCTTATATTTATAGGTGTTATAACAACATTATATTCGAATCAGCAAAGCAACCATCAACTAAAATACATGGATCAAATTTCTGAACATCTCATTTATTTTTTTCAATCAGAGTTAGGACTTAGGACTTTGATTATTGCGGTATTGGTAGGTGCCATGTGTGGAATGTTAGGATGTTTTATAGTCTTAAGAAATATGGCAATGATTGGCGACGCACTTTCTCATGCGATCCTACCGGGAATCGTAGTTGCCTTTATTTTTGTGGGCTACTCTAATTTAGGTTTTTTTGCCGGATCAGTGCTTGCAGGATTGATTGCAGCTTTTTTAATAACCTGGCTCCAACAAAAACTTCGCGTCAAAAATGATGCAGCCATTGGCATCATCTTTACATTCATGTTTAGTTTGGGTGTAATCGGAATTTCCTGGCTCAGTGGCAAAGAAGGTGTTCATTTGGACCTTAAAGATTTTTTATTTGGTAATCTATTATCTGTTTCAGTAGATGATTTAAAATTGACGATTGTATTATTTTTTGTGGTAACAGGAATCCTTATTCTTTTCTACCGTCATTTATTTGTCACCACTTTTCAAGCTGTATTATCAGCTACATTGGGAATAAAAGCGAGTGTCATCCACTATTTACTCATGCTTTTATTGAGTTTGGTTGTTGTAGCTTCCTTGCGAAGTGTAGGTGTCATTTTGGTAGTTTCGATGTTGATCACACCTGCATCAGCAGCTTTGATGCTGGCGAATAGATTACATATTGTTTTAATTTGGGCTGCTGTGCTGGGTTCGTTTTCAGCTATTTGCGGCTTGGTCTTATCCATCGCTTGTGATTTTCCGGTGGGTCCATCAATGGCGGTTATGACGACGATCATTTATGCTTTCATTGCTTTGTTAGCTCCAAGGAAAGGATTTATTCCCAGGTACAACGCAAGACGAAATCTTCATAAGCGAATTATTATCGAAGATATTTTAAAGCGAACTTTGCAATCCGGAAATACCGACATCACTCCGGAAGCTTTGTCACAAATAACCGGACATTCATCCAGAAATTTAAAAACCTGGTTCAAGAAACTGGTAAGACTAGGACTTTATACGGAAATGGATGATCATTTTATCCTTACTGATCTTGGAAGAACTCGAGCAATTCAACTGGTCCGGGCTCATCGTTTGTGGGAAACATTTTTAGTGGAAGAACTCGGACTCGCAACAGATCAGATTCATGAAGATGCAGAACATGCCGAACATTATTTGAGTGACGAGGACCTTCACAAACTGGACGAACAATTGGGTTATCCAGAAACGGATCCACATGGTTCTCCCATCCCTAAAGTTTAAAACCTCCACAATTTCATTGAAGAGTCTCATCATTTCTAAAAACATACACAAGATTCTATTGCAATAAAATAATATCTGCTTTGATCAAAGAACGGCAAAAAAAAGCCCGCTTAAAAAGCGGGCTCAGAAACATTCAGACTGTTTTAATGACGAAGCAGATTGATCATCTCATTAGCAATGCTTTGGTATTTCCCGCCTTCATAATTTAACTGGTTGAAAAGAACTATCGCCATTCTTGGACTATCGCATACTTTTAGAGTGGACCATGCGAAATAAAATTTAATCTCGTCTTTAAACATTTGCTTTGAAGGGTCATTTTTCAATGAAACCGATTTATTCAAAACACTCAGTTTGTTTGCAGCAGGTCCATATTGTCCCAGATAAAGTTGTGATAAGGCAAAATAAAATTTAGCTTTTTCATCTGTTGGGTTCAATTCGCAATATTGAAGGAACAATCTTTTGGCTTGCTCAAATTCATAGGATTCAAATTTTTCCAACGCTTGAATCCACAAATTTTCGCTGACTAAAATACCTTTTATTGCTGATAGTTTCGCATTTACATGTACCGGCTCACCATCAACACTGATTCCTTTTTTAGGCTCATTATTGGTAATGACACCTAAATCTTTTTGCGAATTCAAATGTTCAAAATTCGTCTGGATCAAACTGGTAATCAAAATATCTTTCACAGGGTTAATTGAATGGCCTGATTTTGTTTCCAAACATTTGATCAATGAATGATCATTTTGAAATGTTTGAGCAAGAATATCGTGTGCAATAAGGCAACAAAAACTTACTAAAATGGAATAGATGAAATTTTTCATGACATTAATTTTTTGAATTTTTTATTTAATAATTTGCATTGATTCTTCAATTGTCGTTACAATCATTAATCAATTGCTTTCATATATAAGGTGCAATTGCTCGTAAAAAATTAAGGCCGCAGTAAAAATTATTTTTAAAATTTGAAATGAGTAAGATTAAAAAAGCGAAAGCCAATAATACAGCCTTGTCCAAAAACTTTGAATTAAATCATCAGGGACTCATAATAGCACTATCACGAAGCACGATTGCCTATAAATGAACAGATTTAAATGAATGCCCCAAAGCCAATCTGTGCGATGAAAGCTCTAAGCAATATTTGATATTAAAATTTTGAAAATATAATTCAGCATATTATTGTAATGAAATTGGAATACATCAGCTTCAGAGGAATTCTTTTATAATGCATCACGACCATTAATTCAATTAAGATCATTCCTTTATGAGTAATTTCAAAAAAAGCAATAAAAAAAAGCGAAGACCTTGCGTTCAAGGTCTTCGCTTTGATATTTAAGAGTATGAAAGTATCTCTTTACTTTCTATTTCTCTTGCCGAGCAAGTAAAAGCTGTAACGACAGTGGAACCAGCAAGGTCCGTTTTCCACGAAACCGGGATCGCCACATCTTTTGTAACATATTTCAAAAATAATGGGACCTAAGATGGGATCATTTTGCTTTTGATTTTTGGTTTCACCCAATACCATGTTTGGAGCCTCAAGATTGGCAGACAGTTTTTCCAACTGAGCACCTAAGCTCGATTCAGAATCACAAATTGGCAATGCATAAATGTTTGACTTCATTTGATCATCACCGTTCAAATGCAATGAACTTGAAAAAGGGCTTAAAAGAAAAAAAGGAAACGCAAATAAAATGGAAGTTTTCATGACTCAAATTTTAAAAGTTAAAAAATTAAATTCAAAATGTACTCGTTTACTACTTACAATAAATCAAATACAATTAGAGGGTGCAGAAAGTGTAAAAAAATTAAGGCAGTGCTCTAAATAAATATTTCTTCCAGTTATTATCAAAGGAGATATTGGTCTTTAGGCCCATCTCAATCAAAAATCCGATACACTTTAATCCAATTTTAAACTGATAATCTTAATAATGAGGTGTTAGGCAACCAATAGAATCATATAATATGAATGTTATATGTATAAAATGGCCAATTTGAATAAAAAAAATGCCTATTAGCCTTAATAATTGCTTTATTTTTACACAAACTATATATTAGGATCCCATGTGCAAGTCCTGTGAATCATTTCAACTCCACCTCACTCAAGGAGAAGTTGGCCGAAAGTTGGCCGCAAAACTCCTGTTTGAGGAGGAGATCATCCGGAAACACGCAAAGTATTTTTATTGGAAATATCAAAGGTTTGTTTCGGTAAATTTTGAAGATTGGGAAGATTTTTACATTGAGATCGTACTTCGTGTTTTCCATGAGAAAGAATCCGGGAGAGGTCCCAGGGAGAATTGCGAAGGTTATTATTACAAACTTACCCGGAATATTTGTGAAGAAATGGTACGTGCAGCAACAAAAGCAAAGAATGTTCAAAAGCACTTCAGCGAACTTGAGGAAATAACCGGCGACCCAATGATTATTGAAAAAGTGAAACAATACATTTTTAAACTGGAATGCAAATGCAGTACTTTATTATATCATTACCATATCGAAGAAAAATTGGAAAGAGATAAACAAAAATTAACAGAACTCCTAAAAGACAAATGCGGAAAAGACTATACAAAGGGTTCTATACCTGTGCATTTATCAGGATGCCTGGACAAACTTAATGCAATGATATCTAAAGACCCCGATAAGCTATTTTAGTCATGAAAGAAAAATCCAACATAGAACTACATGAAGCCTACCTCAACGGAAGTCTAAGGACCGAGGAATTAAATAATTTTAAATCCAGACTTAAAAGTGACCCCGGCTTTAAAAAGGAATTTGTTCAATTTTTATTAAGCCAGTCAAGTTGGTCAAACACAAAATTGGACCAGGACAGGGACTTGATCAAGCAAGTCTATGCAGAATTACAACCCATTTCATATCAGAAACCGGATACCAAATACCTCCTCAAAAGATTCTGGTCTGACCATCAAAAGTCAATTGCCATTGCAGCCAGCTTCTTATTATTACTCTCCATTTGTACCGTGTATTTATGGAATCCTCCGATTTCTAACGAACAAATGTTTGCTCAATTCATGGTAGAACCCGTCAGCATGGAGCGTGCCTCAGTTGTAGAAAAGCAGTTTTTTGAAAAATCGTCACAGTTCTACTATCAGGATCAGCCATTGATTGACAGCCTGGTAGCTCAGTTAAACAAGAGTTCAGAATTTGGAATTCCCGTTTATTATCTGGCCCATGCCTATTTCAAAACCAAGCAATATGAAAAAGCCCTGGATTACTTTGAAAGATGCCTTGGCAAGCTTGACTACATCAATCAGGTACCACAATTACAGGGATCAGATATAGACATCCGCTTTAATACCTTGCTTACAAAATTTATACTTAAAAAAGACAAAGCTGTGTTACTCCAAGAAATCAATTCTATTGAAAAATCCATTGAGCCCACGCACCCACTCATGCCAAAATTGGAAAAGATCAAAAAAGAAATTCAATAAATATGGAGCAGTCCTTTATAAAATTGTAATGTCTCATTAATGGTATAAAAAGCATAAATAAAGGAAGAATTACGAACAATTTTAAGCAAAAGTCCTCAGCAAAGTTTTAGACATCCATGGTAAATGAAAGCATGCTGTCTAGGTATTTACATTTAAGCAAACCATTAATACCCATATTTTTAATCGGAAGGATTGAAACCCCAATTAATGCAATAAATTCGAAGATTAAATAACCAAAAATTCTTCAATAAAAACTTACAACTGGTAGTTGATAAATTTTTTGCAAGATCTTCTTTAGATTAAAATTGATTCACGCAAACCAAGATTTCTTCCTTTTCAAAAAGTAAATGAATGTTATGATCATTGCAGTTCCAAAGAGTATCCATAGGTATGGAAACACTTTTGGTTTTGGGGCAAATTCTGCTGCATTTCCAATGAGAATCAAACCTGCCCATTCGTCGGGATAAACTGCTTTCCCGGCTTTGAGATAGGCTCTTTTGCTTTCAGACAAGGCCACATCCTTTGGTTTCCCATTTACCAGATAATGCCGATAAAATTCAGGGATAATTTTAGAAGCCCCATTGGTTTGGATTTTCCACAAAGTGGTAATCATTGCTTTGACACCTGCATAGGCAAAACCTCTGGCGAGGCTGATGTTTCCCTCCCCTTCTTGAAGCGGACCTAAAGCCGTTTCGCAAGCAGTTAAAGTCAATAATTCCTGCCGCATCGGTATGTGGTATAATTCTTTTAAATAAAGAAATTGAGAAGTATCCGGCTGAATGGATGTTTGATTAAAAGCTATAAAACTTTGATCGGGATCTGGAGATTCGAAACCATGTGTAGCAATGTGCATAAATGCGTGGGTTTTCGTAACCCGGATAAAATTTTCCTTAGAACTAAGTTTTACGAGATGAGATGAAGGGATTTGCATTTGAATTTTATGAATCTCTTCCTTTTGATAATTCATATATGGAAGTAATGCTGAAGATTTATGAAAATCAGGAGCAAACAAGGCCAAACTCGAATTCAAAGAAGGCTTATCGTCACCTTTTTTCATTTCCTCCAGCAGACTCGCAGAAAAGCAATAACTAATGGCATGCTGCTGAACGAGAAATTGTTCATTTTTAACGAGATCCGGAATGTGAAGCTGATCAGGTTCCCATTGACACAACAAAGCATCGAACGAAAGGTCATTCAGGGAACCATCCGGAATAATGACCAGGCGTTGATTCAATCGGATGCGATTTTTAATCCTCCCAACCAGTAGTTGGTAAAGCTCAAAGGATTGTTTACAAAACGAGCTTTGTTTGGCATCTGAAATTCTTCCTGTACTATCTACCGGATTCATATGAGCTCTGAATTCAGAAACCCGGTTGAACAATTCGCGTTTCGCGATATGTACAGTGTCCAGTAAAAATGTATCTTTTTGAATGGCCAAAATGAGGAGCAAAGAATCATGAATAAAATACTCAAGCATCGTTTGATCGGCTTCCAATATTGAGTCCTGCACTTGTTTTGGATGATTGCGAATGCCCTGATATTTTAATGCAAAATAAGCGGGTGCTTCTTTTTGGAGCCGATCGAAGAAATCATGTTGTTTCGATGAAATTTCAGCTTCCAAATCCTTATTATTGATTGCATCCAATTGCAATTTGGAGATTTCATTCTGAAGCTTCTGCAAATGCTCAGTTAGCAATGCCCCGGCATTGTTCAATCTTGAGGCTTCCAATAGAGAGAAGGCTTTGCTGTGTTCGATAAAGTGAAAGACTTTGTCCTTGAATTCAGGATTACCATTTTGATAATATAAGCTAGCCATATCAATAACTGCATCAGGGATCCAGAGACGAGATTTTTGAGCAAGTTTAACTTTAGATAAATCATTAATTAGATTTCCTCTCATGTGATTCAATAATTTCGCAAGGCTGTCATAAGATGCTTGGGATAAAATATCTGATCCAATCTTTTTTGAACTCATCGCAAGTTTTAGACGGCCAAAACTTCCCAAAAACAAAAGATTAAACTCGTAATTACTTTTCAATTGTTGAATAGGAGGAAATACTATAGTAGTATCCCCATTTAAACTCCTAAGTAGCAATGTATAATAATAATTCGCACTATCAAGTGCATTCAACCGATAGTAAGATGACCCAATATTTAAGTAAGAATATTTCAACTGCTCAGGATTATAAATTCCTTCAGCATTCTTATTTAAATTAATTGCTCTTAAATATGCAGATTTAGCCTCACTAAATCTATTGCCTATATACAAAATTGTTGCTACATTATTTAACGAGCTGATATAAGTACTATAATCGTTCGCACCAAAATAATATTCACTTGCCTTCTTATAAGAAATCATTGCTGAATCCAATAGAATACAATGCGATGAATAATTAGACTTCTGTTTAGACAAGGCAAATTCCAAATAAGCATTTCCCATAGTCAAATAAAGGCCGGCAACCCGGAACAAGGTATCTTCAGGATTAGAAACGTTTCTTACAAGTTTGAATCCATTTTGACAGTATATTATAGCTTCATCATATCTATTTTGTATTAGGCAACTGTTAGCCCATTGAATATACAAATCGTAAATTTGCTTTTTAGTTCTTAACACAAATTCAGGGTCAAATGCCTGAGAATTGGATATGGCATTTAAAAAAGTATGCTCAGCATTTAAGAAATTCTGATGTGCCTGATTCCATTCTCCTAGTATTGTATAACTTTCTCCTAACCGAATATGTACAAATACCAATGGAAAAATAGGATATATACTTTTATAAGCTATTACAGAATCATAATATTTTATTGCATTTATATGTTCACCTTCAAGCGAATAGGAGTATCCTATATTAGCAAGTGCCCTGACTCCCAAAATAGTGGTAGTTTTGTTGGTATGACTTGACTCCAATTTTATAGATGCTAGAAAATAATTCCTAGCCCAATCTCCATAGATAAATAAATATTTTGAACCTAATTTATATAATTCATCACAAAGTTTTACACTGCTAGTGTCAAATAAAATTTGTGATTTCAAAATATTAATTGCCAATTTTTGACTAAGGGAATCATTGCTATCAACATTCTTTATTGAATCATATTGAAACAGTAACGAAGAAATTGAAAGATATTTTGATTGATCCCCGTATTCTTAATATCACTATTTTTATAGCATCTTAGAGATGTAATTAATAAAAAGCTAAAAATAATTACATATTTTAAGTTCATTATAAAACTTTAATATTCAATTACTCATATATTAATCACAAATTTTGGAAACCACATTGGAAACCTCAAGTTTATGATATTCAATTCCAGGTCTTAAAATACTGGTCCTAGGAGATGTCATTTCTATAAGCCTTATTTTAACTTCACCAGCATCAATGTAAGGATGCACCACACGAATTAATGCTACGATTCTGGAAATGTAAGGTGCTGCAAAAGAAGTTCCTGAAAGCCGGGCATATCCTGTAGGTAATACTCCACTAGATGTTGCCTGCAAATATTTTGGATATGGTGTTATCACCATTTCGCCAGGTGCAAATAATGAAATGTAATTAGAAGATATATCAGCATAATTTGAAAATTCTGAAAGATCATTTACCCCGGAATCCTTATGAGAACCCACAGATACAACGTTCATATGATCTCTTGCCAGACAAGCAGGATAAAACTTATCAAAAGAATTAATTTCTATGCTATCATTTCCTGCGCCAGCAACTACAATGACGCCTCCCGGATATCTATTGTTACAATCAGTGAAATAATCGTTAAAAGCTTTAATGATTGCTGCTTCCATATCCATGTACAGTGGCTCAGTTAGATAACGAAATCCCCAACTTATGTTTATAACTCGCGGCTCCTGCTCCAATGCATAATATAATCCACATAGGGCATCGTACAAATTGCCTGTTTTATTCTGCCCCTGCATAACATCTACATTTACAAAACTCAGTGGTAGAGGCATGTTAAAATTAGGTTTAGAAGCACCAACCAATACTCCGTTAACTGCTGTGCCATGGCCATTAGAATCCATAGGCTCAGATACGCCTCTTACTAAATGATATTCCAAGCCAAGAGGGTAATTACTTTCCAGACAACGATCCCACAAATTATATCCATGCCACCCTTTCGTATGCAACTTATTTTTGCTAACATTAGTATTTGGATCTACCCCTGAATCAACTATTGCGACTCTAATAATAGGTGAATTTTCGGAAAGGCAATTGATGTCCAAATTGCTGTTGGATATCAATGTATCTTTTTCATTTGCATCAGTTGGTAGCTCATGTGAAAATAAAATATTTGCCATCAATGCTTCGTTAAGTCCAACTCCATCAATCTTTGGAGCATTGGCTACTGCAACGCCAACATCAATTCCCTCAACAGAAGGATTTCCCCAAAGTTCAAACTGACTGCAAGGACAAGAGTCTTTTCGCTCAAAACATAATCCTTTTAAATAATATCGTATCTCATTTGCATTTTGTACACGGGTATTCAAAATTAACTCATTACAGCGTACAAGCAATTTAATGCCATCTGTAATAGAATCATTCTTCAAATGAAGAGTATCTACTCCATTACATACTTTGCCAGAAAGAAGCTTGCTTTCACATGGTTTTGGAGTGTCACAACTCCAATATCCAATCATAAAAACAAGTGTTGTAACAACAATTAAATAGCGATTCAAATTTTTTAATTTAGTGTTCATAAATATTTTTTTAAAAATTAATTTAAATTCGCCTACTCTTCTATATTGCAAATATTTTGGATACATTTCATATCGATAATTTTAAGTTTTTTTCCTGGAATAATTCCTGTATTTAATCTTGCCTCCTGAGCAATAAAGCTTCTTAATCCGGGCCCATTTAGGTTCCTTTCTTTGATTGAAATGATACCTGCTATACGGGATATCAAGGGTGCAGCGAAAGACGTACCTGAATTATATATGTAATTTCGTCCAATATTTTCAGTACTTAAATTATTACTCTCCGGATTTAAAATTCCGAATTTTACAATTTTAATATTTTGACCATATGTATAAACAAAGTTTTTTGTTGATCCAGTTTGATAGTTTGAAAAAGTACTGATTTCAAAATTACCATTTTTTTCTACAACAGCACCAACAGCCAAAACATTTGAACAAAATGTCGATGCACTTGCCGGATAAAATTTTTGCCGCTTAGTCAATTCCATGCCATCATTGCCAGCTGCTGTTACAAATAGAATGTCTTTATTTTGATAAAAAATATCTTTAAATGCCTGCATTAAACCTAAATCAATTCTTGGGTGAGATGAATTTCTAAAATATTTGAATCCCCAAGAAATATTCACTATTTTTGGTGACTGCTTACAAGCATAATTTATCCCACACAAAGCATCGAATAAGTTTCCAATTTTACTTGTACCGGTAGTTGATTTAATATTTAAAAATTTAAAACGAATATCTGTCTGAATATTCGGTTCGGACAAACCTGCTGCAACAAAATTAACTCCCGTACCATGGCCATTTAAATCAGCTGAACTATTATTAAATTCATTTTCTACAAACCTGAGTCCTAAAGGATTGTTGGCACGAAATGTGTTGGGAGATATATCACAATGATTTCCGGTTAAATGAAAAGGCTGCCATTGGTCATTGGGAATCCCATCGCGATCTTGATTTCTAATAGTTGAATCAATCCCTGTATCCACGATCGCAATGAATACTTCCTTTTGCAAGAATTTACATTCAATAAAACTATCAACATGTTTGTAATTGCCATTAATAACACCATCATTCAAATCCGGAATTTTCGAAACAATGTTGGGAAACAAATGGCAATCTGTAGCTTCTAATTTAGGTGCCCTGGCTATGGCAACGCCTACATCGTTTCCTTCAGTAGTAAAATTCTCCCATAACTCAAAAGCTGGTTCACATGGACAAACATAAATTTGCTCAAAGCACTGACTGTTCAGATAATTTCGAACCAAATCATTAAATGATTTATTGGAGGTAGGATTAAAAATTACCTGATTGCATTTTATAGGCAGTTTATATTCATTATTAGGCAGGCCTGGAACAAGCAATGTGATCGAATCTATTCTTCCACAATTTACTCTTACAGAACTTTGATTCAAACATGGCCCTATTTGCTGGTTTTCAATTATCCTTGGATGGCAGCACGAATTATACACCAAAAAAACTGTAAATATTAATAATAATAATATTTGACCGGGACTTCCCAATTCTTTTTTTAGATTAGCCATAACACAAAGTTTAAAGGTTAGTATTGTTTGTATTGTGTAAATCTAACTGAAATGTTAAGAGCTTTTTAGAATTATTTTGAAAATAATTCTAAAATCGAGGGTTTATATGGCTAAAACGGGTATTCTCAATACTAAAAATGCCTTATTGGAAAATAGTTTTGACCTGGCCTGAATTCATACGATTAGGCCAGCTTGCGCAGAACAGGTCAGTATATAGGTATCTAAATCTTACATATTACAACTTAATTGTCCATAAGCCTCATATTGATGAGTACAATAAGTGAACTACCTGAAGTTGAGCGACTCGCAGGCGGAATTCATTGAAAATTTCAAAATTCAAAAATGAGTTAAACTAAATGTGACTTAATTTGCCCTTAATTTCCGCTTCCAACTCTTCCGGCTTCAGATTCCATACCCGTATTTCTTCTCCGGGATTTGACATTTTCATTTCCAAAACGGTAACTTAAATTGACCGTAAGTCTTCTGGAATCCCAGTTGCCTCCACCTGTAGAAACCAAGCCATCAAAACTACTTTCACCAGACCAGCCGGATTGGTAAAAAATATCATTTCCGCTGATTTTGAAACTAAGTCTTTCATTAAAGAATTTTTCTGGAGTCCGATATCAAGACTCCAACTCGTTTCGTATAAAAATACGCCGCCCCATATTCCGGGACCTGAAAAATAACCTGAAATCTCTGCTTTCCATCCTAGTGGCAATTGAAAACTATGCTGTTGATATAGGTTATAAGTAAATGCTTTAAGGTCCACAACTGCCCCATCGCCATAATCAGCCAGGTTGTGAATATGCGATGCTCCAAAATTAAAATAGGCCTCCCATTTCTTATTAATCTCAAAAGGCAGACTCGCACTAAAATTAAAAGTGCGTCGCTCTGCAAGGTTGTCCCAATTGATAAAACTTGCACGGGGATCGCTATCGTCCGGGCCAATCAATCTGGTAATTTGATCTGTGGTATTACTGTATCCTAATTTAAAATTATACTTGTAAAAAAGCGTATACGACAATTCAAGATTATTGACGATTTCAGGATCTAAAAATGGATTTCCTTTCTCAAATGACAATTGACTCAATTGATTCACGAAAGGATTCAATACCTGATAATCCGGACGGTTGATCCGTCTGCCATAATTTAATTGAAAACTTTGATCCGGTTTATAATTCCAGGTGAGTCCAGCACTTGGAAACAGGCTCAGATAACTTAAATCTACAGGTGGCTCCTGCAATTCCGGCAAATAGGCTTGCAGATCACCTGTAATATCCGATTGTTCAGCTCTTAAGCCAATAGCATATTTCCAATCCTTATTAAAGGAACCATTTAAGGATAGGTAACTTGCATATACTTTTTCATCGTAATCAAAAATATTCGATCTTCTGTCATTTATAGGCCCTACTCTTCCCAAGGTCTCATACACATGAAATACATTATGTGAATTTACGTGACTGTATTTCAATCCAGTTCCCAGTTTAGCACCCCAAAGACTTTGTTCATAGTCAAGTTTGAAGGTCCAGATATCTATTTCGGAAGGAGTGTCAAAGCTGTTATCTGAAGAAGACAACAAGAGTTCTTTTTTTGCATCATAATAATTATTGGTTTGATCTCTTAAATTTTCATTGTCGAACATACCGTAATCTAAGTCAATGTTTAAACTTCTCTTCTGACCAGCTTCATATTTATAATTGATGTTGTATGTTTGATTGTTTCGAGGTGCACTGACCTTTGTGTTAGCTGCTAAAACGCTGTCAATAATCTCAGGCTGACTTGCCTTTGCGATGTGAATTTCATTATAACCCGGATGATCTCCATTCGACAAGTTTCCACTGGCAAGTATTCCGATCGTGTGATTTTTAGATAAAAAATAATCTGTTCCTACTCTAAAATTTAAAGAATTGCGGTCGACTTTTGAATCAAGTGTTTCTTCAAGATATAAATCGTTCTGGAAACTTTCAAAGGAAATGTAATTATACCCTTTCCATTTCGTCAGACTGGTATTTCCAAATACATTCCACTTATGATCCCTGTAATTGGCGTTACCTGAAAGTGTAACTTTGGGATACCGGCCTTGTATATAAGTCAATCCCGCAGTACCGTTGGTTCCAAAATTTTGTCTCTTTTCAATCGGATATCGATGATCCCCGCATTGCCTTGTGCTTCGTATTTAGCACCAGGATTACTGATGATTTCAATGCGGTCTATTTGCTCCGCTTGTAAACTTTGCAAATAATTGGACAATTCCTGACCACCCAATGGTAGTCTTTTTCCATCTACATATACCAAAACTCCCGATCTCCCCAACAAGCTGATATTGTCATTATTGTCTACATTAACACCGGGTGCTTTTCTGAGTAAAGTCATCCCATCGTTGCCAATGCTATTGATGGTGCCCTCCACATTAAAGATGGTCCGGTCCGGTTTGACTTCCAGGATGGTTCTCCTGGCACTTACGACCGCTTCACTTAATTGGGTGCTTTTAGCAAACATTACGAGTTGCCCCAGATTGAGCTCTTGTTGATTTTCAAGTTTTATACCCGTTTTCTGTACTTCCTCAAAACCCACATAGGATCCCCTGATAAAATATTGGCCCGATGGAATTTCGTTAAAATGAAACCTGCCTTGCTCGTCTGAAAGCTCAGCCTTTACCAGTACGCTGTCTTTGCTTTGAAACAAAAACATATTGGCAAAAGCAATAGAAATACCCTGATCGTCAGCCACCTGGCCTTTGATAAATGCCTTTTGTGCGTAAACCCCTTGAAGGTTCGTCAATAACATAACCAGGCCTAAAATGCTTAATTTCATGGAAAGAAAGTTTAACATAATGATTGCTTTTTACCGTTCGGCGGACAAGGTAAAATGTTTTCTACGAAATCTATCGTACTTGTATGATTTTAACTTGAATTTAAGATAAACCCAATTATAAATCCGACGAATATGGCTTATTCCTCTTCGCTTGGAGCGCCTGATTTCCCTTCGTATTTCTTAAACAAGGCCTCTACTTTATAGACCTCATCGATGGTATCATCCAAATAAAATCTAAGCTCCGGCATGACCCGGATCTGTTTTTTAATTTTCTGGTGCAGGGAGAGTTTTAGGCGGTTATAGTTTTCTTCCATATAACCAATGACGGCCTCCTTTTTGGGTGTGTTAAAAATACTCAAATAAACTTTGGCCAAAGCCAGATCGGGGCTCATCATCACCTGAGTAACGGTCACCAGGGTTTGCGCCCCATAAATATAACGACCCTCGGCCGTTAAAACCATACTAAATTGCCTGCGAATGAGCTCAGCAACCTGCTTTTGTCGAATGCTTTCCATGTCTGATCTATAGCCAACAAAACTATTTGCAAAACGTTTAATGACGCTTAAATGTAGGTAAAAGACTTGGAATGCTTAAACTTCAGCATTTGCTTGTTTATTTTGCAGTTTAGCAATAAAGCGTGGCTTTAAAACTGGATAGTCCGATTGAATACATTAAAGGTGTAGGACCGCAGAGAGGTAAACTGCTCCGCGATGCGCTTGGCATAACTGTGGTTGAAGAATTGATCAATTATTATCCATTCAGGTATATAGACAAAACCAAATTTACCCTTATTGATGATGCGAAACAAGACAGTCAATTTTACCAAATTAAAGGAAGGCTAATTCACCTTGAGGAAAAAGGATTCGGAAGAGCCAAGCGGCTGATCGGCGAATTCGAAGATGAAAGCGGGACTATTGAACTCATTTGGTTTCAAAATTATCAATGGATACTCGACAAGGCTGTTTTGCAGATTCCATATACCCTTTTTGGCAGATTGAAGCTGACGGGTTACCAAAAATCGATGGCGCATCCCGAAATTAATTTTGGAACGGAACAAAGTCAACAAGCATTGCGATGGGAACCTGTTTATCCGAGCACTGAAAAACTTGCCCAGAGAGGATTCGACAGTCGGGGTTTTCGAAAAATCATGTTTCAGGTTTTTCAAAACATAAATCCACATGTGATTGATGAAACGCTTCCTGCATATATTTTGGATAAATTCAAACTACCCAGCCGCGCCGATTGTTTGGTGAATATTCATTTTCCGAAAGACGAACAATCGTTAGCCAGGACCCGGCAACGATTGAAATTTGAGGAATTGTTTTTGATGCAATTGCGAATGTTGCAAAACATGTATCTGCGGAAAAAGAAGTCAAGAGGTTATCCAATGGATCAATTGCTTTTTCCCTATAAAGAATTCTTTGAACAACATCTTCCTTTTGCCTTAACAGCTGCACAGCTAAAAGTATTTAATGAAATTAAAGCAGACCTGATTTCAGGGGTACAGATGAACCGATTAATGCAAGGAGATGTCGGGAGCGGAAAAACAATTGTTGCTTTACTAGCCATGTTATGGGCCATCAGCAATGGTTACCAGACGTGTATCATGGCACCCACTGAAGTTCTTGCCATGCAGCATTTTCAAAGTTTGAGCGAACTGCTTTTGCCAATCCAAATAAATTGCGCCCTGCTCACATCAAATATCAAAGGAACAGAAAGAAATCAAATCTTAAAAACACTCGAGTCGGGTGATTTGAAAATACTGATAGGAACCCATGCATTGATTGAAGAATCCGTCCGGTTCCAAAAACTTGGTTTAGTCGTAATTGACGAACAACATCGGTTTGGCGTTGAACAACGGGCTAAACTTTGGAATAAAGCAAAACCCTTATTGCCGCATGTATTGGTAATGACTGCAACGCCCATCCCGAGAACACTGGCGATGAGTCTATATGGAGATCTCGACGTTTCCGTTATCGATCAGCTGCCACCCAACAGGAAGCCCATTCGGACATTGCACTTCACGGAAGCCTTGCGGGGCAAATTATACGAATTCATGAAAAAGCAAATCGCTGAAGGCCGACAGGTTTATATTGTTTTTCCCTTGATCGAAGAATCTGAAAAACTGGATATAGAAAATCTGGATATGGGTTATGAAAAACTTTTAGAATACTTCCCCATTCCGCCCTACCAGATATCTGTAGTTCACGGCAGACTACGCCCTAAAGACAAGGAATCTGAAATGCAGCGATTTGTAAAAGGCACTACCCACATCATGGTGGCAACTACGGTCATTGAAGTAGGGGTCAATGTACCCAATGCCAGTATTATGGTTATTGAAAACGCAGAAAGATTTGGTTTGTCGCAATTGCATCAATTACGAGGAAGAGTTGGTAGAGGAGCAGATCAGTCCTATTGCGTATTGATGAGTTCTAACCACCTCAGCAAAGATGCTACAGAAAGAATCCGTACCATGTGTCAGACGCAAGATGGTTTTCTCATCGCCGAGGCTGATTTAAGGCTCCGCGGACCCGGAGATCTCGACGGTACGCGGCAAAGTGGATTGTTGGAGCTAAAGATTGCTGATATCGTTGAAGATCAGCCGATTTTGTATGCCGCCAGAAAGCTTGCAGAGGCTATCATACGCAAAGACCCCGAATTAAAACACCCCCTGAATGTATTATTGAAGCATCGCCTCAACGACCATACAACTGAGAACCCTGGAGTCATCGCTTAAACGTAATTTCGATTTAGAAACTGGAAAATATCAGTTTAAAATTTTGGTATTCTTAGTTAAAATATCGAAAAAATGGCAAGGCAGGGGCAGCATTTAGAATACTTATGGTATCTTAGCCATTGAAACCAAATTTTTAAATGCTTATTATGAAAAATATATTCGGATGCTTTTTAGTGCTTTTCGCCATGGGTTTAAATGGTTTGAATGCTCAACAAGACTTAAAACTGGCGGTAGATAAATCTGACACCAGGTTTGTGAAAGACTGGCTCTCCAAAGGACATGATGTGAATTCCCTCCTTTTTCTCAATGAACAAAAAATGACTTTGTTGAGTTATGCAGCTTCTGTTGGCAATGCAGAAATGGTCCAAATGCTACTCTCAAAAGGTGCTGATGTCCATTTAAAAGTAGAATTTGAAGATGCCCTTATGTTTGCTGCTAAAAGTGGAAATTTAGAAGTCCTGGAGACATTATTGAAGGCTGGTGCAAATCCAATGAATGAAAATAAAATTGGCAAATGTGCACGCGATATAGCACAGGATCACAAACAAACTGCTGCTTACAATTTATTAAAACTGGAAACTGAAAAACGCCTGAGCCTTTTAAGGTCCAAGCGGAGCAAATAATAAAAATTTAAATCAACCGATAAAAAGGAATCCATTCTATAATGGGTTCCTTTTTTATTTTTGAGCCATGACTTGGAAAATACTGATAACCGATGGCTTTGAAGATTCAGGTATCAAAGCTTTAATTTCAAACGGATTTGTGGTAGATGTTCTTAAAATGGACTCAGAGCAACTCTCACATGAACTTCCTAACTACGATGGGATCATTGTGCGGAGTGCGACAAAAGTGCGTTCTGAACTCATCTCAAGCTGTCCTAATCTTAAATTTATTGCGCGCGCCGGAGTAGGCATGGACAATATTGATGTTGATTTTGCTAGGTCCAAAGGTATCGAGGTCTTAAACACACCGGCCTCTTCCTCCAGATCTGTGGCAGAAATAGCCCTCGGCCATATGCTTTGTCTCACCAGAGGCTTACACAGATCAAATCGGGAATTGGCAGGTAAGGATTCTTTCTCCAAACTTAAAAAGGAACTAAGCAATTCCAACGAACTTCAAGGCAAAACCCTTTTCCTGGTTGGACTAGGCCGAATAGGTCGCGAATTAGCCAAAATGGCAATTGGATTGGAAATGAAAGTCATCGCTTCCGATCCTTTTATAGACAAGCTCAGTATAGAAATGCAACTTCAAGATCAAACTATTTTAGTTCCAATCCCTCTCGTGAAACTAGAATACGGTTTACAACTAGCAGATTACATTAGCTTACATTCTCCCTATACCGGAAAAGCCTTACTGGATGCAAGCAATTTAAGTCAAATAAAAAATTCAGCTTACATCATCAATACTTCCCGGGGTGAAAATATTGATGAAGAGGCTCTGTTACTCGCTTTACATGAAAAACGAATAGCAGGTGCGGGTCTCGATGTCTATCAAAATGAACCCAACATTCGGCCGGAATTATTAAATCATCCGCAAATTTCCGTTTCTCCGCACATTGGCGCTTCTACTTTTGAAGCACAACAACGCATTGCTGAAGAGATGGTGGAGAAGATCATTGCGTTGCGGAAGTGATTGGGATGTAGGCATGTAGGCATGTAGGCTGGTAGGCTGGTAGGCTGGTAGGCTGGTAGGAAGAAGTCTGTTAGTCTGTTAGTCTGTTAGTCTGTTAGTCTGTTAGTCTGTTAGTCTGTTAGTCTGTTAGTCTGTTAGTCTGTTAGTCTGTTAGTCTGTTAGTCTGTTAAAAAAACACGCCCTAACGAATGTTAGTTCAAATAAATACATATTTTTTCAAATTATTTTTCAGAACTTATATTCATAAAAAATATTGATATGACTCCTTGACCGGAATTGGTTGAAACCCATTCCTATTGATAATTGAGGGTTCAATTTTTGTGTCTTATGGCTTACGTTTTTATATTAGTATTTTTTTGTCTTTTCTGTTTCGTATCCGGCTGAAGCCGGCATTGATTTGCATTAAATCGACTTATGATCCCCTGTTCCGCAGGGATAAAATATTAGTAGCTGAATTGGAAAATCAATCAACGCGTGCCGCAGGTGCGCTACAAGAGTATGGAGTATGGAGTATGGAGTAAAGATTATAGATGATAGATTGTGGAACAAAGATTATGGAGTATAGAGCAAGGATTATAGAGGAAGGATTATAGAGCATAGATTATGGAACAAAGAATATGGAGTATAGGCAAGGATTATAGAGCATAGATTATGGAACTAACGAACGTTAGTTAGTTAGTTGCCTTCATCCATCATCCATTCACTATCATCTATCATCCATCATCTAATTCCCTTACTTCGTCTTCACCGACATCAGTTTCTTTACGATATCTGCATCGATGGCCATACCGCGGTTGATGGCATCTTGTGCCCGGGCTTTGTCTCCGAGTCGCGTATAAGTAATATAAAGATTTGCCCAGGTACTTGCACTGTTGGGGTTTAAATCGACAGAGCGCAGTAAATACTCTAGTGATTTTACGAGATATCCCATTTCTGCTTCTACGCTTCCGAGCAATTCCAAAACCTGGTCATCCTGGTTGTTTAATTTATAAGATTTTAGCAAAGCGTTTTTAGCCGCTGAGTTATTACTGTCTTCGTAAAAATATTTTCTTCCTAATTCACGCAGTGCTTTCTGATAATTCTTCATGATAGATGCATCTGCCGGATTTAAATCGATATAGGATTCGTAGGTCACAACAGCCTGAGGATAATTTTTATTTAAGTAATACGCGTTACCTAATAAAAATATACAATCTGAATATCTGGGATAGATTTTAACAGCTCTGTTTAAATATAAAATCGCCTGACTCAATAAATGTTTATTCCCTTCTTTGTCATCTGTATTTCTATAGTTTTCCAGTAGAATAAATCCCAAAGAAGAGTTTAGTTTGGCAGAATTTGTTGAATGTGTAATATCATTTGAAAATAGCGCCAAATTGCTTTTCCAATCCAGGTTCCTTACAAAAGTACGGACACCAAAGGCAAGTATAATCGCCATGAAAATATAAGGTCCCCATTTGAACTTATCAAACAAATAGACTTTTGCCAGATAAGCCATTATAAGGCAGATCCCCAACGAGGGCATAAATGCAAAACGCTCACCCATATAAGCACCGGTACTTACAAATAAATTGGAAACTGGCGTCATTGCGATTAAAAAGAAAAGGATTCCATAACTCAAAATGGCTAAGGTCTTTCTCCATTTGATGAGTAACACGACCAACATCAAATAAATAATTATCGAAAATATGGCTGGCGGCGAAGCTATATTGTATGTGGCAATACTTTTTGGTGCATAATCATGCGTAAGCGGATATGGAAA
Organism: Saprospiraceae bacterium; assembly: GCA_016719615.1. Taxonomy (NCBI): domain Bacteria; kingdom Pseudomonadati; phylum Bacteroidota; class Saprospiria; order Saprospirales; family Saprospiraceae; species Saprospiraceae bacterium. The sequence goes on from JADJYQ010000001.1 coordinate 2,054,219, forward strand.
AATATGCAAATACAAGTATCTCAATAAAGTGTAAAATATGGTCCCTATTTTATCAGCATCCTGCATTACCATTATTTTTTCACCTCGAATGGTGAGAAATGGATTTTCCAGAAAATTTCTCGACTCTACATAGACCTGCGTTCCCAAAACTGCAATTCTGCAGCTGATGTAAATGGCAGCAGAAAATATGAGCGGTATAAAACTATGAATCAATTTTCTCTTTTCCTTTGGCACAAAATAAACCAAAGCCAATGGAGCGAGTAATACAAACACAACTGCATTCTCTTTTGAAAAGACTGCGCACAAGAACCACAAACTTGCTGCAAATAAATTGATACTTTGATAATTTTGATGGTATGTCAGGATAGACCTAAAGGACAGAACACAAAACAAGAGTACAAAAATTTCATCCAGACTTTTAACATTAGCTACGACTTCTGTATGGATAGGATGGAGCGCAAAAAGAATGGCTGTTAATAACGCAATTAGTGTAGCGATATCCTTATATCTGTAATCTAAGAGCTTCTTTAAAGTAACAAAAAGCAAAAAACAAAGCAGGCTAAAAAAAAGTACATTCCATAAATGCGCCAGAAAGGCATTATTTCCGGCCATTTGATTTTCGATTGCAAAGAAACCCAGAGAAAGTGGCCTGTATCTGTTTTGACTAACCGAACTTCCTTTACCACTCCCTTTAAAATAACCCTCAAAACTATTCGTACTGAAAATTTCAGGAATTCCTGAGATCCCCTTTTGAACAAATTGATTTTCTGTATAAACAACCCGATCGTCCAACACAAATTCGTGAAACAAGGTATTTACATATGGCACAAAAGCACATAAGAGAACAACAAGTCCCTGCCATTTATAACTCCATGAAAACAAAGAGCGAATATTTGTCATTCAAAGCCTGATTTTTGTAAAGAATCGCAAAGATAGAATATCCTGCATTAAACATAACGTTCGACCGGATAAGTTGCTTCATTTTTATACATATAATAATAACCGACAGCTACCAAAGTAGAAACTGCTCCAACACACCACCACAAGACATTAAATCCGAATTGGTCGGCGATTGCGCTTCCGCTGTAGCTTCCACAAATATGCGCGATACTGTAAGACATGGTATAAAGGGAAGCATATTGACCAATAGTGGTCGGTTTGCTTCGGGCCATCATAAAACTCAACATAAATGGCATAGATAGTATTTCACCCGAAGTGATGATCACCGAGGAAAGCATTGCTAATGAAAAGCCATCGATGGAAACTAAATTAAAAATAACAAAGGACATACCGGTAATAAATGTACCAATGGCCATTAGTTTTAATTTATTACTTGTCTCCAATGAGTAAACGGTGATCATTTCAAATGCGGCTATCAACAAACCATTGATTGCCATAACCCAACCTATAGAAGTTTCATTGAGGGATAATTCAGTTTTTAAATATATAGGCAATGTTGTGAATAGCTGAAAAAAACAAATGCCAAAAAATATACTTAGAAAAACAAAAAACAGAAAAAATGTGTCTTTGAAAGGTGACAAATCTCTCTGAAGATTTTGCTTTTGCTTCTCCTTGTGTGAAACCGTTTTGATCGGAGGCAAGGCATACAATACCAAAAAAGCCGCTGCTATGTTGGTGATCCCATCCACCCAGAAAAGCAAACTATAATTATGCGCTGCTATCCAACCGCCAATTGCGGCCCCAAATGCCCAACCTAAATTGACAGATAAACGGACCAAAGAACCACTTCGCGTCAAACTATCCTGGCCACTGTATTCGGAAATAGCAGCCATACTTGCCGGTCGGAAAGCCTCATTGATAAGAGCCATGAAAAATGTCCCTAAACAAATCCACCAATAACTTTGCAAAAATGATAAAGCTATAAAAGACAATCCACCGAGAAAAAGAGTAATGACCATAATTTTATAGAATCCATACCGGTCAGATAATTTTCCTCCAATAAATGAACCGACGATCGAACCAACACCAAAACAAGCCAACACAAAACCGGCTTTGGTTATACTGACCCCAATTTTCTGAGTCATATACATAGACATAAATGGCACAACCATAGTTCCTGCGCGGTTCACGAGCTGAACCAATGCAAGCAACCAGGTATTGCGATGCAATCCAGCAAATGAATTTTTGTATAATTGAATAACTCTGGCAGGCATATTGCAAATAAAAAAAATTCAAATCAGGAACTGAAATCACTGCTCCCGACTTAACAACAAATTATCAAGTTTAACGAAAAATTGTTTTATTTGTTCCTTCTTAAAAAATATGGATCATTCTGTCTGGTTAGCCTTTTTATTACTTGCTTATTTTATCGTGTTGCTGTGGATTGCCAAAGTAACATCTAAAGATGCTACAAATGAAAGTTTTTTCATCGGCAAAAGAAGCTCCAAATGGTATATTGTAGCATTTGGGATGATCGGTACATCTCTAAGTGGTGTCACTTTTATTTCTGTGCCGGGCACTGTAGGAAGCCAGGGCTTCTATTATTTCCAGGTTGTTTTGGGATATTTTATCGGATACTTCGCAGTTGCTTTTATTTTATTGCCTGTCTATTATAAATTGGGACTACATTCCATTTATCATTTTCTGCGTCACCGCTTTGGCATGATGGCCTATAAAACAGGCGCTTCATTTTTTATTCTTTCAAGAACTATAGGTGCTACTGCCCGACTGTATCTCGTGATAAATGTTCTTCAACTATTTATTCTCAACGATTTGGGTATCGGGTTCGAATGGACTGCAATCGCAATTCTCATGATGATCTTACTTTATACCATACAAGGTGGAGTAAAAACAATTGTTTGGACCGATACACTCCAGACTTTTTTTATGCTGGGTGGTTTGTTTGTTTGTACCTGGATGATTTTAGATCAACTCGACTTAAGTTTTATGTCTTCGATTCAGGTTTTAGACGAAAAAAATTATTTAAAAATTATTAATCCTGATCTGAACAGCGGCTCAAATTTCTTTAAACATCTCATTGGCGGAGCATTGGTTACGATTAGTATGACAGGAATGGATCAGGAAATGATGCAAAAAAATATCAGTGTAAGTAATTTAAAAGATGCTCAGAAAAATATGGTGGTTTTTAGCATCATTTTATTATTTGTCAATTAGTTGTTTTTGTTTTTAGGTGGATTACTCTATGTATATGCTGATACGCAAGGTTTGAATGCCAGAGGTGACGATTTATTTCCATTTGTTGCATTAAAAAGCATGTCTCCTGTTTTCGGAATCATTTTTATTATCGGATTGATCTCTGCACTCTTTCCAAGTGCTGATGGTGCTATTACAGCGCTGACCTCATCCTTTTGTATTGATATCCTTGGAATGCAAAACAGAACCGATCTTACAGAGCAGCAAAAAATCAAACTCCGAAAAAAAGTTCACTTTGCCTTCGCATTCCTTTTTTTACTACTCATCTTTGTATTTAAATGGATAGATAATAAATCCATCATCGATGTCATTTTGAAACTTGCGGGTTATACATACGGACCCTTGCTCGGATTGTTTTCTTTTGCATTATTTACCAAAAGAAGTTTACCTGAAAATGTATCTATTGTTTTTGTGTGTTTGATCTCCATTGTTTTGGTTTATATCATCGACAGTCATTCCACCCAATGGTTTGATGGATTTGCATTGGGATTTCTCAATTTAGGATTGAATGGCTTGCTGACTTTTTGGGGTTTATACCTGATCTCTAAAAAAGAAATATGAAAATAAGAGCACACACTGAAGCACCATCCAATTACAGAAATCTGGAACACATGAGTGTTGCAGAAATACTGTTTGCTATGAATGCGGAAGACCATAAAGTTGCACAAGCAGTAGCTCTCGTTCTAGAGCCAATCCGTGAATTTGTCGAGCAGCTCATTCCAAAAGTCAAAAATGGCGGTCGCTTATTTTATATCGGTGCCGGCACCAGCGGCAGATTGGGAATTATTGATGCTTCAGAATGTCCGCCTACATTTGGGGTAAGCCCTGATATTGTGATCGGACTGATGGCAGGTGGTGATCTGGCCATCCGTAAAGCTGTAGAATTTGCTGAGGACAGCGAAACCAATGCATGGAAAGATTTAACAAAATACTTCATAGGAAAAGAGGATTGCGTTGTTGGAATTGCTGCGAGCGGAACAACACCTTATGTGGTATACGGGCTAGAGGCTTGTCAAAATCATGAGATCACTACAGCGTGCATTTGTTCTAATCCGGATAGCCCGGTGACTAAATTTGCAAACTACCCAATCGTTGTTGAATTAGGCCCTGAATTTCTTACAGGCAGCACCCGCCTCAAAAGCGGAAGCGCTCAGAAAATGATCCTCAATATGATTTCAACATCATTGATGATTGGACTGGGACGGGTTAAAGATCATAAAATGGTAGATATGCAGCTCAGCAATCAAAAACTCTTGGTACGAGGAACAGCAATGATTCAGGAAGCCTTACAAATTTCAGAAAATGAAGCTCAGGAATTGCTGCAAAAACACGGATCAGTTCGAGCTGTTTTAGACCGTGAAAAATAAAAAAATCAATTTCAACTCTGGTTTAAGGCAAAAAATCAGGGTTTACCATGAGACAAATTCAGGGTTTACCCTGATGATTTTAAAGATTCCATTTCCATATCTTGCAGGATGCAATAAACTCTCGGAAGAGAACCAAAAGTAAGTTATTCTATTCCCAAGGCAGCATAACTTAGTTTCGAGGTATCTTATCAAGAGAGACATTTTTTAACCCTAAACGCACTTGTTATGGAACCGACCGGAACCTTTCTCCAGGATGCTTACAGACAACCTGAAGCATCAGAAATTCATGCCGAGGAAACAAATTGGCTACACCAATTTCGCAAAAGCCTTAGCTGGATTAAACCAACAGCACATGAATCTGAACAAGACTTTCCAAATGATCTTGTAGCAGATTAGAAAACCCAAAATCAAAGTTTAATTTAGATCTGTTGGTATTGATTCATCATGTTCCCTGAAGTAAGGAGCATGGTGAATTTTTTTTCATCCACCAGCTGAAGCAGATGTAAATTTACCGAACTAACATTTGTTAGCATTTATCGTCTCTTTCAGGCATCCAGACTAACAGTCTAACATACTAGCAGTCTAACAGTCTAACAAACTAACAGACAAACAGACTAGCAGACTAACAGACTAACAGACTAACAGACTAACAGTCTATCTCCCCCATCTAAAATTGTGGAAACCCGGTATGATCCGTATTTGAAAAATTCTGCGCAATATCCAGATCCCGTTTGCGCTCCTCTTTGGTTTTATCAAATGTATCACGGGGCAGAAAAAATTCTTTTGCTTCTGCTTTTTCATTTTTCCATTCAGGAACCTGATGCTCATCAAACTCCCTGTAGTTGCTAAATACAAAAGAAGTCCACAAACCTACAACGGCTCCGAACAACTGGCTTTCCCAGGATCCTCGCTCCTCTGTAGGAAAAAAACCTGCCAGATAACCACTATACATCACAACCATAATGCCCATTAAAGCTATGGATTTAACATTACGCCTGAAGATACCTGAAAAAAAGATAAAAGAGATCAAGCCATATACCAATCCGCTGGCACCTATGTGTGAGTAATTGCGCCCTAAAATAAAAACCATTAAACCGGTAATGGTGAGAATTAAAAAATAACTAGCCCAACCAATACTTCTATAAAAATAAAAAAGCACACCGGTTGTAATAAACAAGGGTGGCAAATTTGAAAACAAATGACCCCAACTCGCATGAATAAATTGTCCTGTAATAATGCCATACCATTGGCTAAAATCGCGTGGGTAAATACTCCAGTTGTATTTTGGAATAGGACTTACTAAAAAAAGCAAATGCACCAGTAAACATAAAACACTTACCGATAAAGCAATAGACAATGCATTGCGCAAATGTTCTTTTTCTTTATGGATAAATTCGTTCATGAATATCTTCTGCGAATCAATTTTAGAAAGACCTGGGCGTTTTTCATTTTATTTTCGTTCATCCAATCAAATGCATCAACAACTTCACTGCATAAATAGTTGGAGGCTTCTTCAAAATTTTGCATCCCATTCAATTTCTGAACAGTCGCATCAAATGCAGATTTATCTCCATTAAAAAGTACATTTTGGTAAACAATTTTTTCATTAAGGCCAAATGCAGAAGCGATATCCTTTATCGGAGTTGATTCCAATTTACCGGACAAATCACCAGAATCCTTAATGGTCAGAAGTTCTGCATACTTACTTAAATCTAATTTTTCTTCTTTCTTTTTGTGGGGTGTCTCTGCCACTCCAACCGGCATTGGATCCACCATTGGATGCCCGTTTTCAGGAACAATCACCAGCTCTTGACCTTGCTCTACTTTCAAGGATTGAATGGCTTCCCGAATGCGCTGGTTATAATCCAACAATAAATTTTTTCAGATTGCGTAAAATCTTCTTCATGTGCATAGACATCCAGAATATTGTTCATTTTTTGCATCCATTTGCGGATCTGATGAAAGTCCATAGTTAATGTTTATTTATTTTGAAAAACGCCTCAAGCGCTGATTTTATTGGTGCAAATGTACTTCGTTTTGGCAGTCCCATTCTATTATAAATATATTATATATAATTTTTATAGATATTTGCCCCCAGAATGTTTATCGAACCTATTTACAAATCGCAACGAAGCGGATGGATTGAAGTCATCTGTGGGTCCATGTTCAGTGGAAAAACAGAAGAATTGATCAGAAGGTTGAAAAGAGCCAGGATCGCCAATCAAAAAGTTGAAATCTTCAAACCCAGTAAGGACATTCGTTACGATGAGCGCAGAGTGGTTTCGCATGATGAAAATACCCTGCTTTCAAAGCCCATTGCTCATTCTTCTGAGCTAAATCTTGTGTTACCGGAAACTGAGGTCGTCGGAATTGACGAAGCACAGTTCTTTGATATGGAATTTCCACAACACTGCCAGGAATTAGCGATTTCCGGAAAAAGAGTCATCATTGCAGGATTAGACATGGATTTTAGAGGAAAACCTTTTGGTCCGATGCCTGCTATCATGGCTGTAGCTGAGTATATCACAAAAGTTCATGCAATTTGTCCACATTGTGGCAATCTTGCGACACATTCGTACAGACTCGGAGATGAAGAAGAAACGATCTTGTTAGGAGAAACCGATAAATATGAACCGCGATGCCGCTATTGCTTCTCGCTGGGCCCCATATTGCAATTCAGATGATTACAAATTCATGGAGAATAAACGCATACATTCCGCATTAATATCAGTCTATAACAAAGATAACCTCGAACAAATTGTCCGAAAACTTAAAGATTTAGACATCGTCATTTATTCGACAGGAGGTACTAAGGAGTTTATAGAAGAAATGGACATTCCCGTTGTTTCCGTTGAAACCATAACCGAATATCCAGCAATTCTCGGCGGCAGGGTTAAAACATTACATCCAAAAGTATTTGGTGGCATTTTGGCGATCCGCAATGAAGATCATTTGAGTCAATTGGCCCATTTCAGAATACCCTTAATCGATTTAGTGGTCGTAGATCTTTATCCCTTTGAAGAGACACTAAAACTCACTGATCAACATGAAGAGATCATTGAAAAAATTGACATCGGTGGAATTTCATTGATACGTGCAGCAGCCAAAAATTTTCGCGATGTCCTGGTCATCCCATCCAAAGCGGACTACGGCGGATTATTGGAAATTTTATCCAACAATGCTATTTCAAGCATAAACGAACGAAAAAAATTCGCTGCAAATGCCTTTCAAATCAGTCAATCATATGACTATTGTATACATCAATACCTTTCCGAATCAGAAAAAGTAAAAGAAATCGACTTGCGTTATGGAGAAAATCCGCATCAGCAAGCCAGGTTTATTGGAAACTTAAATGAAAATCTGGAAGTCCTTTCAGGAAAAGACCTATCTTATAACAATATCCTTGACATTGATTCAGCCTTAAGTCTAATGGCTGATTTTAGGACGTCTCTTCCTTGTTTTGCAGTTCTTAAACACACAAATGTTTGCGGCCTTGCTGTTCGTGAAAATTTATATGAAGCATGGGAAGGAGCTTTAGCAGGGGATCCCATATCAGCTTTTGGTGGTATCCTCATTTGCAATAGAACGATTGACCTCCACACCGCTCAGTCCATTCACCCCTTATTTTACGAGGTTTTGCTGGCTCCCGGATTTGACAAGGAAGCCATGGAACTGTTGCAAGCTAAAAAGAACAGAATCCTGATCCGGATTATTCAGTGGCCTGAACAAGATAAACTCCTAAGAACCGCCATCAACGGATTGCTCGAGCAAGACGCAAACAAACATCATGCGAGACCTGAAGATTTAAAATGGGTAAGTACTTTAAAGGTAGATTCTGAAAAAACACAAGATTTGCTCCTTGCCATACATTGTGTCAAACATTTGAAATCAAATGCAATCGCAATTGTAAAAGGCAGTCAACTCATAGGCATGGGTTGTGGCCAAACCTCAAGAGTTGACGCTTGCAAACAAGCTATCAGCAAAGCCAAAGCAATGGGTTTCGAAACACAAGGATCTGTAATGGCTTCCGAAGCCTTTTTCCCATTTCCGGATTGCGTTGAGCTCGCAGGAGAAGCCGGGATCATTGCCATTGCACAGCCCGGTGGTTCTGTCAACGATGACAAGAGCATTTCCAGAGCTAACGAATTGGGTGTGGCTATGGCTTTTACAGGGATCCGACATTTTAAACATTGATGCGGCGCTCTTTATGTATCGATTTGGGAAACTCTCGAGTTAAACTGGCCATCTTTCACGATAAAACATTGCATAATTATTCCAGTTTCAACTATTCCGACTCAAATCTGGTAATAGAATGGCTGGATGCGCATGATTACGAGCACATCATTTATTCAAGTGTCGTTGAGCCCATCCCGGAATGGCTTATTGAACTGAAGACTCGCCAAAAAACACTGCAATTGAGTTCAACTTGCAAATTGCCCATTCAATTGGATCTTTACGAGACTCCTGAAACATTGGGAACTGACCGGATTGCAGCTTTAGCTGGTGGTGAACAATTGCAATTGAATGCCCATTTATTGATTATTAATGCAGGAAGCTGCATGACTTATGACTTACTCCATGAAAATGGCAAGTTTATGGGTGGAAATATTTCGCCCGGATTGGACATGAGGTACAAAGCCATGCATGATTTTACATCACGGCTGCCTTTGGTGCATCCCTTACATCCCGGTGACCGATTTTTGGGCAATAATACCATCGAGGCAGTGGAGAACGGATCTTATTTTGGCCTGATATTCGAAATTGAAGCATATTTTTTAAGACTTTCAGAAAATTATAAAGGCTTAAAGTGCGTTCTCACTGGCGGGAATGCACATAAATTGGTAAATCGGCTTAAAATTGACATTTTTGCGGATCCTTATCTCGTTTTGAAAGGTCTTAATTACATTTTAGAAATCAATGAATCCACTTAAAATAGTTCTTTTCGCAGGCATCTCTGCATTTGCAACAGGTCTTTATTCGCAAAATTCAGAAAATAATCCCCTATCCCGATATGGTTTGGGTGATCTGAGAAATAGCAGTCCGTCCTGGATGTTAGGTATGGCTAATGCAGGAGTAGCCTATTCTTCAGAGCAGCTTTTCAATAATTTGAATCCGGCTTCTTCAGCATTCCTGCTCCAGACCGATGTTGAAGTGGGTCTTTTTGCAAAAAGGAGTAGTCTGGAAGACGCCCAAAAGAATACTTATAGTGAGTGGACCGGAGGAATTCAACAAATACTCTTAGCCATTCCTTTACAGAATGCGATTAATGATTTGCTCAATCGCAAAACAAGAAAACGCTTCATGGGGCTTCATTTGGGCTTGAGCCCTTATTCAGGAATGGGTTATAATGTAAGCATCATAGACAAAAGCGATACCAACAATATTCTCAGTCGTAAGCTGCAAGGAGATGGGGCTATCACTTCGTTTAATATTGGTTTTTCATACAGGTACCAGGATTTTTCTATAGGAATTGGAATGGATTATTTATTCGGGAACTTAAACTATAATCAGGATTTAATCTTTGAGAGTAAACCGGGATCTTACGACTCTTATTTAACAGATCGCCAACACATCAGCGGTTGGAAACCTAGCATTGGTTTACTTTATCGTAAAATATTAAATCAAGCTGACCTTAAAAAAGACAATAATCTTCGTCGCAATATTTTTGGTGCGGGTTTGACTGTTCAGATTCCAAACAAATATAGAGTAAACTATTCTGCATTACATATCGCGAGATATGATGAATCCAATCCTGCTTCCGGAAGTGTAACCGACACTGTTTTAAATATCACGGATCGTGAATCAGAAGGAGGTTTACCACTCGGTTTTCGCCTGGGATTCATGTATTCACACCAAGACAAATCGGGAATACTCTTATCAGCGCATTACGAAGCCTGGGAAGAAGCATCCATACCGCAAGGCATAGAAGGCGCTTATGGCAATACATTTGGGATCAGGCTTGGTGGATGGTACCGCAAAGGGCAGCACCACTTTGATCCTTTTTGAAAAAATCAACTTTCGATTTGGCCTTTATTATCAGGACGATTACCGCGTGATCAAAGGAGAACAAGCTTATCAGCTCGGATTCACATTAGGTTGGGCTTATCCTGTGATTTTCCTTCGCCAGGATGCATTGATTCATCTGAATCTGGATATGGGACAACGAAAAGCCGGAGACCTGCTCAAAGAAAACTACATACAGCTGACCTTCGGAGTGACCATCAACGACAACGAATGGTTTTTGAAACGGAAGTATAACTAACGAACGTTTGTAAGTTTCTTATAACTTGATCATCGGCAAACTTCCCGATTGGTTTGCTGATTTCCACTTTATAAAATAAATTCCTTTCCCAAGATTTAGAATTTTCGACGATTCCCAATGAATACTTGCAGTTCCCTTTGCTTTGTTAAAAATTGTGATAGTCTGACCTTTTAAATCCATCAACTCGAAATACATTTCTTGTGATTGAAGTTCGGTAGAAAGTTCTATTTGGATTTTATGTTGCACAGGATTGGTTAAAAGTCTTAGGGGCATACCTACTTTAGCCAATTCATTGTTGCCAGAAATGATCTCATTCGTCCACCGAATCACCAGCACATTGACATTTTGACCGTCTTTGTAATTGGCCACCATCACTATTTTACCATCCTTCTGAATTGCAAAATGGGGCGTGTGATCGGTCAAGATATTGACGGCATCAAAACCGGCTATGCCCATATCTCCGAAACTGGAATCTATCTGACCATTTTCAAGATATCTTACAACGACGAATTTATTTTGAGTGAGCACATTTATTTCGCCACAAACCAAATATTTGTGATCCGCTTGTTTGATCATGTATAACCCATAATCGACAGGGCCCTTAAAATCATAGGTCATTTTTCCGCCATTTCCAAAACCCGGATCTAAATCGCCATTGGGTAAATACTTTGCCAACGAGAAGTCGTAATTGGTAACATCATCACGCACCGTGCCTGCCGTGAGGTATTTGCCATCCGAAGTAATTGCAGTGGTATAACCAATATCGTGATTACCTGCAAAATCCGTTTGAAGTTCGCCGCTGTTTCCAAAAGAAAAATCTCGGCTTCCATCTGAGTTCAATCTCAAAATTGCATAATTAGCTTTGGGATAGACTCCGGCGCATCCGGTAACCAGGATCTTTCCTCCGGGCTCGAGCAGCAAATCAAAAGGAATATCTTCTCTGGTCAAAAAATTGTGATACATCCATCCTATCCCATTAAAACTCAAATCAGGTTTTCCATCTGGTAAAAATCGCGCTACGAACCAATCGATATCAAAAGAGTCAACTACGCATACACCTGTCACTACGATGTTTTGTTGTGCATCTACATTAGCAACGATCGGGCCTGTAGATTTTCCACATTTAAAATTTACGATGCCGTTTATACCGAACTCGGGATCGGGGCTTCCATCCGACAGCAATTTTATCAAAATACCGTTGGTATTAGGATTGACTCCACTGAATCCTCCAGCCAGAATTTTGCCATCCGGCAATGCCCTTACAAATTCAAGGTTCTCTTGTTTGGGTCCAAAATCCCAAATGACAAAACCCTTGTTTCCAAAACTGGAATCCAATTGGCCATTTTCCAAATACCTGAGTAATAAAAAATCATATTCGGATGTTTGGAGCGCGATTCTTCCGCCGACCAGAATCTTACCATCATTTTGGATATCCGTTGTCCCGGCTTGTTCCTTACCGCCTAAGTCTGTATGCACCCATCCACCGAAACCAAAGCTGGGGTCCAGTTGACCGGATTGTGAATTAAGGTAGCTTAGCCAACAGCAAGCCAAAACCATGATAAAACTAAATTTGATCGCATTCATAAGTCTAAATTTACAATAAAAAATTCAACCTTACTCATGACCCTGTTAAAGTTCGCATTTATAGCTACTCTACGCGCTTTAACCAATACTTAACAGCATCAGGATAATTATTTGCGAAATTCGACTGTTTTTCTGTAAATATGCATATATGGTCAAGATTTTAAGCCTGGTGATGTTTTTGGGATTATTCCAAACAACTTCTGAGAAAGAAGCCAAAAAGTTAATGGATAAAGTTTCGTCACACTATCAGGCTTTAAAAAGTTTGGAAATACAATTTAGTTATGAATTAAAAGTCGGCAATAAATCAGACGGAATTCAAAAGGGAAGTCTGATTTCTAAAGGCGAGATGTATAAACTGAGTTTGCCTGATATAGATCTCTATTGCGATGGAACGGATCAGTATGCGCATTTGAAAAAAAATAAGGAAATTCAAATTAGCCGCAGAGATGAATCAGACAACCGCTATCATCCGAAAGCATTGGCATCCATTCATAAATCCGGATCTTACATTTTTAGAATTGAGGAGAAAATTGTTGAAAAAACAAAAAAGCTGACCGTGATTGAATTTATGCCAAGTGACAAAAATGAAAGCGTCTTTAAAATCAAACTCTTCATCAATGAATCTGAAAATTTGATAGAAAAGGTACAATGGTTTGAAAAATCAGGCAAAATGACTTTGGTTTCATTTACCAAAATGCAAAGCAATAAATCGTTCACAGATGCTTTTTTTAAGCCGGATTATAAAAACCTGAGTGGCGTACATGTAGAAGATTTGCGGGAAGATTGAGATTGTATCAGAATTTCAAATTTTAGGAAACAAGCATAGTTCGTCTACATCGAATAATTTTATCTAATTTTGTTTCCAATGTTTAGCAGGACTGGCCTGATTCAACGCGTTGCACGCACCCTTACCCGATTCAATCAAAAGGATTATGGTTTGGCAAGCTATTGTCAGGACAAACTTTTTAAAAATCTCATTGAAACAGCAAGAGACACGAGCTTTGGCAAAGCTCATGATTTTAAAAATATCAAGTCCCATCAGGATTATTGCGATCGCGTTCCCTTACGGGATTATGAAGATTTTTTAGAATATATGGATGCCATAAAATCTGGCAGGCCGGATATGCTTTGGCCCGGAAGGCCTAAATATTTCTGCAAATCTTCCGGAACAACTTCTGGTAGTAAATACATACCCATCACCAAAGCCAGCATCAAAAATCACATCCGGGGTGCCCGAAACGCACTTTTCCATTATATAAGCCAGCATCCGAACACAAGAATTTTTGAAGGAAAAATGCTATTCCTCTCCGGCAGCCCTAAATTGGATACATCAGGTGTGATACCGGTTGGTCGATTGTCTGGGATCGTTAACCACGAAATACCGGCATGGTTTCAAAAAAATAAACTACCAAGTTTTGAAGTCAATTGCATTGAGCCCTGGGAGAAAAAAATTGACCAATTGGTAGCGTCGATCGCTGATCAGGATATCAGAGTTTTTAGTGGAATACCTCCATGGATTCAAATGTTTAGCGAACGATTATTGGAATATACCGGAAAACAAACGGTTATTGATGTTTTTCCGAATCTGGAATTATACCTACATGGCGGTGTCAATTACGGTCCTTATGAAAAGAAACTCAATGAGTTATTTGGAAAACCCCTGACTTTGATTGAAACTTATCCTGCAAGTGAAGGATTTATAGCTTTTCAGGATGACTCAAATGATCCCGGATTACAGTTGATCATCAACGACGGAATCTTCTTTGAATTTATCCCAAAATCTGAAATTAAACATCCAAATCCAAGCAGGCTGCTTTTGGATAAAGTTCAACTTCATCAGGATTACGCTGTGATTTTAAGCACCAATGCCGGACTTTGGTCTTACCTTATTGGTGATTTGGTGCGGTTTGTATCGCTAAATCCTTATAAAATAAGAGTTACAGGCCGGATTAGCCAATTCATTTCAGCTTTTGGGGAACATGTCATTGGTAGTGAAATAGACCAGGCCATAAGTTTTGCTCAAAAAGCCCATAGTTTTAATGTGGTGGAGTTTACGGTTGCACCACAAGTAAGCCCTACAGATAACAAAAATCCATATCACGAATGGTTGATAGAATTTTCTGAGATCCCTAAAAATCTAAATGAAATTGCGCTCACCATCAATAGCCGGCTTTGCGAACTCAATGCTTATTATAAGGATCTCATCGATGGCAAACTGCTGGACACCCTAAAAATCAGGCCCGTTCGCAGGAATGCTTTTCTGAACTATATGCGAAGTATTGGTCGTCTGGGTGAACAATTTAAGGTACACAGACTGAGCAACGACCGCAAAGTGGTTGATGTTTTGTATAAAGACATTGTAGGAAAGTAGTCCGTTTTAGATTTCAAATGTAATACTTAGCCATCAGATTTTGCGTTTATCTTACTACATACCACATTTAACAGCCGCCTAACTTTTTGTGTTTTTAAAAATTGATGAGTTGACAGCCTAAAATTGGATCTTAAATTTTCAAAAAAGCCTGAATATCAATGGCTTTTAAAGCTATTCACTTAAATTAATTCCATCAGAATTGCAATAATTTCTTAAATTTGCGCCCTTCATGAGAAAAATAGGATTGGGAATCATCGTATTGGCTTTGTTCGTAGTTTCGGGCTGTAAGTCAGGTTATGAGAAGATACGCAATAGCGGGGATCCTCAGCTCATCTTAAAATCTGCGAATCAACACTATCTGGAAAAGGAATATTTTAAAGCACAAACATTGTATGAATTGGTGCTCACTTCATTCCGGGGCCAAAAGGAAGCTGAAGAAATTTATTTCAATTATGCGCAAACCCATTTTTACTTAAAGGAATACGATCTTGCTTCCTACCTGTTTAAGAATTTTGCGAATACTTTTATCAATAGTTCTCGCAAGGAAGAAGCAGATTATTTTTCTGTTTATTCCCTTTATAAAACAGCACCTGCATATAAATTGGATCAAACTGCTACTCAAAAAGCGATTGAAGGTTTTCAATTGTTTATCAATAGTTATCCGAATTCGCCAAAAGTTGCCGACTGCAACCGACTCATCGATGAATGTCGATCAAAATTAGAACTCAAAGCCTTTGAAGCCGGAAAACTTTATTTTGAAATGGATAGTTACCAGTCATCTGTAACGAGTTTTCAAAATTTATTACTCGATTTTCCGGAAACAAAAAATGATCGGGAAGTAAGACTCATGATTTGTCGTGCATCTTTTCTATTGGCTGAAAACAGTATTTACGAAAAACAAAAAGAGCGCTATTTAGAAGCTTTAGAATTTACTCAACAATTTTTAAATAAATATCCGAGTGGCAAGCAGAGTGCAGAAGTTAAAGCCCTTGCACAAAAAATTAATCGAAAATTAAAATCCGAACCATATGACAGATATCAAAACACGAGTTCAAGGAATTAATCCAAACGTCAAAGCAAGAAATATTTCAGAGTTCACCAGTGAAACTGCTAATATTTATGAAACTATCAACGTATTGGCCAAACGTGCCAATCAATTGACAAATGACATTAAAAATGAACTGGTAGAAAAACTGGAAGAATTTGCCACACATTCTGATACCATTGAAGAAGTACAGGAAAACAAAGAGCAAATAGAGATTTCAAAGTTTTATGAAAAATTACCGAATCCGGCGATCATCGCAACAGAAGAATATCTCGAAGGTAAATTGGTTTCAAGTTATCGCAACACCAATCCAGAACCTGAAGTCTAGGTTTTTTGCGATTTGAGTCGATCAAACATTTTCATCCATTTTGAAAAACTGAGGGATGTCAGATTTATTGATCAAATTAGCTTTATTTAAATCCAAATTTTAAATCTATTCATTTGGACAACCGGGAAAATATTTTGGGAGGACGCAAAATCATTCTAGGAATTACCGGGAGCATCTCTGCGTACAAAGCCGCCATTTTATTGCGCTTATTAACTAAAAGTGGTGCTGAAGTCCAGGTCATTATGACCGATGCGGCCAAAGAATTTGTCGGACCGCTTACACTGGCCACTTTAAGCAATAAGCCAGTCTTACATTCAATGGTTCATGATCAGCAATGGTCGCAACACGTACAATTAGGACTTTGGGCTGACTTACTCATCATTGCACCAGCCAGTGCCCATACACTTGCCAAATTGGCCAACGGACTTGCAGATAACCTGCTATGTGCAGTTTACCTTTCAGCCAAATGTCCTGTAATGTTAGCTCCGGCCATGGACGTTGATATGTGGCATCATCCTTCTACACAAAATAACATCCAAACGCTTGAATCTTACGGCAATATTATTGTACCCGTCGAAGAAGGTCCGCTAGCAAGTGGCCTCGAAGGCAAAGGCCGTCTTGCGGAACCGGAAAATATCTTTGCCGCAGTTCAGCAATTTTTTGATCCTGATCAGGCGTTTCTTAAAAAAAAAGTACTGATCACAGCCGGACCAAGCTATGAAGCTATCGATCCGGTGCGTTTTATTGGAAATCACTCCTCTGGTAAAATGGGAATCCGACTTGCCGAACAGGCAGCACAATTAGGGGCTGAGGTCCAGTTGATTTTAGGCCCCAGTTCAGAAGTTATTTCATCGCATCCCAATCTTCATATACATCGCATTTGCTCCGCAGAAGAGATGTTTGAAGAAGTAAATAAACATTCAACTCAAACTGATATTTTCATTTTGGCTGCTGCAGTTGCCGATTTCAAGCCCGAATCTGTTGCTTCGCAAAAACTCAAAAAAGAACAAAAGGATATACTGGAACTAAAGCTCATCCCTACAACTGATATTGCAAAATTCCTGGGCGAACAAAAAAGGCCGGATCAGTTCATTTGTGGGTTTGCTCTGGAGACGGAAAATATAATAGAGAACGCCAAATCCAAGTTAAACAAGAAAAACATGGATATGATCGTTATCAATTCGCCCAACGACGAGTTATCTGCTTTTGGATTTGATACGAATAAAATTTCCATATTGGATAATTCGGGAAAATTGGTTTCCTTTGAATTACAAACGAAAAAAGAAGCTGCAACAAGCATTTTAAAAGCCATCATCACAAGTATCCGTACATGATCAGAAACATCTTCGCATCTTTAATTCTCATTCTTTTTGCCAGCTTTGCTTGTTTGTCGCAAGAACTCAACGCAACCGTCCGTGTGATAGCTCCCAATCTCGGACTTAGTGATAAATCCATTGTAGCACAAATGGAGCGCAACATCAAAGATTTTCTAAATAATCAAAAATGGACAGCCGATGCCTTCAATCCGGAAGAACGCATCAAATGCAATTTTCAAATCGTGATCAGTGCCGACAGAGGTGATAATAATTTATTGGTCGATATTTCAGTTCAAGCATCAAGACCTTTGCATAATTCCAATTATGAAACTCCTTTACTCAATGTTATTGATAAAGGAATACCCATCGTTTTTGATCCTTTCAAGAATCTGGAAAATTCGAAGGAAACGTATTACGATAACCTATCTTCAGTGCTTACATTCTATGCCTATTTAATATTAGCATTGGATTACGACAGCTTTAGTCTGGAAGGTGGAGAACCGTATTTTCAATTGTTGAATAACATGATGAATAGTCTGCCATCAAATGTAAGAGGAATGGATGATGCATGGTCGCCTTCGAAAGACAAAAGAAACAACCGATACTTTATAGTAGAAAATCTGACCAACCCCCGGATGAAATTATTCAGAAGAGCTTTTTATGAATACCATCGCCAGGCTTTAGATTTATTTTCCAAAGACCCAACGACTGCACGTGCTACACTGAGTAATGTGATTAAAGATATTGGCCGCGCCAATGGAAATTATCCGGATACGCATTTTATGAAAATATTTAGTTTCACCAAGCAACAGGAAATTATCGAAATTTTCAAACAAGGAACACCGCAGGAAAAACAGCAAGTGCGAGAAGTGATGAGCCAGTTGGATCCTGCCAACACAAGTCAATACAATAGTTTTTTAAAATCCTGATCCCCTATCCAATCCCTGATTTATGAAAAAAAGGAAAATTGCCATTTTCGCGTCCGGTAATGGAACCAATGCCTTACAACTGATCAAACACTTTAAGAATCACGATCATATTCAGATTGGATTGATCGTCACCAACTCAAATAAAGCAGGCGTGATTGATATCGCAAAAGAACACAACATTCCGGTTTCTGTCATCAACAAATCACTGCTTGCCAATAACAGTTTCATGACGGCCATGCTCAATCTTTACGACATCGATTTTATTGTTTTGGCAGGATTCCTTTTGCTGATGCCCCCATTTCTGATCAAATTATTCGATCAGAAGATGATCAATATCCATCCGGCCCTCCTTCCAAAATTCGGTGGCAAAGGAATGTACGGTTTGAATGTGCATCAGGCAGTAATTAATGAAGGTGATACTGAATCCGGCATGACCATACACTACGTCAACGAAATGTATGATCGCGGTAAAATTATTTTCCAGGCCAAGTGCAAAGTAGAACGAAAAGACAGTGCAGACAAACTCAGCAAAAAAGTCCAGGAACTCGAACATCAATATCTACCGGAGTGGACGGAGAAGTTGGTGATGCAGACACGGTTTATATGATTTTCCATTTACTACAAATCATTAACCACTTATTGAACAATGAGTTTTTTAAGGTATAGTGTAGCCCCATTGTAAATCCTTAAAAAATACAAGCCCCTTTTTAAATCTCTAATGTCAATATCCATTGAATTATAATTACCTCGGCTTTTTCCTTTAGAGTCGAATATTTCTACCAGAAAATGTTTATTTAAATTTGCACCTCCAATTTGCACCATTCCAAAAGCGGGATTAGGAGTTAAATAGACATCCCCCAAATCTTTTTTTGAATTATCATCGACGCTAGAAATATAGCTTAGACTAAAATTGTCAATTTGATTCCAGCTTCGGTGGCCTACTTTGTTTTTGATCGTTATATACTTCGAATTCTGCGTTGCCTTGAATATTTTATGCACTTCTACCCATGTCATACGCTGAGGAAATGCGGTATCTATAAATCTGCCAAATACGGTGTCTGATAAAGATTCCCCAATATAAACTTCGGCAATTGTATCGTGATTCGTAGCGTTACCGAATGAATAAAAACGGAGGGAATACATTTCGCCCGGCTCCAGTTCTTTATCCAATTCAAGGGCCACAGCATCCGATGTGAGACCGGTATAACTCTCACCGGCCAATCCTATACAAAACTTATTGCTTTGAGGATCCACGAAGCAATCAAACGTATGGATATCAATTTGACCGGGATCCATCCTACCTGTATTGTTTTTTCCAAATGCATACACATAAGCCATACGTTTATTGAAATCTTTATCCGACAAATTAAATACGCATGATTGAGCATTTACATTTTCAAAATCTCCGTTCCGAAATTGTTGGGCTTGCATTAAATTTAGCAAAAACATGTACGTACATGGAGCCAGAATAAGAACTAACTTGTTCATTTTGTCTTTATTAGTTTGCCAGCGTAAATCAACACATTCAATTCATTCCTCAATTCCACAATATAGCTTGCTTCGGGCAACTCTTTGATATTTAAAATATTGTTTTGGAAGGATAAGTCCTTTTGCAAAATCAAATGTCCTTTCAAATCATAAAGATTTAATTTGAAAAGGCCCTCTTCCTCAATTTCAACTTTGATCCAATCTGTTGCTGGATTTGGCATTAGAATCATCGACTTTTTTAATTCAGTTCCCTGCTGTGTTTTTGTCAATGCATCAAGATCCCATAAGGCTGTAATGTATCGTTCCGTTTGCTCATACTCACCTACTTTTAAATGTGCTTGTCGATATCTGGTTCCCGTTAATATTTTATTGGGTTCAATTTCATACATACATACAAAATCTCCAATGTTAAAACTGTCTTTTGTTATGATTTCTGAATGCAGCTTAATATTTCCATTTCCATCGGATTTATAAAATGCAAATCCCGTTTTGGTCTTATCGCCGGTCTCTCTGCATATCAACAACACGCCAGGCTCATTTTTAAATTTAAGAACCCCACTACATAATCCAAATCCTTCATTTGTTCTTGTTGGCAAAAGAATTTCTTCCTTCAAATTTCCTTCATAGTCAAAAATAAAAATGTGTTGCAAAGGATACTCATTCTTGATATACTCCTTTCCAATCACTCCTATAATACCGTCTTCTACTTTAATCAAATTATATTCCTTAATATTTGACATTTGATCAGTAACATCAAAAGAAGCCAATTCTTTTAAATTTTGATCCAGCAGAAATATTTTAAACTCCATAGTATCTCCGGTCAGATATGGATTATTTTTAAAAGTATGAAGCAATCTAACTATAGTATCAAATTGCTGGTTGTTTAAAATAGGTGCTTCTGTATATGGGATCAGGTTTTTATAGGTTCCGGTCATCGTGTGAACATACTCAAGCTTCTTATATCTTCCAATTGAGTCCAACCGTGTTCTGGCAATGTCAAATGCCGGAATTTTCACATTTTCTCTTGTGGTATATACTAGATAATCACCATTGGTATCCTTATGCAAATAAGAATGCAAATTGAACTGAACCTTAAATGATGGGTAGGTAGAGTCCTCAATGGGGGAATGAAACTTATAAATTTCCCTGCCTGTTTCCAGATCATATTTACGTATGCTAAGTTTGCCATTATCCCACATAGGGTACAACCAAAAGACGGTATCATAATTGTACCGGAAATTCAATAATTCCAGTTGATTTTCTTCATTGATAAAATATCGGTTGGTGTATTCCCGTTTAGGAGAGTGTCTTAAATCATAGGCATTGCTCCACAATGATTTTCCCGTTTTTAAGTCTAGTTTTTCAATAAAATTTCCAGATTCGGTTTCAAAAATATTTAAATAAACCAAATACAAGGCTCCATTATGGACGAGAATTTTCCGTTCTGCAGGAACCCAAAAATAATCCATACCAGTCCGGCCTTTATAACCAATAGCAGAAGAGTCCATGGCCGCATGCGCCCATATCGGTTGTTTATTTGAAAAAATATCAGCTAATGGATCTCTTTGACCAAAAAGGCTGGTGAATGAAAGTAAATGGACTATAAAACTTACATATTTAACTTTGGAATCGTACATAATAATTCGTTTATAATTAAAACTAATTTCATTTGTCACTGACAGCTATGGTCATCGCAATCGCCGTATTCCGTACCACCATAACACGGATCCAGGGTATCCTCGGCACAATCTCCAAAATCAGTAAAGGAGGGAGTTCCTTCCTGATAAGTAGTACCCGTCCAACACCAGGGTGTTTCCTTTTTGCAACAAGCGGTGCCACAGATCAATTGGCTCCATGCCGTGCGAGGTGGCTCCTCGTTCGGATATTCTATTACACACCAAATATAACAAAGTGCTGAATAATATTCTACGGCAAACACACCAAAACTTCCACCACTGCATGGAAATGTGTCTCTGTAAGCAGTATTTGCAAATAATTGTCCTACCAGATATCTTTCCAGGGATTTTTTGGCCTTAGCATAAAACAAATCCATCTCGGCTACCAGTGTGGCATAATCCGGAACTGCGGCGATGGAGTCCCACCTGTCCAACAGGGAGTCGCAGCCATTGGTAAGTAAAGATATTTCGAAATTCGTTATGACATATTTTGATAATTGTCCTAATACGCGACATCTCCATAAATCATAAGTCGCATAAACCTGACAGGGAGAATACCCTTCTACATTGAGCAATTGGACCGCGGCTGTTGCAACCTTCTCGCAGTCGTCCTGCTCTTCTTCGTCAAAACAGAATTCATCAGATCTTAAGGTAAGATTGGAATTCGATTTTTCATCCGTAAAACGGGAGTCTTCGGGGTTGCTTACTTCACAGGAGAAAAATCCTACCGTGAAAATTAAAATATAGTAGCAATTATTGAGTTTCATTTTATAACGTTTTATAGTAAAAAAAATATTAAAAACAACTCCTTAAAATCTTAAGGGCATGAAATTGAATTCATTACCGGACAATTCTATCGTTCAATATTTTTTATTTAGAATCCAGATCTTTACTTTCTAATGAGATTAAATTCTAAACAAGAATCATCCGGTCAAATCTTGTCAGGTGGTGTCAATGTTGTGTTCTCCATATCGATGGGGGTTTTGTGGTTAATGAATCTCTCTACATTCCTGCACTTCTAAAAGTCAAGGATGTATAAATCAATCCCTGCCAATGCAATATATATATATATATATATACATGGAGCATGATTAAGAATGAACTTTAACATAATTTTAACCAAATGAGGGTAGATGAAAAAATATTTGGACTTCCATTTTACCAACGCATAAACTGAAAGCAAATCCCAAACCAACAAATCTTTTCAATGCAAACATCTTGACAAAATGAGCTCTCAAGTTATTATAACTCATTTCTATATCCAAGAATTCCACCTTCTTAATTATGAGGATTTTTAAAGCTAAGTCCTCCATAATTTGGCCTCGGATAAATCCATATACTAATTGTCTTTTGTGCATGAAACCATCGAGTTCTCAATTCACTTTTAACTGATTGGAATAATAATTAATGATGAGCATAGTAAATAAGTAAGAGGATTGCGTTTTTTGATTGGGTGTTTAGTACTTCGTAGGGCGATTTGGGACTCACCCCGGCGCTGCGCGCCACCCCTCTCTGATCTTTTCAAGATCAAAGAGGGGATTATACTTTATTACTCGACAAAATATTCTTTCAATTTATTGAAAAACCACTCCATATCACTTAGTTCTTCATTCTTTATTCTAAGTACGTGCAATCCCAATTCTTGTATTATCTGATCGCGAACTTCATCGTATTCTTTTTGTGTCTCATGAATGGGCCCATCCAATTCGAGTACTAGTTTCAGTTCATCGCAATAAAAATCTGCTACAAAAAATTGTGCCCGCCCATTTACACTTCCATAAATGATGGGGTGCTGCCTTAGAAATTTTAGGTTTCTAAATTTCCTGTTCCGAAGGTGATTCCATAGTGTCCTTTCAGAATGAGTTAAAGTACGACGAAGTTTTCTGGCTATAATTATTGCATGTAGTTTGCGAGTTTTCATGTTTAAAAATAATTCCTGGAGTTTATTGGGAAGAGGTTTGGAAAGATGGATTTATTGGGGGTGTGATTACAATTATTGGGGGTTAGCGTTTTTTGATTGGGGGGTTGGGGCTTCGTGGACTCACCCCCACCCCTCTCTGATCTTTTCAAGATCAAAGAGGGGACTATATATTCCTTCTTTTGCTAAAGCAAAAATGAGGGATGCAAGGAGTGCCGGGTGAATCAGAACATGCTGATTTCCTTAATATTGGCAAATGTGGATTGAAGTTCGAAGATTTCATGGTTTTAAACTAATTTAGAGTCCTAAAACCGATCGGGGTATGATGAGAATTCTTCTAATTATTTGTCTTGCAACTCAGTGTATTACATTAGCTTTTAGTCAGGGTTGTGCCGGTCTGACAGCAGATGCAGGTCCCGATGTATTCAGCTGTGACCCATCCATGCCCCCTCAATTACAGGGGAGCTATACGGGTGTGCCGGATAAATTCTCCTGGATGCCAACAACTTACCTCAGTGATCCCAATGCTCTGGATCCATTTGTAAATGCTCCTGCAGGAAAATACACCTACACGCTGAAAGTGGAGTCAATTGGTACCATGGATTTTATTAACAACGGAAATTTTGAATCTGGCAATTCCGGGTTTACACATGAATACAATTATGGAGTACCGGGTGGGACTTTTGGTCCCGGATGGCTCAGCGTTGGAACGAACCCTTTGGGCTACAACGGAAGCTGGGGTCCATGTGGTGATCATACTTCAGGATCAGGCAATCAACTTATCGTCGATGGGCATACCAATGCCAATGCAAAAGTTTGGTGTCAGACCGTGAATCTCACCGTTGGAAGGAGTTATGCTTTTAGATTTTTTGTTCAAAGCGTCTTTCCTTCAAATCCTCCTAATCTCAGTGCATCTGCTAATAATGCATCTTTTGGAAATATTCAAGGTGCCGGCGTATGCGACTGGCAAATGTTTGAAGAATGTTTTACGGCTACCAGCTCCAGTGTCGAAATCTGTATTCGCGAAACGACAGGTGTTGGCTTCGGAAATGATTTTGCAATTGATGATATTTCTCTTTTTGAAAAATGCATGGATGAAGATGAAGTCGTAGTTGAGATCGTCGATCTTAAAGCTGTCATCAATATACCCGTGTTACCCAAATGTGCTTCTGATATTTTTGATTTGAATGCAATAGGATCTTCCGTTGGCCCCAATATTTCGTACGAATGGACAAGCATTGGGGGAAAAATAGTTTCATCCAATGGTTTAACTGCCAAAGCTCAGGGTGGCGGCACCTACAAATTAAAAGTGATCTACAGGAATGGAAATGTAATGTGTGAACAGGAAGCTGAAATTGAAGTAGATCCTTCAGAAGATTTGGAAGCGATACTCGAGGTGGAGGGCATTGCCAATTGCAATTTGGATACCATAAGTCTAAAAACTACCGTCTTCAATGGTGGAAACAATTTTAGTTATTTCTGGATTCCGTCCAATAAAATCATTAAAGGTCAGAATGAATCAACAGCCTATGTTGTTGAATCGGGAATCTATAAAGTCGTGATCAAAGACAAAGACTCCGGTTGCGAAACGGAAATCCAGGAGGTCGTGGTTTCTGATACGCTCAAGCCTCAATTCAGTTTACAAGGTGACACTCTGATCAATTGTATTGTGGATACTGCCCAACTCACAAGCAGCCCTTACGATACAACGCGATTCAGCTACGAATGGATCTTTCCGGATTTGAGCAGCTTGAAAAATAAAAATCAAATACAAACGCCTGATTCAGGTTTGTATACGCTCAAAGTTTACGACAAAGCCAATAAATGTTTTTCGGAAAAATTTTGGTTGATTCAACTCGATACTTCACAGCCGCGTTTCGAATTGGGTGCAGATGGAATCATCGACTGCTCTTTACCGGAATTCACGATTACACGAGCAGGCAATCAATTTCCAGACTCTTCCGATTATACCTGGAAAATTCCAGGTGGTATGCAAGTTAACGAACGTTTGTTTGTATCGAAACAAATTCGAGATTCAGGCTGGGTCGTTTTAAATATCCTGAACCGAATGAATGGTTGCACCGCTGCAGACAGTCTTTACGTAAGTGATCTTCGGGTTTTACCTTTTGTCAATGCAGGACCTGACGATACCTTAAATTGTACTCAAACACAAATTCAATTAGGTGGCATCGGAAAAACAGATTCGACAACAATTATTTGGACCACTCAAAATGGAAATATTCTCATGGGCTCCGGATCGCTCACTCCCCTTGTTGATTCATCGGGATGGTATTATCTGAGCATCACAGATACTACCAATCACTGTATGGCATTGGATTCTGTTTTCGTGCTTTCTGACTTTATGAAACCTTTTATAAGCCTTGGACCCGATCTCATTTTTACTTGTGCGGATACTTTAAAAGTTCTCGATGGGAGCGCTTCATCTCAAGGTTTCAAATTCCTATACAATTGGTCCACCGGAAGTGGTTCCATTTTATCGGGACAGGGATCATTAATGTTGACTGTAAATGCACCCGGGACCTACACCCTCAACGTCATTGATACAACTAACGGTTGTTCGGATACGGCATCAATAGAAGTCAAGCCCGATTTTAGCGCACCCTCCGGCAATATACTTCAGGCCGATACCCTCACCTGTCTGCGCAACAATGTGCGACTCACTGCCAATGCATCATCACCCGTAGGCAATGCTATCAGATATCAATGGATCGCAGATGCAGGTCAAAATATTAATCTATCAAATACCCTGGGTCCGGAAGTACAAGAACCCGGGACCTATACATTGATCATTTTCGACGAGGTGAACGGCTGTAGTACACGGGTGAGTGTTGTCGTACCCATAGACACCCTGGCACCCACCGCAATTGCAGGCCCGGATCTCGTTTGGAATTGCGCCAGCACAAGCCTCCAACTCAATGGGGGTCAATCAACAGGAAATCATCCGCTACTCTTTCAATGGAGTACACAAGATGGGATGATCACCACCAACAGAAATAGAGCGCAAATTACTACGAGTGCCCCAGGTAAGTATATCCTGTTTATCATCGACAGTGTAAGCCATTGCCAGAATTTTGATACTTTAAATATCGTTGCAGATACAATTAAACCTGTTGCATTTATATCCTTACCCGATACCCTTACTTGTCTGCAATCGGATGTCATTCTAGATGGAAGTCTATCCAGTTCAGGCTCCCGCTTAAATTTCAATTGGTTTACGTCAAATGGACAATTATCAGGTCCAAGTGATTTAAATACAAGTACCGCAGCTAAAACAGGAACCTACACCTTAATCATTCGGGACACGCTCAATTTTTGTGCAGATACCCAAAGTATAACAGTAATTGAAAACAAAATAAAACCGATCCTATCCAAATCGGGCAACACTCAACTGAACTGTTCTTCACTCAGCACCCAACTTCTCGCAAGCATTCAAAATCCTTCAGGTTTTGATGATTTCAGTTGGACAACACCTATGGGGCAGATCAACGGAAATCCTAAAAATGATTCTGTTCAGGTAAGTCGTCCGGGTTGGTATTTTGTTCAGGTCACCAATCTCGAAAATGGTTGTTCGAATAAGGATTCCATTTTGGTCACACAGATCAACGATTTAAGAGTGGACGCTGGACTGACTTCAACTTTAACTTGTAAAATCCAAAGCATTGATCTAATGGGAGCTATTTTCTCAGGATCCGGAACAGAACAAATTATTTGGACGACCGCTAATGGAAATATTTCAGGCAATCCTCAAAATGCGAATATCCGCATCGATAAACCTGGAACTTATTATTTCAGAGCATACAATCCAAACAATGGCTGCGATGCCTTAGACTCTGTGGTAATTACAGAAAATACCAATTACCCTACAGCCGCTGATCTTCTCATTGAACCCTTGAGATGTCCCGGAGATTTGTGGACGGTGAATATAAACTCCATTTCCGGAGGTGAGTCCCCATTAATAATAGAATTCGAAGGCCGGCAAATTTTTGGACAGACCCTTCAGGGAAGTCAGCCCGGAACCTATCAAATTCTCATAACCGATAACAATGGCTGCGAACTCAGAAAAGATTTCAACATTCTGCCAGCATTGGGGATCTCAATGAATTTGACCCCTTTTGTAAAAATTAATTCCGGAGAATCGTATCTGCTCCAACCTGTGTTTTCTATTCCGAATGATTCCATAGGATCCATCAACTGGAGTCCTGCACAATTTTTAAGTTGCACCGATTGTCTGAATCCCATTGCACAAAATGTGACCAACGATATCGAATATTTCTGTACGGTTACGGATAAAAAAGGATGTACAACTTCCGCGAGAATAAAAATTGAGGTCATCAAAAGAAATATATGGATTCCAAATGTCTTCAGTCCGAATGGCGATCAGATCAATGATTTCTTTTACCCACACATTGAAGAAGAATCTTTCAACCAAATCAAATTATTTCAGATATTCGACCGATGGGGAAATATGTTATTTGAAAAAACATCGATCGCTCCTGATCAAATTCGAATGGGCTGGGATGGATCGCATCAGGGAGATAAAGTTATGCCGGGTGTTTATATCTATGTCATACAACTGGAATGGAAAAACGGAGAACTGCAAGTATTTTCGGGAGATCTTACACTCATCCGTTAAACACAATTTCTCAAACCATTGATACCTCAGTATGATATAAAGGATTTGCTTTTTTATGAAAACAATGATTTTATAATTGCCCGAAAACCCGCAGGTTTTTTGTCAGAAGAAGATCCGGCAGGAAGTGTCAATTTAAGAAGCCTATTAGAAAAGTATTTATCAGAAACCTATCCGTGGAAGAAAAGAGGAATTTGCCAACTGGTCAACCGGCTCGACAAACCCGTTGAAGGATTATTGATCTGTGCTAAAAAACAAAGCATCTTAAAAGGTCTGCAGCAGCAATTTTATGAACGTACTGTTCGGAAAAATTACTTTGCCATTGTTGAAGGAAAACCCGAACCCATCAAAGCCACCATCAAATCGCATTTGAAAAAAGTTCAACATGCCTTTCGTGCAGTTGCGGCAACAGCAAATGATCCCGAAGCCAAAGAGGCGATCTTGCATTATCAGCTTCTGGATCACCAAGAAGGTTTTAGTTTATTGCAAATTGAACTGCGAACCGGAAAATTTCACCAGATCCGGTTTCAGCTATCTCAAAAATCTTATCCCATATGGAATGATGAATGGTACGGTGCAAAAAAGTATAGTGCTGAAATGAAAATCGGACTTTTCAGTTATTCCATTCAATTCAAAGATGTTCAAACCGGCGAACAAAGAAATTTCGTTTGTTGCCCGCCATTGGATAAAGAGCCATGGAATTTGTTTTTTGGCGTTCTAAGTCAGAAATGCCAAACATTGGTAGAATAATAATTCCATAAAAATTTTTTGAGTCCTATATCAAGTTAAAATAGTTTAAAGCTTGAAGCTCTATTTTTAATTTCGTTTAAGTAAAAAATTCGCTTTCCTGAAAAACAATCTCTCTGCGTTAAATCTGCGAAATCTGCGGGAAATAATCCTCAGATTTCGATATTACGATTTAAGCTTACTTAGGCGTCACATCCATTTTATTCAAACGAGTACGAACACCATCCGGCATCGATTCCTGAAATCTACCACCCAGATATTTCGCTAAAAAAGCTTCTGCTGCCGCTAAAAAAGCCATGTTGTTTTCCGGATGTATAAATCCATGGCCTTCGTCCTCTGCACACAAATACATAAAAGGTTTTCCAGCCCGATGCAGAACATCAACTATTTGATCGGACTCGGCCTTTTTTACGCGTGGATCATTGGCCCCCTGAACGATCATTAGTGGACAACGGATTTTATCTGCTGCATACAAGGGCGATTTTTGAATCATCAATTCCTTTCCTTCCGGCGTGGTAGGATCTCCCATTCTCACATGAAACATCGTTCGTCCAGCTTCCCAATATGGTGGAATGGAAGCCAGTAAAGTGAGTAAACTCGAAGGTCCTACTTTAGAAATGGCACAGGCATATACGTCGGGCGTAAAAGCAGCACCTGCAAGGCTTGCATAACCTCCATAACTACCGCCCATGATGGCAACCCGCTTAGAATCCACAATACCTTGATCTACTAAATATTTTACACCCCAGGTGATATCATCCTGCATCTTACTTCCCCACTCCTTATTTCCGGCATCTAAAAATCTTTTACCGAATCCCGTCGAGCCCCGGTAATTCATTTGCAAGACTGCATAACCTCTATTAGATAAGAATTGCGCTAACGAGTGGTAACCCCAGTAATCACGTACCCAGGGACCTCCATGCGGATGGACAACCAAAGGCAGCTTTTTAGGTTTTACTCCTTTTGGCAAGCTGAGGTATGCAGGAATTTCCAATCCATCAGAAGATGCATAACGCACAGGATGCATCTCAGATAAAAACTTTGAATTTAGTAAAGGTCTAAGCCGATATTGCAATTTAAGTTTGTTGGAATTTCGGTCTAAAGCATATACGGATCCACAGTCGACATCGCTACTCACATGTATTAAACATTTCGATTCGTCTTCCGTAATGGAAGT
Source organism: Saprospiraceae bacterium (assembly GCA_016719615.1). Classification (NCBI taxonomy): domain Bacteria; kingdom Pseudomonadati; phylum Bacteroidota; class Saprospiria; order Saprospirales; family Saprospiraceae; species Saprospiraceae bacterium. The sequence goes on from JADJYQ010000001.1 coordinate 2,084,252, forward strand.
GATCGCCAATTCCTTTCCGGGCAATTGTGATTGGAGTTGCTCAAACATTCTCTTAAATTCCTGATCTCTCCAATAGATTCTGGTTTTATCATCTGTGTAATACGTCGCGATCAATCGATTGTCCCGATCTGAAAAATGCGCGCTTCCAAAATCAACTTTCTTTTCCGGATCAGCTTCTACATTTTCTTCGTTAGCATTGTAAATATCAAGTAAAATCAAGCGAGAGAGATCCGTATCTTCTCCTTTGTTCGTAATAAAATATACACGTCTGCCATCTTCATGAAAATTATCTACATAAGCCGTATCTAAAACTCCGCATGTATAAATGGGAATAAATTTAGATTTTTCAATTCTCAAAAAATCAGAAGAGCCATCTGGATTGGATCGAACAGCCAACCGGAGCTGATCTTCGCGATCGAAAATCCATTGCACGATTCTCGTGGTATTCTTACGAATCAATTTGAGTTTGCCATTAGAAATGTTGAGGGCATACAAATCATGCCAAGCAGCATCGCGATCATTGATACCAATAAAAATGACATTCTTTTTATTACTGGCTACCCCATAAATATTAACGCGAATATGTTCAAAATTGGTGAGTGATTTAGATTCAGGCATATTCTTGTCCGATGCATTGCGCTTGGGTTGCACAGCATATACTTTAAAATTTTCATCGCCAGCTTTATCCTGGACATACAAAATAGACTTGCTATCTCTACTCCAGAAATAACTGGTGATCGGTCTGATTTCATCGGCTGTGAGAGGGACTGCTTTTGCAAAAGATTGATTCCATTTTTTGACCCAAATATTGCGAATGCCATTTAAAGGTTTAATAAAGCTAATCCATTTTCCATTGGGAGAAATTTTTGCACCGGATATTTCCGGGTCTCCAAAAAATATTTCACGGTCGATGAGGGGGGCTTGTTTCACTTTTACGAAAATTGAAGGGCAAAATTAGTAAAAAAGGCTAAAGGGAGAAAGGCTAAAGGGAAAAGTTGAAATTCAACAGCTTAATGGAAGTCTTTATTATCCAAATTTGGACTTATCTCCATATATTTTAATCAACAATCATTCGTCTCTTCGTGGCCATTAGAGAACATGATGGACAGCTACAAAGACACGAAGTCTCGAATTTTCACAAAGAGGAAATGTATGAATTATATTTTTCTATTGAATCAACGAACAGCTTATAGCTTAGTTTTTTCTTGTGAAAAAGAACTCTTTCAATAAAAGTCCTTGTTTATAATCCGATTTCCTAGTTGGACTTTACAAATTTCTGCGTAATTACCTTATTATTCTGTAGAATGCTGAGTAAGTAAATTCCAACCGGCATTCCATTTAAGGAAATGGTAAGCTCCCCATTAAATTGCTGTTGTGATCTAAGATTTCCATGTAGATCCAATAAATTCACTGAGGTCTCAACTGGTCCACTCTCCTTTGCATTCAAATATAATTGTTCAGTAAATGCATCGTAAAACCATACGAACGAACGTTTGTTAGTTTTTTCATCCCTGGATTTTGTGATTTGTTGATTTTCATGTGCGCCTACATCTGGAATTTGGTCATTATACCGACTCTTCCAATCTACAGGATGCAGGTATTCTTTATCAGCCATCAGTTCATATCCTAAAAAAGCATTGTTGATAATTATTCCACTATCGATCCCCGGTGAAATTGATGTCAGATAATAATTGTAGTTGGCTGGATCTTTAAAAGCCATATCTACAATATTCATTCGAACCACATTATTGCTTTGAATGGTAGTGTTGGGAATTCCGGAAAGAATTGTAAGTTTTCCGGAGATAATATTATTTATGGATAATAAAGTATCTGTTTTCGACTGGATATTGAACAAGATGCCTTTGTCTTCATTATTAACCACTGTATTGTGAATAAAATAAAAATTATGCGGTCCTGTATTGGTGAGACCTTCACGGCCGTAGGAAATGATGGTGTTATTATCGGAGAATTTACTTTGTTGGATTACATTCCCCATGACTAGGGAAGGACCTCCGTTAGGAATATCTATTTCATAGCTGGCATCACCTTCCTCATTTGTGATTCGGTTGTACAAAATAACATTGCGATCAGCTCTGGTTTTGATTTCATGGCCGTAATACGCATGGTGAAAATAACTGTAACGTATGGTCAGACTTCGCAGGTGGTTGATGTAAATATTGTGCGAGAAGCCATCGCCGGCACCGTTGGTTGAAAACTCAGAATGTTCGATGAGTACATCGCTTTCAGGATTATTGCCTGCTAAAATTCCATTTTGATTGTGATGAAAATAACAATGCCTAACGACCAGGTTTTTGCCTTCAAGTCGGATACCGGCTCCATTCCGATCCACTACCTCGCAGTTTGAAAATTCAATAAATTCTACGCGCATATTATTTCCGGAGATGACCCAGATGGCCTTGCCTCCATAGGCAGTGCGTTCAGCATTGAGCTTAGCATAACCGCCATTACCCGAAATAAATAAATTATTTGCCTTCCACAAACACACATCTTTGGTGTATTCGCCAGCTTCGATCCACACGCTGTCGCCATCGTTGACTAACGAAGCAACAGCACTTGGAACTTTGAAATTGGATAGCGGACCCACAAACCATGTTTTAGATTCCGCTTGCAGCCATAGGCCAACCAGTAAAAAAATGTAACACTTTCTCATATATCGATTTTTGGATTAAATTTTCTTCAGCCTGGCCATATAAAAGCCATCAAATCCACTTGAAAAGGGACTAATTTTGATCTCTTCTTCTAACTGAAAACCCGGGTGCTCGTTGCAAAAATACGCAATTTGTTCTGAATTTTCCAAATGCAAAACACTGCAAGTTGCGTAAACCAATTTTCCACCGGGCCTCAACATCAGGCTATATCGATTCAGAAGGTCTCTTTGTACAGCCAACATCCTTTCTACATAGGCCTGGTCGATTTTCCATTTGGCATCGGGATTGCGGCGGATTACGCCGGTACCACTGCAAGGGACATCCAATAATAAACGATCACAGCCTTCATGCAAGCGTTTAATGACTTTCGTACTATCGATCGTTCGCGTTTCGATGATCTGGGCACCTGCACGTCTTGCACGTTTGCGCAACTCCTCCAATTTCCATCCTTCAGTATCCAGAGCAATGATATGCCCTTTGTTTTTCATCAATGCGGCCATATGCAAGGTTTTCCCACCGGCACCTGCACATGCGTCTATGACCCGCATTCCGGGCTTCAAATCCATAAAAGCTGCAACACATTGGGATGAAGCATCCTGTATTTCGAAATACCCGGATTTAAACAAAGGGTCTTGAAATACATTCCATTTACGGGTAGCAAGCAATGCATCTTCGTATTCTTCCAATGCTTGCAATTCATTTCCAGCCTGGTCGCATAATCCTTTTAATTTGGCTTTATTTATTTTTAAACTATTGACACGCAATACCAATTTCGCCGGCTCATTGAGCGCCTTGAGTTCTTGTTCATAAGTATCCGGATAATCTCTTTTGAACCACGCTACCCAATCATCCGTGTAGGATTGACTAAGTCCAATATTTGTCTCCGCAGCTTTGAAATGCGTCAAATACTCCGATCGATCAACTTTTGAAAACTCCTCATAAACCGGAAGATTCCAATTTTTATAAATCAAATAAGCTGCGATCACATTCCATAAATCATTTCTGTTTCCTGAAACTTGGTTTAATAAACGATAATGGCGAATGATATCATAACTTGTCTCCGCGATAAAAGAGCGATCCCTTGACCCCCATTTGGGATTCGCCTTTAATGTACGTTCGATGGTTCTGTCGGCATATCCAGATTCAAACATCACCGCGTGAATGATCTGGTAAACGGCCTGTAATAAATTTTTATGAAGCTTCATTTCTTTAGTTGCCGCGAAGATCGCGTTTCCTGATTAAAATAAACACATCATCACAACCAGTTTCTCACTTAACGATTCAATATTAAATGAACTGTATTTGACTTTATTGTACCTATCAAACTAATATATACTATTTAACCAAGTTCAAATTAATTATTATACTGGCTAATGTTGTATTATTTTTGGACTATTAAATTCATTTTATAAAAACCATTTTATGAAAAAACCAATTTTACTAATGGCCCTGGTTGTACTCCTAAGTTTTCAACTAGGCACGAGCCAAACGGATTATGATAAAAACGCGATATCCATTAAACACGTTTGGTTCAATTACACAGCTCCCAATGAGGATGATAAACAGATCTTTTCGGATCTCTCCAATGGCGTTGAATTGGGCTTCCACAGACAATACAGCAACTTATTCTCTTCGACTTTACCTTTAAGAGTCGGACTGGTTGATTTACCCAATTATGACGATGCCACAAAAAAAGTGACTTCGTATCGTAAAGACAGACTTTATGTGGGCTTAGATGCACTCCTCAATTTGCATTTTTTCAAAGGCAAGGCCATTTCTCCTTTTATCTATGGAGGAGTGGGCGTAGTGGCTCCTAATTTTGATTTCGATCAATTGTTTGCGCAGGCACCTCTGGGACTTGGTTTTGAAATCAGGTTAACTCCTAAAGCTTTTTTGACAGCTCAATCGGATTACCGCTTCGCCTTTGAAGATGGCCGCGACAGCTGGCAACATGCCGTGGGTTTTAAATTTGTCCTTGCAAGCAAAGACACTGACAATGATGGGCTACCTGATAAAATTGACGAATGTCCTACAGAATATGGTACCGTCAACGGTTGCCCGGATAACGATGGAGATGGCATCGCCAATAAAAGTGATCGTTGTGTGAATGAAGCTGGTGTTCCTGAAAACCAGGGTTGCCCAGCCGATAGAGATAAAGATGGAGTGTACGACCGCGATGATGACTGTCCGGATGTAGCCGGAACGGTAAAAGGCTGCCCGGATGCAGACAAAGATGGTTTCGCCGATAAAGACGACCGTTGCCCTAAAGATGCGGGCAAACTAAAGGGTTGTCCGGATTCTGATAATGATACGGTGGCCGATATCGACGACAAATGCCCTAAAGTGCCCGGTCCCGCTTCCAATAATGGTTGTCCGCCGGATAGAGACAACGACGGTTTCCCTGATGCCACCGATCCATGTCCAGATTTAGCTGGAAGTATTAATGGTTGTCCAGATACTGATGGCGACGGAGTTACAGACAACGTAGATAAATGTATAAACACCAAAGGTCCGGCGTCCAATAATGGTTGTCCTGAAATCAAAGTTGAAGACAAAAAGACTCTGGATGTAGCCATGAGGGCTGTTGAATTTAAAACGGGAACAGCCCAATTGACAGGCAGTTCTTCTAAAATTCTCAATGAAGTAGTCAATGTTTTGAAGAAATACCCTGAGATGAATCTAAGCATTGAGGGACATACAGATGACAAAGGTGAAGACATGAAGAATCTCAAATTATCGATCAGAAGGTCTGAAGCCTGCAAAGCTTATTTGGTTAAAAAAGGCATCAATGCTGAAAGATTAATGTCTTCCGGTTATGGAGAATCTAAACCAATTGGCGATAATAAAACTAAAGAAGGCCGCCAAAGCAATAGAAGAACTGAATTTAATCCTGTTTGGAGATAATTAAACAGCTTATGGTTTAAGCAGAAAATTAAAGTACGCTTGTTAAGATTTTAAAAAGAGCTGCCTGTTTGAAAAAACCGGCAGCTCTTTTTTTGTTCATATAAAACCTAATTCATTGATGAATGGGTCTTTGAAATGCGTAAAAGCTGGTTGAATCAAATCTTGGTCTTTTCGAAGCAGGTTATATCTTTGTGGACTTTTTAAAAACACAGTACACTTTGCAAGCTACCGATATTAAGAACCCTGAATATTTTCACAAAGTTGTCGACTGCCAATATGCATGTCCGGCACACACACCTGTACCTGAATATATCCGCCTGATTGCGGCTGAAAAATACAGTGAAGCATATATGATCAACTGGGAATCCAATGTGTTCCCAGGTGTGCTCGGCAGAACCTGTGACCGACCTTGCGAGCCTGCCTGCAGAAGGGGCAGGATCGAAGAAGAGCCCGTTGCCATTTGCCGATTAAAGCGCGTAGCCGCTGATTTTAAAGGTGATGTGAAGCAATTCATGCCAAAAGGTCCTTTCAAACCCAATGGAAAAAAAATAGCGCTCGTAGGGGCAGGACCAGCATCGCTGACAGTAGCCCGGGATCTTGCACCCCTCGGATATGAAATTCATTTGTTTGACGAACAAGATCTGGGCGGAGGCATGATGCGCAGCCAAATCCCTTCTTTTCGCTTGCCGGAAAAAGTGTTAAATGAAGAAGTAGGCTACATCCTGGATCTTGGCATCCACACACATTTCAAGCAATACATCAACAGCTTAAAAGAGCTGGTAAATCAGGATTATGATGCCGTATTTGTAGGAACCGGTGCCCCACGAGGCAAAGATTTACCTGATCTTCCTGGTCGTTGGGAAGCTAAATCCAATATTTACATTGGAATTGAATGGCTGGCAAGCGTTGCATTCGAACATACACACGCAATTGGAAAAAAAGTCATCGTTGTTGGTGGCGGAAATACTGCAATGGACTGTTGCCGCACTTCCAGAAGAGTAGGTGGCGAAGATGTAAAAGTTGTAGTTAGAAGTCCATTCGCTGAGATGAAAGCTTCGCCCTGGGAAAAGGAAGATGCCATGCATGAAGACATCCCTATCCTCGATTGTCATGTACCCAAAACTTTTGTCGTTGAAAACGGCAAACTCAAAGGAATGACTTTCGACAAGGTTGCAGTGAGTTATGAAAACGGTAAAAGAAAATTATTGCCAACGGGCGAACCCGAGGTATTTATAGAAGCAGATGATGTCTTATTGGCCATCGGACAAGAAAACAGTTTTCCTTGGATCGAGCGGGATTTGGGTATTGAATTCAACCAATGGGAAATGCCGCAAGTCAACGAAACTACTTTTCAGTCTTCCTTGCCCAAGGTATTTTTCGGAGGTGATGCTGCACTTGGACCCAAAAACGTAATAACAGCAGTAGCACAAGGGCATCAGGCAGCAGTCTCCATAGACCTGTTTTGTCAGGGTAAAGATTTAAATGAGCGCCTGGATCCTATGGTGAATTTGGTTTCTCAAAAGATGGGTATCCATGAATGGGCATATGACAGTTCCGTTGTAGATGATTTGAGGTTTGCGGTGCCCCAAGCAGATAAGAGTCTGACTTTAAGAGACCGCAAAAAAGAGGTGGAACTCGGATTTGATCCTGATATCGCTTTCCGCGAGGCACAACGTTGTCTCAATTGCGATATCCAGACTGTTTTTACGACTTCCAAATGCATTGAATGCGATGCATGCATGGACGTGTGTCCGACGTCCTGTATTTCATTTGTTACAAATGGTGAAGAAGATGATTTGCGTAATCGTTTAATGGCTCCTGCTAACAACCGTTCGCAAGACTTATATATTTCCGATCAATTGCCCACAAGCCGTATTATGGTAAAAGATGAAGATGTTTGCCTGCACTGCGGATTGTGTGCCGAAAGATGCCCTACATCAGCATGGGACATGCAAAAATATTTATATCAAGTTACAAAAGCAGGTTCATGCAAACACATCCTGTAATTAATGATTTCGTAGTTCGTTTTGCAAACGTGAACGGTACCGGAAGCGCCAGTGCCAATAACATGTTTGCAAAAGCGATTTTCAGAATGGGGATTCCGGTAACTCCCAAAAATATCTTTCCCTCTAATATCCAGGGTCTGCCAACATGGTATGAAGTGAGAGTGAGTGACAAAGGATACCTTGGGAGAAGAGAAGGTGTTGATATCATGATTTGCGTAAATCCGCAAAGTATGAAAGCAGATATCGCCGGTTTAAAATCAGGGTCTTATTTTGTATACGACAATACAAAACCTCTGCACAAAGAATTTATCCGGGAGGACATCAATTATATTGGTATTCCGCTTACTGAAATTACACTTCGCGAATATACTGACCCCAGACAGCGGATGTTGTTCAAGAATATAATTTACGTAGGTGCAATGTCTGCCTTGATCAATTTAGATATGGATATCCTCAAACAAATCATATCTGAGCAGTTTCAGGGAAAAGAAAAACTCATCGCTCCCAATCATCATGCTTTGGAATTGGGAAGTCAATATGTTAAAGAGCATTATTCGTTTCCATTAAAATTCAAGTTGGAACGCAGAGATCTTCTGAAAGATAAAATACTATTTGAGGGTAATGCAGCTTGTGCTCTAGGCGCCGTGTTTGGAGGAGCTACGGTTGCGGCATGGTATCCCATCACACCCTCCACATCTGTTGTTGATGCCTTTAGCGAATATGCTGAGAAATTCAGAGTTGACCCGGAATCAGGAAAAAATAATTATGCTATTGTCCAGGCAGAAGATGAATTATCTGCGATCGGAATGGTGATTGGTGCAATGTGGAATGGTGCCCGTGCTTTTACAGCAACCAGCGGACCGGGGGTTTCACTGATGCAGGAATTTTTAGGGCTGGCGTATTTTGCAGAAGTTCCTGCTGTGTTAATTGATGTTCAACGGACCGGACCATCAACGGGAATGCCAACAAGAACGCAACAATCTGATATCCTTTGTGCAGCTTATGCTTCTCACGGAGATACCAAACATGTGTTAGTCATTCCTTCCACGCCAAGTGAATGTTTTGAATTCACCAGACAGGCTTTTGATCTGGCAGATCAATTGCAGACTCCCATTATTGTAATGTCGGATTTAGATTTAGGTATGAATGATCACATCAGTGATCCGCTTGCGATTAACGAAGACATAAAATTCAAGCGAGGCAAAGTATTAACAGCCGAAGAATTGGAAAATATGGATCGATTCGGGAGGTATTTAGATTCAGACAAAGATGGCATTTGTTATCGCACCATACCCGGCACCCATCCAACAAGAGGCATGTATTTTACAAGAGGCTCTTCAAGAGATGAATATGCAATTTATACCGAAGACGGCGCTGCATATAAACGAAATATGGATCGCCTGAATAAAAAATGGGAAACCATTAAATCCTATGTGCCCCAACCCGAATTTTATCAAAACGAACAAACATCAGATCTTGGCGTAATCTTTTATGGTACTTCAGTTTATTCTGCTTTGGAAGCAAAAGATGATCTGGCATCTCAAGGCATTCATATGGATGCGATGCGCATCAGATCCTTCCCATTTAATGAAGAGGTAAGTGATTTTATATCAGCCCATCGAAAGATTTTTGTTATTGAACAAAACAGGGATGCTCAAATGCGCAGTCTGCTCATTAATGAAATGGATATCAACCCAGATAAACTGATCCGGGTGCTGAATTACGATGGTTTGCCCATTACAGCACATCATATTGAATCCATCATTTCAAAACATCTGGATGTTCAGCCCAATGCATCCAAATCAAATTTAGAATCAACATCAATCTCCGCATCATAATATCTATAATATGAGTTTTCAAAGACCTAATTTCAGACATCCCGAATTGCCCGTAAACGAATTGGGTTACAGGAAGAAAGATTATGAAGGTTCTCTCTCTACTTTATGCGCGGGATGTGGACATGATTCTATCGGAGGCGCATTGATTCAAGCTTGTTTCGAGTTAAATATTGAACCTCATAAACTTGCAAAATTATCGGGCATCGGTTGCAGCTCCAAAACACCAGCTTATTTCCTGGGCAATTCACATGGCTTCAATTCAGTGCATGGAAGAATGCCTTCCGTAGCAACCGGGGCAAATCTTGCCAATAGAGATCTGATGTATTTAGGGGTCTCCGGAGATGACGACACTGCATCCATAGGTATGGGTCAATTTGTACACCTCATCAGAAGAAATTTGAACATCACGTATATCGTCATGAACAATGGTTGCTATGGCTTAACCAAGGGCCAGGATTCAGCAACTGCCGATAAAGGATCGAAAAGCAAAGCAGGAAGTGTCAATGAATTCCAAAATATTGATCTGCCGGGTTTAGCAATAGAATTGGGTGCAGGATTTGTGGCCAGAAGTTTTTCAGGTGATAAAACTCAATTGATTCCGCTCATCAAAGCTGCAATGGCACACCCCGGGTTCGCATTGATAGATGTAATTTCTCCTTGTGTGACTTTTAATAATAATGTAGGGTCAACGAAATCATATGATTATGTTCGCGAACACATTGATGCGACTTCTACCATTGATTTCACCCCTCCAGCAGAGGAAATTACGGCTCAATATGCAGATGGTTCAAGCCTTCAATTGGCGATGCACGACGGATCTCTTTTGCATTTAAGGAAAATTCAAACAGGATGGGATCCAACGAAAAAAGATTCAGCTGTACGGGCATTACATGAAGCCTATGCAAAAGCTGAAATTCTCACTGGTCTCATTTACATAGATGAAAATCAAGAAGACCTACACGCCCTCCTAAATACAACTGAAACTCCCTTGAATAAACTTCAAGAAAAGGAACTTGTACCAAATTCTTCAGTTTTGAATGATTTAAACGCAAGTTTTAGATAATTTCACTTCACTTATTTGACAACTCTCCATCAAATAATTTAAAAGCTAGTCAAGGTTTTGATTTAAACAAACTTCAGCTGTAGGAAAAGCTTTCAATATAGTAAAGATTGAATGCTGGTAATTTGTATTTTTGACCATTGCAAATTTGCGAAATCAGAATAAAGGCTTTTAAAAAAGATAACATGTTAACCCAGGTTTTAAAAAAATTAGTACCACATATAACTTGTGTCGTCCTTTTTATACTCATCATTTCTTATTTTTTTATGCCCCATTGGCAAGGAAAAGTATTTCAACAAGGTGATGTGACTTCATGGCAAGGCTCTGCGGCCGAAATTATGGATCACAATAAAAAACATCCCGAAGATCCCGCTTTATGGACAGGGAGTATGTTCAGTGGAATGCCGGCTTACCAAATTTCAACACCTACAGACTACAATCTTTTAAATTACGTACAAACAATACTTAGCCTAGGATTTTTAACCGGTCCCATAGCCATCTTTTTTTTATGCGCCATTTCTTTTTATATCCTCTACCTGGTGCTTGGTTTGTCTGTACCACTTGCATTTACAGGGAGTTTAGCCACTTTCATGGTTACAGGTAATTTCATCGTTTGGGAAGCAGGGCATCTTCCAAAACTTGTGGTATTGGCTATGGCAGGTTTTATTTTGGCTGGAATTATTTTAGCTTACAGAGGTAAGTATTTAAGAGGCTGTGCATTGTTCGCTCTAGGCATGGGCATCAACATTCTGAACAATCACGTACAGATGAGTTATTATCTATTTCTTTTAACCTTGCCGCTGATTGTATCATTTGCATTTTTTCATTTCAAAGCAGGCAAATACAAGGATTTTCTCCTTCCTTCCTTTATGATGTTGGGCATTTTAGTACTTGCATTTCTTTCTTCAGCGAGTTCTATATTACCTACCTATGAATATGCAAAAGAAACTATGCGCGGCGGGCATATCTTGTCTGAAAGGGCTGATAACAACCAGGCCGATGTAAATAAAGAAGGCTTGCAATGGGACTATGCAATGAACTGGAGTAATGGCTCCCAAGATATTTTGGCTTGCATCATTCCGGGAGCAGCTGGTGGAGGAACTTCTGAACCAGCTGGTGCAAATTCTGCTACCGCTAAAGATTTGCGTAAAAAAGGATATCAGGCCCCCAAGAGATTTCAAGCACCTTTGTATTGGGGAGCCCTTCCTTTTACCAGCGGTCCATTTTATTTTGGAGCCATCATCTGTTTCTTATTTGTTCTCGGTTTGTTCATTGTAAAAGGACCCCTCAAATGGTGGATTGCTTCCACCGTGATTTTTGGAATCTTGTTATCGATGGGAAAACACTTCGAGATCTTAAACAAATTCATGTTTGACTTCATTCCGCTCTACAGCAAATTCAGAGCTCCCAGCAGTGTGCTCTCTGTTGTTTCTTATTTTGTTCCTGTTTTAGGAATGCTTGTACTATATGAGTGGAGCAAAAAGAATGAACCTGTTGAACACTATCAAAAAAGTCTATACTACAGTGCGGGTATTACAGCAGGATTGTGTTTGATATTGGCATTTATTGGAGGAAGTTTATTTGGATTTGAACATCCAACAGATTCCACCTACGTGAATCAGGGTTTAAGCCTTCCTGCCATGATTGAAGATCGAAAAAGTTTATTGCAAACAGATGCTTTGCGTTCCTTTATTTTTATAACATTGACTGCTCTTGCATTATGGTTCAACTTAAAAAATAAATTGAATATAAAATACCTGGCCATCTCGATTGCCGTATTCATACTGATTGACTTCGGAGGGGTAGCCACGCGATATGTACACAAAGATGATTTTGTTAGTAAATCCAAAAAAGAAGCTACACATAAGCCTCGTGCTGTCGATCAGCAAATATTGAATGACAAAAGTTATCACAGGGTTTTAGATCTGACGGTCAATACTTTTAACAGTTCAATTCCTTCATTCCATCATAAACATGTTGGTGGTTACCATCCTGCTAAATTGCAACGCTACCAGGATATCATCGATCATCATCTGGATCGCGAGATCCAGCAATTGACAAGTCAGTTGCAAACAGCACAATCAGATTCAGCAGTCATACAAGCCATGGCAAATCTCAAGGTGATGAACATGCTCAACACCAAGTATTTTATTTTAGGCCAGCCTGGAAAAGAGATAAGTTTTCCAAATCCAAATGCAAATGGTCCGGTATGGTTTGTAAATGATTTAAAATTGGTAAAAACGCCTGATGAAGAAATTCAGGCTGTAAGTGCAATCGATCCTAAGCAAACTGCAGTCGTGCACGAAGAATTTAAAGAGAAGTTGACCAACCACCGTGCTGATCCATCTGCAACCATTAGTTTAAATAGTTATTCGCCAAATAAACTGGTTTATAAATCTTCGTCTCCTACAGATCAATTGGCCGTGTTTTCTGAAGTGTGGTACGGACCGGATTTAGGTTGGAATCTTTTTATTGATGGAAAAGAAACAACTTTGCTCCGGGCGAATTACATTTTACGCGCTGCAATGATCCCTTCCGGAAATCACGAAATTGTCCTGGAATTCAAACCACAATCATTTATGCTGGGTAAAACACTATCCATGATTTGCTCTTTGATACTTATACTTTTTATGGGGTTTGTGGCCTACAAGGAATATCGGTCTGAAGCTTTGGCAGAAAAATAAAACTAAAAGAATATTTTCAGTTTTCAGAACAAAAACATCATTTGAAAACTAAATTAGTCTTGTTGTTTCTCCATTAATACGGTATTCATCAAATCAGCCAATTGAGAAGTCAGATTTTTTCTGGAATACGCTGCAACTGATTTTACATCAGGCTTGTAGCTATCATTTAGTAATGCGCAGAAAGCGCTTTCAATCATTTCCTGCATCCTTACAGGATCCTCAAAATCGGCATTAAAACCCGATTGCGTTTGGTTTAATAAACTTGCCAAATCACTTTCCTCAGGAGCCACAGATAAAATCGGTTTATTCAAAAATAGATATTCAAAAAATTTACCTGTCACCACTCCATTGTTACCTGGTACCCCTATGAGTAAAAGTAAATCAGCTTTCCACAAATAATGCTCCAGCTGCTTGTGGGGCATAGGAGAAAAATGGTCCAAATGAAAAATTCCAAATTTTTTGATGTATTCAATAATAGCCGGATCGACATTTCCTATGAACTGCAATTCCAAACGATCTTTGAGCTCAGGATGTTGGTCTACATATTCCTTTAGTTTTATCCAAAACAATTCCGGATTTCGGTCTAATGTAAGGACTCCCGAATACAATAAAATGATCTTATCTTTTTCATTTTTTATTAAGTCGATTTTTTCAAATGGTTCATAACCATTTGTGATCACTTCAACATTTCTGTTACAGATGAGCTCTAAGCCTTCTTTACAAGATGGACTGACCGTGATAATTGCGTCTGCATTTTTTAACACAGATCGTTCCAAATGTTGGTGTATATATCGGGCAAAACTGCTCAAGCGCAAGGTATCAAAATAAAAAATTTGGGTCCATGGGTCTCTAAAATCCGCAATCCATGGAATTTGAAGTTTTCTTTTAAGCTTTTGCGCAATTAAATGCATGCTATGCGGTGGCCCGGTGCTTACCAATAAATCAACAGGATGTTGTTGTAAATAATCGCATAAATAGGAAACCGATGGTTTCAACCAAAATATTCGTGGATCTGGAATGAAAAGATTACCTCTGATCCAAAACGCCAATTTGTGAAAAATGGATTGTTTCTTTCCAACACTCATAATCGTGGGGTCAACAGCTTTATTTCCGCCTCTTATTTTTTTAAAAATAAAATAAGGTTCCCAAATAGGCTTCCTTATGACTTCAATACCCTCCGGTATGAGTTTTCCCAATTCAGGGTCCAGATATGGATATTCTCCCTTTTCTACGGTATAGATGATGGGCTCCCACCCGAAGCTTCTTAAGTATTTAACGAAATACAACCAGCGTTGCACGCCGGAACCACCGGAAGGTGGCCAGTAATAACTGATAATCAGTAGCTTTTTCACAAATGAAGGCTAAAATTAATGCAATCCGGAGCAAATTTAGCTATGCTTTGAACTCTTGCTTCGGGAGGAAATTTTTGATTGATTAACTTTGCCCATTCACTATGTGCGGATTAGCAGGAATTTATAATCTGGATGGAGCTCCCATCAACACCCGGCAACTCAGTTCGATGACCCGGATCATACAGCATAGAGGTCCCGACGATGAAGGATTTTTAGTGGCGAATCTTAGCACTCATGAAGTGTCACTTCACAGCAGTGAACATAGTATCGATGAAATTCGCCGGCAACATGCAATGATCCCAACTGAAACCACTTGCAATCTCGGTATGGGGTTCAGGAGATTGTCCATCATCGATTTATCGGCAGCAGGGCACCAACCGATGACAGAAGAGAGCGAATCCTGCTTTATATGCTTTAATGGACAAATATATAATTACCTCGAAATTAAAGAAGAGCTTAAAAGTTTGGGGCATACTTTCCGCTCACAAAGCGATACGGAAGTCCTGCTCAAATCATATCTACAATGGGGCGAGCATTGTCTTCAAAAATTCATTGGTATGTTTGCCCTGGTCATATTCGATAAAACGAACAAACGTTTGTTCGTTGCTCGAGACCGTTTAGGTATTAAGCCGCTGATGTATCATTTTAACGGAACTCGCTTTTTATGGGCATCTGAAGAAAAACAATTAATTCTTAGCGGACTCGTTTCACCTCTGGTCAACGAGGAAGTCATGTCTGCGTTTCTCAGGGAGGTAAAATTATTTGAACGCCCGGAAAGTTTCTTTTCCGAAATTCAGCAGTTACCTGCAGGATCCTATGCTTTCGTTGACGCCAATGGAATCACCGTCAAAAAATATTGGACTTTACAGCTCGGAATGTCAAATGGTTCATTGGAAGATAGCAGCCACAAAGTCAAAGAATTGCTAAATGATGCGATCCGATTGCGATTGCGATCGGATGTTCCTTTGGGTATTGCTTTAAGCGGTGGCATTGATTCTTCTTCGATTGCTTGTCTTGCAAGACAGATGACCTATAGCGAGATCAATACTTTTTCTGTGTTTTATGAAGGTCCGAAGTATGATGAACGAAAATATATTAAAGCTGTCATAGACCAGGGAGGATTCAAACCCAGCTACTTTACGGGAAGTACTGATTTGAGTTTTGAAGAAATTGCAAAATGGATATACTACCAGGATGCTCCCACCAGCGGGGCCAGCCCTTTTTCTGCATTTCAAAATTACAAAAATGTCAAAGCTGCGGGGATAAGCGTTTTATTGAATGGACAAGGAGGCGACGAATTATTTGCCGGTTACCCATATTTTTTAAAATACTATATAGCACAACTCTACCAAACCGGACAATGGACTCACTTAGCAAGTAATATATTTCAACTATTTAAAGACCAGGGTATTTTAGCAAGCACTAAACAAATTTATCTTGCTAGTCAAGTATTAAAAGGGAGCCCCGAAAAACTTAGAAAACTGGAATACAAAAAATATGCAACTTCCGAATTGTATCCTGGTGAATTTATTGAACAAAAAAATAAATCCAAACTTATCGCTATACAAACGGTTGATCCAACAGCTATTTCTCTTGAACAGTCCTTATTAGCAGCTATTACGCGCAGTCATTTGCCACACATGTTGCGTTGGGAAGACCGGAATTCAATGGCCAATTCTATTGAAAGTCGCGTACCATTTTTAGATCACCGGTTGGTAGAACAATCCTTTGCCATTCCATCTGAGTTCAAAATTCACAATGGAGTTCAAAAATATATACTCCGTAAAGCCATGCGAAACATCGTTCCTGAAAGCATATTAAATAGAAAAGATAAAATCGGATTTGGAACCCCAACTGTGGAATGGACACTTAAACACTTGCAAAAACCAATTCAAGAACTTTTACATTCAAATTCATTCTTAAGCCGGACCTGGATCCACGGAAAAAAAGTTCAAAGTCTGTACGACAAGAATCCAAGACTCTTTGGTGAAAATGAATTGTGGCGGATTATGACTGCAGAATTATGGCACAGAACCTTTATTGATAAACATTAAGTCTGCTGTTGAAAAAATATTTTTCATATCAAGAAATTTTAGAAGTTGCAAGGCAGTTGGAAAAGGATATTCGCCAATTAGACATATTGCAATTGGATGTACATGAAGCTGTAAAAAGTTATCTACGCTTTGATCTCAAAAAACTCCAATATGTCAGTGAATGTAATGCTTTTATGCTCTACCATATACTATATGGCCGGCAAAACCTTCAACCGCAAACGCTGATTGTCGATCATGGGGCTGGTATAGGCTTATTTGCTATGTTGGTCAAAAGATTGGGACTGTCCTGCCTTTGTCATGACATTTCTCCTGAATACATTGATGGTATAAAACATTTAGGTTTTGTTTTGAATGCCATGCCTGACGAATTCGTAACTGGAGATACCAATGAGTTGGTCGAATTTTGCAAAGAACGAAAATTACAAATAGCAGCCCTTGCATCTAGAAATGTGATTGAACATATCCCAGATTACAGCACATTCTTTAAAGAGTTACATCAAATAGCAACACCTGGATTTATCATTCTCATAACTACGTCTGCAAATATTCATAATCCCATTGTCAGATACATCCATAAAAAAATACACAAACAGTACGAAAATTTTGGAAGCAACAGCGATATGGATAATCCCACTTTAAACAATCGAAATTGTGGAATGGCCTTACGCAAGGAAATCATACAGGAAGTATTCCCGGATCTGCATGATGATGTACTCAACTTACTCGCTAAAAACAACAGAGGCTTTACAAAAGACATAATTATACAAAGAGTTCAATCTTTTATAAAATCCGGGGTCTTACCCAGTCCCATAGATCACCCGACAAATACCTGCGATCCAATAACCGGGGTGTGGGTTGAACGCCTGGTGCCGGTTTCAGATTATCAAAAAGCCGCAATGGATGCCGATTTTCAGTTTGAGACCCTCAAAGGATTTTACAATACCCATTATTCAAAATCCATCTATAATTCCGCCGCAAAATGGATGAATAAGATTTTAAATGTCTTGCCCGACGACCATGTAGCTCTCTCCCCTTTCCTTGCCATGAAACTGAGTCAAAATCATGAATCACTTTAAAATCTTAACAATGATAACTCGCATGTAATTACCCAATGAATTTTTATAAAACAAGTTTATACAGTGGCATTTTTTCGATGATAAATCTCATTACAGGTTTGGTCATCACCAAAGTAACAGCTCAATTATTGGGTCCGGAAGGAACTGCATATATCGGAAAATTTGCAAACATCAGTGGTATGGTTCTCATATTTTCAACTGCATCTATTTCTGTCGGAATTATCAAATATATTTCCGAAAATAAAAATAATCCGGATGCGCTTCGCAAAATTATAAATACTGCATTTAGTCTAATCCTTATGGGGAGCGCCATCGGCGGGCTATTTATACTTCTCTTGTTTCCATTTATCGAACAAAAAGTATTTAATGGTTTAAATGTTTCGGTGGTTTTTATTTTATTCGGAGTTTTTTTAATATTAATCTCTTCACAAATATTGGTCACCGGCATTTTAAATGGTCTCGGTGAAATTAAAAAACTGGCGTTGGTAAATTGTTTAGCTGCATTGCTTAACATGATTTTTACTTCCTACTTTGTTTATAAATTCCAACTAACAGCTGCCTTGTTTTCAAATTCACTTTATGGCATCTTTGTCACATTCATTGGATATATTTGTTTGAAAAAATCTGGATATCTGAACAATTCCTGGTTAAAACTACATGTGGATCGCGAGATTAGCTTTAAACTTATTCGCTTTGGAATCTTCGCTGCGCTCACTTCATTTACCTGGATGTCATCTATGTTTTTAATTCGCGAAAATGTTGAAAACGAATTAGACACCCATTCTGCCGGATTATGGCAAGCCATGTTCAGTCTTTCTGATCGGTACTTAACGGTAATAACGACAATGATGTCTGTCTATTTTATACCTCAATTATCTGCAATTACAGAGCGGTCAGAACTTGTGAGGGAAATGCGAAAAGCATTTATTCGGATTGCAGGAATTATGTTAATTCTTTGTTTTGGCATTTGGCTATCCCGGAATTTAATCATCAGCATTTTTCTGGCAGATACTTTTCGACCTATGGAAAGTCTATTTGCATTTCAAATGATAGGTGATTTTTTCAAAACTTGCGCGGGACTTCTCGCCTTATTGATCGCTTCTAAAGCCATGTTTAGAACAGGCTTGAAAGCAGATATAAGTTTCCACTTCTTTCTGCTTTGCTTTTCTTATTTCGGAATAAAGGAATTAGGGCTCATTGGTGCAAGCTATGCATATGCACTTGCTTGTTTTATTTATTTTGCTGTTTATCTATACTTTTTTAAAGATCTTATGATCTTGATTAAAAAATCCATTCTTCCAAAACCATGGATCAAATAGAATCATATTTTACAAAATATCTGGATTCAGAATTGTACTACATTAATTAACCATGTCCCGTAAAAATGGATAAAAGACCAGTAATGACCATAGTCAGACCAGTAATAATCCCTGCATTGTGTTCAAGTTTATGGGTGTCAAATTTTTGAAATCCCTTTAATGCGATGTAAACCCATCCGATCATTCCGGAAATACTAATGATAAAATAACACAAAAGGCAGGTTAGAAGTAACCAGGTACTATGTAATCCGGCATTTACAAAATAAGCTTCAACTTCCAGGCAAGGTGCTAAAAACATGTAAGCCAGTAAAGCATAAATTATTTGCTTCCTGGTTTTGGTTTGATCAAGCATATGATCGTCTATATGAAAATGATGGTGGGTGTGATGACGATAAATAAAATAGATCCCCGAAAGGATCAACAATCCAGGACCCAACCAACGCAAGATCCATTCAAAATCAGACCTCAATTGGTAAAACAACAAACCTAATGCCAGTCCTAGCAAAAGAGTGCTCAGCACGTGTGACAATGCTAAATAAAAACTTACTTTAAGGGTTTCTCTTTCAGTCCATTTTTGCAATCTGGCAAATGACACCAAGGGCATCCAATGGCTTGGGATCAATGCGTGCAATAAACTTATGACGATCGTACCTGCTAATACTTCATGCATGGGCGGCAAATATCGGATAAATTGGGGAAATAGCGGGACTGTTTAGGCCTAATTTGGTGGAATGACCACTTGATTTTTTGACTGCTTGACTTTTTGACTGCTTGACTGCTTGACTTTTTGACTATTTGACTATTTGACTTTTAGGAAAACTATTTTAATCTATGTAAATAGAATACTTTCTATAACGCAAGCAATCAAACAATCCCTTGAACTTTTTCCAAGCAGTCAAAAAGTCAAGCAGTCATCCTCCCCTATCCTTCATACAATATCAGCACCGGATAATGCAATTTTTTAACAACAGCGAGCGTATGTCCGCTAAAAAATAGATAATACAAAAAATTCCTTTGATGCGGCAACATGACCAGCAGACCTGATTCGGAAGCTTGCATATAGGCATCAATAGATTCCTCAAATTGATCAGATAAAATATATTTAATTATTATTTTCAGTTTGCCAAACAACAAAGCCACCAATTCGGCATGCTTTTCGCGAAAAACTTCTTGTTTCGCACTGTGCACGTGCACAAACTCAATTGTTGCTTTATTTAGAAAATCAAACTGATCAAACAGCTGTAACGATTTTTTATTAAATTTTAAATGAAAATCGGTAGCAAAACATACTTTCTTATTAAAAGACTCGAATTTAAAACCTTGAGGAATAATCATGAGCGGAGTTTTTGACATGCTCATCACGGACTGGCTGGTGCTTCCTAATAATATTTTAGAAATATTACCAGTTCCTCTGCTCCCCAGAACAATTAAGCAAGAATCATTTTTAATACTATAATTAATAATCTCCTCAGCTGCTATTCCGCTTTCACAAATGGTTTCAACAACAACTTTTTGAATGTTATTTTTAGTTCTAAATTTAGAAATATAATCCTGCAATGCTTTTCGCTTTTCATCGAGATAAACCGCGTAATCATAGATTTGAAAAACCCCTTCAGTCAATCCCCCATAAGGTGAAACTATATGTAATACAATTGCTTTCGCTTTTTCCTTTTGAGCAAGTTGTAATCCAAAAAGCAGTGATATCTCAGCGCCTTTGGAAAAATCGATCGGTAGGAGTATATTCTTCATATGTTGACATTTTTAATATGACCCTCATTTATATCAAAGTTACAAAAGATAAATGGCCTGTTTCATGATGGCTATCATGTAAAAAACTGACTAAAATCAAATCTTTATGCATGAAAAGAACTTAACTTTGTATTCAGTCAATTCTATGACCGACCTTGAATGATATAGATAAATCAAAATGATAAACCGCATTCTTATACCGATCGATTTTTCAGAGAGCTCCAAAAATCAGTTGAAGTATGGACTCAGTCTTGGAATCAAAGCTCAAGCGGAAATACACGTTTTACACATTTATCAACTTCCGGTAGTTTCTTTAGATGCTTTTGTATATGTACCTGATCCTGAAAATCTGGAAAAAATACGTTCCAACTTTATATCTCAATTGTTTGATTTAATCAAAGACGTAAAATTTGAATTAAAGACTGATATTTCAGTTGCCATAGAGTGCCAATATGGGATTCCTTCCGATTTGATTAAATCTTATGCTATAGAAAATAATTGTAATCTCATTGTCATGGGACTACAGGGCTCAGGATATTTAACGGAAAGAATTTTGGGAAGCACAACTACACATCTCTTTCGCAATGCTCCTGTACCAATTTTAGGCATTCATAAATCATCTCATTTTGTTCAGATTCAAAATATACTATTCGCATATGACGGTGATCTGTTGGTTAAAAAAAATATTTTAGAACCCTTGATTGATTTAAGTAAAATATTCAATGCTAAAATTCATGTACTAAATGTCGTAGAAGAACTTTCAGAATTTCCAGACCTGGCAGAGAAGTTATTCGAAAATGACTTATCACCTTCTCTTCCACAAGACAGCGTTTCTTACCACATTATTCAGAAGAATGATATCCTGGAAGGAATTCAGGAATATTGTGAAAACAATGACATTGACCTCCTTACACTTATACCCAAAAAACACAATATCCTGGAAAGAATCTCATCAGAAAGTATCAGTAAACAAGTTGCATATCATATAAAAATTCCGATACTCGCAATTCACGAATAAAAATACCATTATGTTAATACAAGTCGAAAATTCCATGACTTTAGAACAAGTTCAAAACAAATTCAATCTAAGATATCCATTTTTGAAACTTGAATTTTTTAGTCATCCTCATTCCATTCACGGTGGCTCCAGGAAGGAACACATGATAGCCAAAGAAACATTGATTAAAGATTGCCGGACCAAACATACACAAGGGAATTTGGAAATTCATCCTTACAACTCTGTTGCACATCTGGAGAAAAGTTTTGAAGAAATTTTTGGACTTTATGCGCAAGTCTTTCGCAAATCCGGCGAATTGTGGATAGAAACTACAGTAACAGATGATTGGACATTAGAAAAACAAAATACGGAAGCGGAGTTGTTTTATGAAGATATAACTGAGCGCGGAGGTTATGATAGAGATGCAATCCTCCAATAGATTAATATAGCCCTGATCTCAAATATTCGGAGACCCTATTTTATTAGATTACTTTAAATGGTATTGATCATCGCGACCTCGTCACGTATACTTTCTTATTACACTTAATATTAATTACACATTCGGGTCCCGTCAAAATTCTACAGCTTAAATTTTAATAAACTAAAAACCACATTGACTAAGCATTGTACTTGATAAATAACAACACCCAAGTGTTAGCCTTTTCTCACAATACAGTTTCAGCAGCAGGCAGAAGTATTTGGAAATCAACAGATCTGTTGTATATCACTCCTTGCGGTTTTTAAAAATAAAAAAGGCCATCAGTAAAACTAACGGCCCTTTCAGAAAATATTTCCTACTACAAATCATTTTTAAAATCAATGCACTGCAATTTCTTTGCTATTTCCGGAAATTTCAACATCCAACTTTGGAATGTGGATACTTAATACTCCATTGTTGTAAGCAGCGCCTACTTTTTGTACATCGGCAACTGAAGGCAATGTAAAACTTCTTGAAAATTTAGAGAAATTGTATTCTCTCTCTTCATTTTACCATTTTCATCTTCCTTAGTCTCGGATTTCTTTTCAGCAGAAATCGTCATTGTGCGATCATCAACCGAAATTTTAAAATCGGATTTCTCCATACCCGGAACTGCCATTTCGAGGGTATAATGTTTGATACCTTCGAGGATATTTACAGCAGGTACGGTCAATTCAGATGATTTGAATGCTTCATCGCTAAAAAAATCATCGATCCAGTTCGTCATTGGACTAAAAACAGGAAAATCTCTGTTAAATCTGCTTAAATAACTCATGACTTAATATTTATTGTTATAAAATTATTTTACAACCAAAACCGGACAACTCGAATCTCTAAGAACAGATTCTGCCACGCTTCCCAAAAAAACGCGCTTAATTCCCTTTCTTCCATGGGAACCAATTACGATAAGATCAGCTCCTAACCTTTGTTGGGCAGCTATAATAGCCTCACCAATATCATTTTCTTCCTCAATGATTAAGTCAACATCCATTTCGGGATATTCAGCTAAGATCTTTCGTTTAAGCGCATCTAATTTAGATTGCTCATCTAGTCTGATTTTTTCCAAAAGATCCTGGGCAAGGACATTACTTTGTAATAAGGGATTTCCACCTTCGAATAAAAAAGGGTTGACCATAACATGCACAATACTCAATTTTTCACCGCTGCATTTGGTAAGTTTGATTGCATAATCTAAGGCTTTTTCAGAAAAATTTGAAAAATCAAAAGGACAAATAATGTGTTTAAAAGTTTTCATAATTGTAAGTAGCTAATTTTTTGTAATCAACAATGGTATTTCCAATCATCATACAAGGTACATCTTTTATCCCCTTTCCAAGAATATTCTCCAATGAAGTACACTCTTCAAACTGAAAATCTACATCTAATTCAGACATGTATTCCAATACCATTTTTCTCCATTCGAAATACTTCTCATCAGGCAAACCATATAAACTCACAATCATTTTGAAATATATCTTAAAATATCAAAAGGCGTAATTAAACCCATGAGCTCTTTCCCTTTTACTACCGGCAAACAATGCAAATAATTGGTCAAAAAAACATCAATTGCGACTTCAATGCGATCCTCCGGTTCCAATTTCCCTAAACGACTTACCATAATCTGCTTTACTTTTGTAAAGGCCAATTTTTGGTCTTCGAGGATGTTTAAGTTCTCATTCATCAGGAATGCATTGCAATACAGTAAAAAATCTGATTTAGAAACGAGTCCAACCAAATCTTTAAAATGAACGACAGGAATGTGGTGAAAATCGTGCTTGTCAAATATATTCTTAACAGATAGCAAATTATCCTCCGGAGTAAGGGTGATAAGATCGGTTGACATAATTAAACTTACATGTTCTCTTAACTTCATACTTCTTTTTATGCAAAATTCAGCAATAGTTAGCTGAAATTTAATGATCTTTGTCAATTCAAACTGTGATCCTTGTCAGCTTCAGAATCGCCATTTAATTTTCACGACCACTTTCAAAATAGTGACTTTTTTCGTTCCATTTTTGAAACAGCTATCGATGGTGTCATCATCATCAACAAGCTTGGTGTGATTCTTTTATTAAACCCAAGCGCTGCTGCACTTTTTGGGTTTCAAGAAGAAGAACTCGTTGGGAAAAACGTAAATATGCTTATGCCTGAGCCACACAGCGGTCAACATCATCAATATATTAAAAATCACCTTGAAACAGGTGAAAAAAAAATTATCGGAATTGGAAGAGAAGTACTGGGGCTAAGAAAAGATGGAAATCTATTTCCATTACGTCTTGCTGTAAGTCGTTTTACCATAGGTGAAGACATTTACTTTACAGGGATCATACATGACTTATCTGCACAAAAAGAAGCCGAAAAAAATCTGTGGTTTCTCAATAAAAATCTTGAAAAATGGTTGAGTCCAGGACCAGCCAGTTGCAGGAAAGCCTAAATCAGCTCAATGAAATCAATCGAAATCTAGAATCCGAAATTACTCACCGGACCCAGGCAGAAAATAAATTAATTGCCCGCGAAAAAGAATTGGTGAATGCTTTGGAAAAAGAAATGAATCTTCATCTCCTCAAGTCCCGGTTTATTTCTGTTGCCTCGCATGAATTCAGAACTCCACTGGCTAATATTCTAAGTTCCCTGAGCTTAATTGATAAATACCATCAAGAATCACAGCTCGAACAACGCAACAGGCATATTCAAAAAATTAAAAGCAATATTCATTATTTGAATGGAATCCTTAATGAATTTCTCAGCTTAACGAGAATCGAAGAAGGTAAGTTTTTATTAAAACTTGAAGACTTTTCACTCCGGGAATTTATACAAGAATTAATTGAAGATTTTAACTATCTAAAAAAGGCAGACCAAATTCTAATATTTTCTTCTAAAATTGAAGAGAACGATTATATAATTCATTCAGACAAGGCATGCATAAGACATATCATGAGCAATCTCATATCAAATGCCATCAAATACAGCGGCGATAATGCAGAAATAAAAGTGTTTCTCTCCAAAGAAGGTTCCTATTACAAGATTGATGTACAAGATAACGGAATCGGCATACCCCTTGAGGAACAAAAGTTTATTTTTGATATATTCTACAGGGCATCAAATGTTTTAAATATTCAGGGCACCGGTTTGGGATTAAACATCGTTCGAAAATACCTGGACTCTATCGGAGGGACACTTCAGTTTGAATCATCTGAAAATAAAGGCACACTAATCACCATCAGACTTAAAGAACATGAACAATAAACGAAAAATACTCATCATCGAAGATAATCATGAAATGCGCGAAAACATTTCAGAGATTCTGGAATTATCAAATTACGAAGTATACGCTGCAGCTGATGGCTTATTAGGTGTACAGGAAGCGCGCAAAGTTAAACCTGACATTATTCTGTGTGATATCATGATGCCCAACCTTGATGGTTTTGGAGTTCTCAAAATTTTACAACAGGATCCTATTTTGCAATCCGTCCCACTGATATTTCTCACCGCAAAAGCAGAGAAAGAAGATTTTCGAAAAGGAATGAATCTGGGCGCTGAAGATTATTTGATCAAACCTTTTGATGATGTAGATTTATTAGAAGTTATTGAAAAAAAATTACTTAAATATCAGGAACTTTCCAAAAACAGAACAACCAGAAGTCTGGCAGGCCTTATTCCATTCGAAAAACTTGAAAATTATTCAAAAGTCAAAGTTCTTATTGAAAGTATTGAACCAAAAGAATACGGCAAGAAAAGTAAAATATGGGTCACAGATGAAAAAGTAAATACCATCTATTTCCTAGAAAGCGGAATGGTCAAAGAAGGTATTGAAACTGTGGGTGGTAAAGAATTTATATTTGATTTTCATACAGGTCCCGGATTTGCAGGTATCACACACCTATTTCAAAATAATTACCACAGTTATTGCGAAGTCATAGAGCCCTCATTGATAAAAACGATTTCCAGGAAAACGCTGGAAGAATTGATACTCTCTGAAAATTTGTGGACTTCCTTTCAAAATTACTTCTCCGCGCAATGCCAGCAACATTTGGCAAGGCTCGCTGTCAATTCATTTGGTAATGTCCGAGAAAAAGTTGCATACCATCTTTATACTTTACATTTAAAACTTAACCAGTCAACAATACATTTAAGTCGCGAAGATTTTGCCTCCTATTGCGGAATAGCGAAAGAAACACTCATCCGCAATCTTACGGAGCTCAAAGACGAAAAAATTATCCAGATAGATTCAGAAGGAATTCACATACTACAAACTCAAAAGCTCAACGCTCTGTTTATGTAAAATAGAATAGTTGGAAGTTGTTGGTTGTTAGTCGTTAGTTGATGGTTGTTAGTTATTTATTATTATCCTGCAATAAAGAAAGCACTTATTAATAATAAACTTGAAGATAACGGGAAATAAATGTGCATTGGGAATTATTAAAGGATAAAAATTATAATTGATTTTCAAATTGAATTCCGATTTTCTGCCACTAAGGCTCGAAGGCACTAAGGACCACTAAGAATTTCTCTTTGTTATCCTTAGTGTCTAAGTGCCTTAATGGCTAGGCAGCCCTGCGGGCACTCATTTTATCAAAAAGTCAATCCTACTAAATCACAAATAAAAAAATATAATTTTAACGAATGAGCGTTACATCTCCCGATATTAGGTGAAATCCTCCTTCGTTATCTTTCCACTCTACCGTACAAACAAATACGGCAGGATTAGACTTTTGGCCTCGGAACAAGCCGTCCCAGCCATAAGCATATTCATTTGGTGGAAAATCAAGTTGCTCAAAAACCATTTGCCCCCAACGATCGAAAATGCGCAAACGCTCAATTTCTTTGATCTCCGGCGTTGCAAAAACAATGAACCGGTCATTGACCCCATCGCCATTGGGTGTAAACACATTGGGGATAAAAACATCGCCGCGCTTTCTGATTTTTAAAATCAAGACATGTAGCGAATCACACCCATCTACCGTCTGGGAATTGGATTCATATAAACCCTCTTTTTCATAGAGCGTTTTCGTAACTGGCCAAAAATATCGGTCCAATGCACTGATGGTATCGGTGAATAAATAATGTGGATCGATTTGTAAGCGCAGCTCGATTAAAGAGTCACAAGCATGTTGCGTCTTTAGACGGAGTTGGTAATCGCCACTTGTATTTAAAAATGTATCTGCTGCATACCAATAATATTCACCACATTGCCTTTGCGTATCTCTCCTTTGATAATCCGGATAAATCGCCAGATCTAACAAGACTATAGAATCGCAACCTAAATGATTTTGAAGGGTATCCCTATAGAGCCCGCTTTTATAAAAATCGCGGCCATTGAGGGGCCACTGGTAATAATTACATTGACCGATCCGCAAGGTTTCACTGCTCATTTCCAGTATATTCAAATGCAGGACGCGCATGGAATCACAACCATTTGTATTTTTAAAAAATTCGGTATAAGTTCCGCTTTTGGAATACACACGATCGTTAGCATGCCATCGGAAAGAACCGCAAGTTCGAATCGTGTCTTCAATTCTATTTTCACTCAGGATCACCAAATCAAGCATTAAAATGGAATCACAGCCATCGACTGTCAAAAGTGTATCTGTATAGGCCCCACTTTGATCGTACTTTTTTCCATTGACGGGCCAGGTATAGTCTTTGCATGATCGAATTGATAAGTTTTGAAAAGATGGCTTCGATATTTCCAATTGCAATTCCAGAATTGAATCACAACCTACACTATTGACCAGGGTATCGCGGTAAACACCCGTTTGATCATATTGAAGTCCGGAGACGGGCCAATAATAAGATTTACAGGCTTCTGTATGGAGAACTTCGAAGCTGGATTGAAGAATATTCAAATTCAAAATGAGAATACTATCACATCCAAATTGATTGACAAGGGTATCGCGATAGATTCCACTTTGGTCATAAGTTTCACCCTGGGCTGGCCAGGTAAATTTTTCGCAAGAAACTTCATATAAAGGTGTTTGTGAAGTTTTATGGATCAACAAATCAAGATTTGCCAAGCTATCACAACCTTTGACATTTTGTGTCAGGATCGTATATGTTCCACTTTCCGTATAAGTAGAATCATGCCATGTATAAACACCACAAGTTTCAACATACGAACGTCCGTTAGGAATGCTGTCAAACACAACAGATACCGGAGCCGATTCCTGATATTCGCCACAAGGTAAAAGTTCGCTTATGTGATAAACGCCGGCTTGCGTAGCCAGAAAGAAACTATCGATGGCTCCGGAAATAAGCTTTCCATCCAGATACCATTGATATTGTGCGCCATTACTGCCTGCCGTAAGCAGAGCAGAACCCGTTGGACAATCACCTTGCTTCAGGTACAAAACATTTGGCAGAGCTGGCTGGTCAATGAGATTGGAAAAAGTAGCCGACATTGAAAAGCCACCACCAATTTGTATGATGGCTACATATAATTTTATGGAACTCGAAATGGAAATAGTTTTTGGATTGCCTACCTGGTTGCTGTTGAAATTGATCATATACCAGTTGGTTCTTCCGATTTGTTTGCGGTTCGCAACAATCGATCTCTAAATCTGAGCCATTAAAATCGACTTGTGCATTCGCATCTTCGAGCAGGATATAACAAAAATAAGGCAGGTCATTTCCTCTATATGCTTTGAATTGGGTTGTTTCTATAAAATTAGATCCATTACAGGGAGAAGAAACTGGAAAGCTTGTTGATATATCCACTTCACAAGATTGAGCTGAACCGGTAAATACAGCCAGTTTTTGATCACTTACAATTTCGGCCACGGAAAAAGGTGTTGTTCCATCGCCATTCGCGATCGTCAAAAAATTTCCGGCAGATGCTAGGATATTCATTGTTGATGTTAAAAAACCACCGCTTGCATTATATCGATTGATTGTTACAACCGTGCTGTCTTCTGTAGCAACTATGGTAGATTGCTCGCTGATGGAATTTCCCTGAGTGCGCACGATAAAATAGCGATTCCCCAAACTATTCACAGGAGGAATCTGATCAAAAGTACCATCACCACAACCTCCGGGTGCGTCCATAAATGCACTGGTATTCATGACGCAAGGTTTACTAGCTTCTACCAGCGAGCCGATAGCACTTCTGAATAAGTAACTCTCCCCTGCATTCAATTCTATTGTTGACACCCCGTTAATCGAGACTTGGGTTTGGTCATAAATTGCCATGATCGTATAGACCGGCAATTCCGATGACAAGGGTCCGTCGCGATAATAACCTACCCTAAATGCAAGTCCGATACCCGGATTCCCAAGGCTGGTTAAAGAAGCATTTCCTTTGATGTAAGCATCTGTACCCAATTGGTCAGAAGCTACATTTCTAAGGTTTACCGAGAAGATCTGATCGCTTTTTAAATGAATTCCGGCCCCTGTGATTTTGGTATTTAAAGTATGGCGGTTAAAGTCTCTGAAATTACCTGTCGGTCTGTAAACTGCCGGCATACCTTCTTTTGCAGTGAGTGTCGCGAGATAAGACCCATCACTTTTACGGACTTCGATATTGATGTTGGTATCAGAAGGTGTGGCTAGTATGATTTCATTTGCATCATGCCAGTACAGCCAGGGTGCAGGAGCAATATGGTGTTCATTGTAATATTGTGCAAATGCAGAGTGACTCCAAATAACACTCAAGCAAAGGATACAAACATCCTCCAACACAGACTACAATTGCTTATCACCCGATTTTTATCTTGTATAATCTGTAAATATACATTTTTAATGCCAAAATTCGCCACCTTGAAGAGGGCTTGTTTCGGTATTTAGTAACTACATTAGTTGGTATTAATGCTTTCAGTCAGATTCGAGAGAGTCGCTTAACGCACTTAATAAAACAAGCCGGCTGAACTCAGTCGGCTTGTTTCAAAGGATTATAAGAAGTAGGTTAAAACTCTTATTAATAATTAAAGATCATACTCTTCGTTTCAACCTTTCTATCGTCGATAACCAAAGAATAATAGTACGTACCGCTTGCAAAGCTGGAAGATTGGATATTAACCGTACCGAAACCTTTTTCAAGTTGATCAAATTCCATCACCACACTTCCGCGTTCATCCGTAATCATCAACTTCGCAGATTTAGAAGCTTTGGGTATATAAAATTTGATGTAAGTAGAATGACCAAATGGATTAGGAACATTTTGCTCCAGTCTTGGTGCATCGCTTTCATGAACTTTATGATGATCTTCGGCCTGTGTACAACATTTTGATAAAGATTCATCAAATGCGTTCAACTTATTGAGCACTTGATCCAGTTTGAATTCAAATCATCGATTTGTTTTTGTTGATCACCGATGATTTGTTTTTGATCATTGACCTGATTTTCCAAAGCTGTCATTTTTACCTGATCAGCTACTGCGGGAGCATTCATAGTTTCTACTTTATCGGAAAGTTCTTGCACCGCTTTTACAATTGGTACTACGAAATCAGCATAACGTAAACCCATAATTTTTCCGGTTCTGTCTATACCGCTAAAGTTATATCCAATTCTTTGAGCTGCTGCATCGACATCCTGAGCAAGGAATCCTGTAAATGGAATTTCTTCAATTTCACTGCGATCTCTACTTTCAATCTTCGATTCAATTCCCATCAATTTATTCTGCTTAGCAATATTGTAATGGAAGGTCACAGGTTTCAAGGCATTAATAAATTTCAACCCCGGAACGTTTTCCTTAACCCGATCTTTTACCCTTACATCGCTGTAAATAGTCCAGCCAACTTGACCACCGATACTGGTGACATATCCACTACCAATGCGAACTTTGTTGCTAGCATCGACAATTGCATCAGCACCAATTGCAGTTGCATCGGTTAGATCACCTGCTCCTACATTAGCCCTGAATCCAAAGGCTGAGTTTCTGCTTCCTGAAACGTTATCTTGCAGAGCCTGTGTACCACAGGCGGTATTGAGAATGCCTGTTTCATTAAAACTCATAGCTCTTGCCCCTAAAACAGAGTTATTTTGTCCTGTTGTATTGCTATATAGCGATGCTCTACCTACGGCCACATTATCGGTGCCACTTGTATTACCTCCTAGTGACTCATAACCAACTGCAACATTCCAATTTCCATTATCATTATTTATCAATGCATAGTTTCCTAAACCTATATTACCTACGCCTGAGGTATTTCTTAATAGGGTCCAGCTTCCGATTGCGGTATTTGCACCGCCTGTTGCATTACCTCGAGGGACTCCAACCTAATGCTGTATTTTGATGACCTGAAACGGCACCAGACATCGAACTTGATCCAACAGCTGTATTGCCAAATCCAGTGGTAAGTGATTTAAGTGTGCTTACCTATCGCAGTGTTTCTCCACTGGCACTATTTTGCAAAGCTTCGTATCCCACTGCAGTATTTTCAATAAGATTTCCATTTCCTCTGCCAACCCGAACGCTATTAATTAATGCATCACCTCCAACTACTTCAAATTTTGCAGTAGGTGATGTTGTACCGATGCCTACATTAGCACCAGATCCAAGCACTAGACTGTTGCTTGCACTGACCACAGCATTAGCACCTATAGCGGTGGCATTGCTCAAATTGCCCGATGCAACATTAGCTCCAGAACCCAAAGCAGTATTATTGTTTCCAGTGGTGTTTGACCGCAAAGAGTTAATACCGACAGCAGTGTTGTTAAATCCTGTTGTATTACTTTGCAATGAAAAAATACCATTAGCTGTATTATTATAACCTGTTGTATTACTTTCAAGTGATAAAATACCTGTCCCGGTATTTTGACTTCCGGTTGTATTGGCATTAAGAACAGAAGCACCTAAGCCGACATTGCTATTGCCTGTTGTATTGTTCCAAAGGGTAAAATATCCTAAAGCAATATTATCACCACCTGTGGTATTTCGATATAATGCACCATTTCCCATTGCTATGTTTGCGCTTCCAGTAGTGTTTGCTGGAAGAGGTTGACTCCCTATTGCAATATTGAAACTACCGGTCGTGTTGGATAGCATTGCATTACCTCCAATTCCAACATTGGAAGACCCTATGGTATTACTAAGCAATGCCATTCTTCCAATCCCGACATTATCAGAACCTGTTGTGTTATTTAAAAGACATGCAGAACCTAATGTAGTATTCCTGCTTCCTGTTGTGTTATTTTGTAAAGCGGCATTACCAACAGCAGTATTTTCATTTCCTGTACCACCGCCTTTTCCTACTCTTAGACCATTAATCAAGGCATCCGCTCCAGCTACTTCCAGCTTTGCTCCAGGTGTAGATGTTCCGATTCCAACATTCCCTCCATTGGTAAAAATATTACTGGAATTGACTACCCACTGTGAACCATTCCAGTATGGTGTATTTCCTGCTGCTGTACCTGGAGTGAGTAAACCAGCTGGTCCTTGAGGACCTTGTGGACCCATTGGACCTTGTGGGCCTGTTGCACCAACATTTCCCCGGGGGCCCGGTTGGGAGGGGGGGGGGCCGCCCCCCCCTCCGGCACTATTCACCAGTCCCCGGGGCCTCCTGGCCAATTGGACCTTCTGGGCCAGTCGCACCAAGATCTCCTTGTGGACCTTGTGGACCGGCGGGGCCTTGTGGACCCGCTGGACCTGTTTCACCTTGCTCGCCTTGTTCTCCTTGAGGCCCTGCTGGACCTTCTGGGCCTGTTGGGCCTTGGATTCCTTGCTCGCCTTGTTCTCCTTGGGGGCCTGCTGGACCTTCTGGGCCTGTTGGGCCTTGCTCTCCTTGCTCGCCTTGGATTCCTTGTTCGCCTTGTATTCCTTGCTCACCTTGTGGTCCCTGTTCGCCTGGGTTTGGTTGCGCCTTGTGGACCTTGGGCACCTGTTTCACCCTTAACCGATGATACGATTAAAGTTGCGTACCGCATCATTACATTCTTACCATTTTTGATGTACATGTAGCATAAACCTCCACGGCCTTTCCTGCACCGATGTACGCAATGGCTTTAATTGATAATGCATTTTCATTATCATTGTCTTTATCTAAAAATTGTTGAGTAGCTTCTGGAAGCGCAACTCCATCAACATAGATAGCCAGTTTGAACACTTCGCTTTTTGTTACAACAATATTTCCAGATAAGCTGACCTGATAATAATCGCCATTGGTTACAGTAATTTTATCATTGATATGATCCGGAGTAGTTTCAGAACTCTCCCCATTGGTTGTAAAACCAGTGAGCTTATACCAAACATTTTGAGTAGTCAGCGTTTGCGATGCAGTCCCAACACTCACAGATAGTTCTCCATAGTAAGGAGGTGCTATCAAGCTCATTTTATGTGTTGCGACAGGATTGACGCTTTCCGCTGTCACAGGAATCACTGAGCATAAAATAGCAATCAAATTTGCTAAGTGCAAAAGTTTCATTTTCATATTGAAATTTTTTATGTAGTTAAAAAATAGATATTTTACTTGTTGTCACAAAGTTGCTTTGCATTCAGTATGCAGTCTATTATTGAAATCATTGAAGTTCAAGATCAATTGCGATATTTATCAATGATTCCATTGAGTTAAGACCTTAACCATTGATTCTATAATCATGTATCTTTGTATGAATAAATTCTATGCGTTTAATTTATTGTCTTTTCTTATGTTTAATATTAACTGAATGCTTACCCGCTCAGAAACTATTAAGTATAAGAGATTCTCTCGAACTAAACATAGAGTTGATTGGCCCGGAGCAAGGGCTTTCACAAGGACAGATTAATGGGATCGCCGAAGATCAGGAAGGATATCTTTGGATTGCAACAAAAGATGGATTAAACCGCTATGATGGACATTCATTTCGTGTCTTTCGCAACGATCCTGATAATCTTTATTCGATATCGGAGAATTTTATCACGGCTGTTTATGTTGATTCAAGGAACTTGCTTTGGGTTGGCAACGAATTTTCCGGACTTGGAGCTCTTTGATCGAAAGCATGAACGATTTATTCATATTTCAAATGACAAAGCGATTCAATCAAATGACCAGGTTCATAATGTTTCAAGGATCATTGAAGATTTTTCCGGCAAATTATTATTCATGATTTGACAGGAAGTAAAATACAAGTCATTTCTTCGAAAACATCAACAATACTTTATCCTACTTGCCTCAGACGAAGTTGCTTGAATTGTATCCCGGATTAAAAAATCTTGACCTCCCTTTAAATGGTTTTAATCTACTTGCTATTACAAAAGATGGTACATTGTGGTATGCAGAAAATAAAGTAGTGTATGGCTATAATTTTTCTACTGATAAAGAATCTTATCTGATCGATGCAAAAAGTATTCTTTTGCATCCAACTGCTGCACCTTATGTGCAGACTTCTGTTGATAAATATCAATTACTTCAAAATCTCTATTTCCTGGATTCAAAATTGTATTTCGAAAATAGACCTTTGCACTCAATCCTTAATGCCTGACTTTCAGGTCTCTGTCTGTTCAGAGACTAGAGTAAATCAATTATTTTTCGATCGAAACAATCGCATTTGGATAAAACCAAGGTGCTCTTGAATTTTCTTCGTATTAATTCCGAGAAGGGAATCTTGGATACTGTAAAAATCAATCCAATATTTCAAAATAAATGGGATAATTTATCTTTGAAATTTTTATGCCAGGATAAGCATGATAACATATGGTGTGGAACGAATGGGTATGGGTTGATAAAATTGAGTGCCCGAAATGACTTGTTCTGCTCCAGTCAATTTTAATTACAGGGGAGCCTCAATTTATTTTGTATGATAAAAATGAAAGAAAATTATACAGAAACAAATTCAAGAATTTTGATTTAAACTTTATCAATCAATTAAATCTGGAGAATGAAGGTCTTCTAAAAAATTGGGTGCATAGGAGATTTGCACTTGATAGACATAATTCACTTTGGTGCATCGCCGATCATCTGTTAAAATATTATACCCTAAAAATAGATCCTGATGATCATAGTTACGTTAAGAAAGCAATTAATCCTAAAGATGCATATCCAGTCCTTTTTTCGGATCTCAATGGAGATATATGGTTGTGTTCTGTTGAAGAAAACACGTTGCCTAGAATTTATCGTCAAGAACAAAACATTAATAATATTAAGTTTCTTTACTTTCCTATAAACCAATACCAGGGAGATCGTAATTTTATTTGTGATTGGAAATTTACTGAAGGAAATCAATTTTGGCTTGCGACAATACATGGCCTCTTTAATTTTAATCCCAAAACTGAAACATGGAAAAAAATTTCAAGCTGAAAAGAATAATCAAAGCAGCCTTGCTTCTAATTATGTATTGTCACTTTGTTTTGATCCTGTTGAACCTACACGGTATTTATGGGTAGGAACTGATGGAGGAGGGTTGCATAAGTTTGATATCCAATCCGAACGATTCACAAGATATTCGATAATGGATGGATTACCTAATAATGTCATTTACGGCATTCAAAGTGATCAGCATGGCAATCTTTTGGATAAGCACAAATTACGGACTTTGTCAATTTAATCCTCGTAATTTAGAAATTCAAAATTTTACTTCAAAAGATGGACTTCCCGGAAATGAATTTAACAGAACACAGTATTTCAATTCTGATGAAGGTAAATTGATTTTTGGAGGAGTGAATGGCTGGACAAGTATTGACCCGGAGAACTATTATAAAAATAAGAAACCTTCACGAATAGTAATCAATAGAATTAAATTATTAAACAAAGAAATATTTTATAATACGGGTGACTCATCAGAATCGATAGAAACTTATAAACTCCCTTTGCCTATTGAACATTGTAAGCGACTCGAATTTCAATACAATCACAGGATGATAAGTTTTGGGTTCTCGGTATTGGACCTAACCAATCCTTCTGGAAATCGCTATAAATACAAAATGGATGGATTTAATAGGACTGATTGATGAGGAACAACGAATGAAGCAACCTATACGAATCTCAGTTCTGGCCAATATACTTTGAGTATTCGGCCGCGAATAGTTCGAACGTTTGGAGTGAATTACCTGCAAGTATAGAAATTATCATTCATCCCTCCTGGTGGGCTAGTTGGTGGTTCCGAATTTGCATTTTGATCACTGTTATGGGCGGAATTTATTTGTTTTATCAATACCGATTGCGCCAGGCTTTAAAATCCAAGCCATACGAAATCCATTGCAGCAGATTTGCACGACGAAATCGGGAGTACACTAAGTAGTATTTCTTTGGCCAGTTCATTAATTCAGCAAAAAATTAAATCGAATGAACCAGAAGTAAATGTATTACTCAATAACATCAATCATAATTCTGAGAATATTATGGAATCTATGAGTGATATTGTGTGGGCCGTAAATGTGAAAAATGATCGTTTCGATAGTGTCGTCAACCGCACTGGCCTTCGCATTCGAAATCCTGAACCTCAGAATATCCAGATTCATTTTGATATTCAGCCACAGGTCAATCTACTCGAGTTGAATATGCAGCAGCGAAAAAATGTCTATCTTATTGTAAAAGAAGCTATCAACAATGTTGCAAAATTCTCAAACTGCAAGAACTTCTGGCTCAACATAGCCTATTTAAATAGAAGATTGAGTATAAGTATAAAAAAGACGATGGTAAGGGTTTTGAATACAGCCAGAATGTTGAAGGAATCAATTGCATAAACCCGATGAAGACATCATAAAGAATTTTAGTGGCAACGGACTTTACAATATGCAGAAACGGGCTGAAGATTTGAATGGCAAATTTAGTATTAGCTCAACTCCAAATAAAGGCACACTGATCGAATTCGATTTTATAATTTATTCAGTTTAAAAATAAATCAATGAAATCATTGATGTTCATCTCAGATTGTCATCTTAAATTTGTCTTGTGCAAAATCTAAAAATATCCATTTTTGATGATAACAAACCCAGAAGGGATTTATTGCAATTGTTAATCAATTCAACGACAGGCTTTAGTTGTAAAAATGTCTATAATGACTGTCGCAATGTACTAAAAGAAATTGCAGCAAATACACCGGATATTATTCTCATGGATATTAATATGCCGCATGTAGATGGTATTGAAGGATTGAAATTGATAAAGAGCCAATTTCCTTGAAGGAGGAGCTCCGATGACGCCTACTGTAGCCAAGCAGGTCCTTACCTTGTTTAACAATAAACACCATCACATTCCAAAAAATGACTTTAACCTTACTGCACGCGAATCAGAAATACTGAAATTCCTGGTAGAAGGCTATAG
The DNA here is from genome assembly GCA_016719615.1 of Saprospiraceae bacterium. Lineage (NCBI taxonomy): Bacteria > Pseudomonadati > Bacteroidota > Saprospiria > Saprospirales > Saprospiraceae > Saprospiraceae bacterium. The sequence goes on from JADJYQ010000001.1 coordinate 2,121,608, forward strand.
TTATAAAAAGATTGCAGAAGAATGTAACGTATCTTATGCAACAGTGAATTCACATATCTGCCATATCTATGAGAAATTACATGTCTCTTCTGGGACGGAAGCAGTAGCGAAAGTACTGGAATACAGGATCATCCGAGATAAATAAATCAACCACTAAAATAATTTTTCGGTCCCGCGCTTACTCTAACACAAGCCAGTTTAATTTTTCCAGGATGAGCGAGTGTATGAAATTTGTATCTAAGTTGTTGATAAAATCAATGCTGAAAAATATCAGTTTATAGGTGATGAGATCTCCTTTAAAAAATACTGATACAACAATGCAAATGCAATAGCCAATCCAAAACTAACCAAAGTGCCTATCAGAAAATATTCGGTGAGTTTCCGGTCCTTTGCCCGCGAGAGATCATTAAATCTGAAAACCGATTTTGCAGCCATCAGCCATCCGATCGCAGGCCATTGATTTAAAACAATAAACCCAAAAACAAATAAACGTTCCAACATCCCTATGTACTTGCCTGCATTTTTGAGGGATCATCTGCACCGGCGTCTTCAAATTTCCAGGAAGCCAGCAAAAACATCATGATCACAGCGGAAACCCGCGTTATACAAACCAAGGCAAGTATGAGCAAGATCGTCGCATCTTCAAACAAGAAATCATTTGAGAAACTTACTGAGAAATAATAATGTGCAACTGCAAACAATACAGCAAAATGCAGGATCTGGTCAGCAAAAAATAAGAATTGGCCACCCCACTTTCCGCTTAAAGTTACCTTCATCAAATCGATCAGGTAATGAGTTCCTGCAACGATGGCTATGACCGGCCAATAATCGAAGTTAAATTGAAGCACGATTAGCAACAATAGCGCATGGACCAGTATATGCACATACAAATAAACAGATCTTCCCCGATGCGCTGCCTTGTCTTTAACCCACTTCTCAGGTTGCAGCACGAAATCTCCAAGCAAATGCGCCAATATTAATAAGAGTAATATGTTCATGGTAAGCGTTCCATTTGTTCCTGAAAATAAATTTCCATCTGCATCACCTCGTCAAAGCCTCCCCTTTTTAAAGCTTCACTCACCGTGCTTTGAGATTTTTTCATTTTTTTAGCGATTTCTAATTGACTCTTTCCGGGATTTTCCAGATTCTGGACGATGACTTTACTTACGGCAACACTCCATTCATTCATAGTAAGTAAAGCCAATGAGAACATCACATTCAAACTCCTGTCCAAATCCGTTTCTCCCGACAAAATAGCCAAATTTTGCTTTTTTAAGCTATCAAAACATTGACCGGATTTGATAAATGCCTCTCCGGAGGCTTCAGTGATTTTAACGATTTTCGAGGATTGCTTTCCAGACCGATACCTATGCGCACATCCAATCCGGGCTTTAGCCTGATCCCCGCTTTGATGTGAATAGCCAATTTCAAAGCCAAGTTCGCTTTTACCGCGATCTGAAAAACTATCGCCTCTGTAAACTTCCCAGTTCTTGCCCTCCGTTCCATATTGGCTCAGGATCCCTTAAGCTGGGGTAACCAAACGCGCTGTGGTCTGGCTGGGAGGACACAATATCTCCAGTTAAGACTGCAATCATAGATCATATTTGTCTATGCAAATATCGCTTTATAGACGATATTTCACAATATCGTTCTTAAATACGATAAAATAAAATTTTTCGGCTAGATTCGAACGATGGTGAAGAATGTACCGTTTTTACCAAATAAATGCAGGTAAGCATTCAATGGAAATTGCTAAAGCGATATAAATGCTTGTATATTTTAAATACAGGTGAATCTTTGCTTTTTTATTTCAATACATTCACCAACGTCGAAAGCTCGAATTCAGCAAAAGCTTCAGACGAATCAGATTTAGAACGTTTACCCAAGGATGATATCACAAATTGTGATATCATCCCTCCCTAGTCAATCAAGCAATTTTAAAATATAAATTGTAGGGTTTACAATTATGCCTGAATTTAGGTTATTTAGGGTATAACTAATGATTCAAATATTATGATTCATCAAATATTTGGGGGAAGCATCTCAATTCCACCTCTTTCTGAGGTCGCTAATTGCGTCCTCAAACTTCAAATGTATAGTGACTTTCTGATACAGAAAGTAATACATATTGATAATCAACATTTTATACTAGTATAAATAAGGCACAATTTTGTATTTCTTTACTGAAAGGTCAAGCTTTCTTCTCTATATAAAGAAACACTACATAATTATATTTGCTTGTTTATCTGTTATTTATAATATTTTTTGCATGAATTATGAACTATATTTTATATATTTTGGTTTAAATACTGTAAATTTGTGAATCATAGAAACATGGAACGCAAAATACTTGAATTAAAAGCAAAACTTAAACCAGGTACAGTTTACCGAGGGAAGATCTATTACTTTGGTCTAAATTGATAGATAGACATTTGGAGCAACTTCATGATGATGGCATCGTAGAAAAATTATCTCAAGGGCTTTACTATGTTCCTGAAAAGAGTGTCTTTGGCAATGTACCTCCAGATGAAAAAAACTTGTAAGCGCCCTTTCTTAAAGAGGATCATTTTAATAACCTCGTTTAATGCCTACAATAGCCTTGGTTTAGGAACTACACAATTGTACAATGAACGAATAGTTTATAACCGGAAACGTCATGGCGTAGTAAAATTGGGTAACGTTCTTTCATTTTCATAAAAGTTTGCCTTTCCAAAAAAAGCAACAGAAGAATATTTAATAGTTGAATTAGTAAATAATCTTGACCATTTAGCAGAAGATCAGGAAATGGTATTGACAAAGGTAAAGCTAAAGGCTCAGCAAATGAATAAACGAAATCTGAACCGCAATCTCAATCTTTATGGTAATGTAAGAACAAAAAAACTTCTTACTGCTGCATTTGCTTAATTTATATTACATGAAAAAGGTTTACTTACATAATCATGCCGAATTTGAAAAATATTATCCGTATTCTTAGTGATGAAATGAATATAGATGCTGGACTAATTGAAAAGGATTATTGGATTATGCACGTATTATACGCTTTAAAAGTAAACGGATATGAATATGAATTGAAGGGAGGAACATCCCTATCGAAAGGATATAAAATCATAGAAAGATTTTCAGAGGACATTGATATTCACATTCATCCGCCAACGGGTTTGGAATTAAATTTAAATCCCAATAATACCAATCCAGCTACATTAGCAAAGAGAATTAAATTTTATGATGACTTGTCCGAGGAGTTTGAAATCGAGGGTATTTCTAAAATAATTAGGATCACGAATTTGATAATGATAAAACTTATTTAAGTGGGGAATAAGGTTATTATATAAAAATTATTTTCCATCAACAGCAGGAGCAAAAGAAGGAGTTCTCCTCGAGGTCGGATTTGATAAAGCGGCTCCCAATAAAAAGATTACTATTTCTTCCTGGACTTATGATAGGGCTATATCGCAAATTCAGTCCGAGATAATTGATAATAGAGCAATTGATATACCCTGCTATCACCCAGATATACCTTTATCGAAAAGCTTCAAACAATAGCAACAAAATTTAGAAATGAATTGGAATCCGGGGAAATCAAGCAAAATTTTCTTAGACAATACTATGATGTAGCAATGCTTTTGCAACACGAACAGTTAAGAATTTATTGGTACTCCTCAGTATCAAGAACATAAAAAATTAAGGTTCCCCAAAACTGATTTTGATATCCCAATTAAGGAAAACGAAGCCTTTCTATTGGCAAATCGCGAGTTAGAGATAAATTTAAAGAAAGATATGAATCTACGAAAAGTCTTTACTATTCAGGACAACCTGATTTTGATGATTTACTGAGAATCATTCATTCGAACATCGAGAGACTCTAATGTTAAAATTGGAATTATGTCTCCATTCGAATTTAGACAAATTAAGCTTGTTCATAGCCAACTAGGCCATTAAAATCAACATTCAGCTAAAATTATCATATGTTTTTGTGAATTTGTATAAATTTATTACTTTCCGATACAAAACTTACTAAATATATTCCCCAAAATCTCTTCCGTGTGAATTTCCCCACTAATTTCCGAAAGTTCATAACTCATTCGACGGATTGACTGTGCCAACAGATCGGTAGCCTCGTTGGTAACTAACAGTCGTTCGGCATCTTGTAATGCATACTGGGCTTGTACGAGCGACTTCATGTGCCGCGCATTGATGGCAAAGGGAATGGATTCCAGGTGACAATTGCCGGTACCTAGTTGAAACAATTCATTTATGAGAATTTCCTTATGGAGTCCGGATTTAGCTGCTAAAGATATTAAGATACAATGTTCTGGAAGAATATCGGTATATGATTGCATTTTATATTCGGGATACAAATCCATTTTATTGGCAATAACGATTACTTTTGAACCATATGTTTTTAAAGCATCAATCTCTAACTTTAAACTTGTAGCATCCAGTTCGCCGGGATCAAAAACGTAGATCAAAATATCGGCCTGTTTTATTTTCTCCTTTGCGCGGACTACCCCCAGTTGCTCGATCTTGTCCTCAGACTCTCTAAGCCCGGCTGTATCGATAAAATGAAATAACAATCCGCGAATATTTGCCCGTTCTTCGATCGTATCCCTTGTAGTACCGGGTATGTCAGATACTAACGCCCGTTCGTCATTGAGTAAAAGATTCAGCAAAGTTGATTTACAGGCATTTGGTTTTCCTGCAATCACCGTCAGTATTCCAGTGCGAATGGCATTTCCTAATTGAAAACTATCCAGCAATCCTGGATGCGTTTATTTATTTGGTTCAATAATTTTTAAAACCAGCCAGTCAGCAAATTCCACATCTTCACTAAAATCAAGTTCCAATTCAATGAGACTTTGAAACTGCAACAATTGACTTCTTAGTTCCGCGATTTCATTCCGGATACTTCCTTTCAATTGATTCAATGCCAGCCTATGTGCAGCTTCCGTTTCTGAAGCAATCAAGTCGGCCACTGCCTCCGCCTGTGATAGATCCATTTTTCCATTGAGAAATGCGCGCTGTGTAAATTCGCCAGGCATTGCCAATTCTGCCCCATGTCGAGTCACAAGATTTAATAAACGATGGATGATAAATACAGAACCATGACACTGATTTCGACCACATCTTCACCGGTGTAAGAATGTGGTGCTTTGAATACAGTTACCAAAACTTCATCTAAATCCAAACCTGCTTCATCCCGTATTTTGCCAAATAAACATTGCGGTGAATTGCTGGATTGTATATTTTAACTGAAAATATTGCTTTCAAAATCGCAACAGATTTTTCACCCGACATTCTTATTACCGCAATGGCACTCATTCCGGGTGCAGTGCTTAAGGCGACAATCGGTGTAGATTCCTTGTGATCATTTTATAAAATACATGCAAAGCTAAATGGTTTTCTTCTATTCGTTAATTTAGGATTTTGATAAGGTGTGGATGAATATGTAATGGGGTTATGTGGTTTTCAATTCATGCTTGCGTTGGGGTTCCCGCAGATTTCCGCAGATTTAGTTCCCGCAGAAAGCGCAGATTGGCTTCATCCTACAGAATTTATCTGCGAAATCAGCGGGAACCCTTCATGCATTCAAAAGTACCCCAACAGCCACTCACTTTCATCACACACCATGCGGAAACTTATTTGCCATCCTTTTTGTTGAATCTTATGGATGTATATCCATTTGAATATTACCATGAGAAGGCATAACTTTGCCGCTAAACAAACGATAAATGAGCATTAAAGAGCAAATGGTCACCAGCGGAAAAAAATGGTGGCGTTATATAAAAATTACGTTCATGATTTTAGTGGCTTTGGGTTTAGCTTTATTGCTTTACCTGTTTTTCGCCGATTACAGCGAAGGCACACGCACAGGATACGTAACGAAAATCAGTCACAAGGGATATGTTTTCAAAACTTATGAAGGTGAATTGAATTTTGGATTCTTTGGAGGCACTGCTACCAAAGGTTTACCATCTGATAATGTTTGGTATTTTTCTGTGACCAATTCTAAAGTAGCAAAAGATGTTGAAGAAGCCTCCAAATCAGGTAGCAAAGTCACCTTACACTATAAACAAAAATACATTAAAATTTCACTGCGTGGGGATACCGAATATTTGGTTTATAAAGTAGAAGGCTTGCATCAAGCTCAACCCGCAACACAAACACCACCGCCGGCAAATCCACAAATTTTACCGGGTGCTTCACCAGATACGAGCCGTTAAAAAAAATGATAGGCTAACCAGGAGCTGAGATAAGCAAGTGCTCCCATATAAACAAATTGAATTACAGGCCACTTCCTGCTCTTTGTTTCTTTCCACATGACGGCAAATGTACTCATGCATTGCATGGCAAATGCATAAAAGAGGATCAATGACAAACTTGTTTTTGAATTATAAAATACAGATCCATCCGGTCGCAATTCCTGCGCCATTTTTTGTCTCAATAAAACTTCATTTTCAGAAGTACCCAAACTGTAAATAGTTGACATGGTTCCTACAAAAACTTCACGGGCTGCAAATGAAGTGATCAATGCAATGGAAATTTTCCAATCAAATCCGAGCGGTTCAAATACAGGCTCTATAAATTTTCCAATTTTTCCGGCAAAAGAATGCTCCAACTTCGTAGCATCTATTTCATTTTCCAATTGTATCGGATCTAATTGTTCTAATCTGCCTTTTTCCCGCAAATCCGTTTCAACTTGTTGCAATTCGCCACTCCAGGAAAAGCTCGCCAAAAACCACAAAACTACACTGATGATCAAAATGATGCTCCCGGCTTGCATGACAAATGTTCTCACTTTATCATAAACAACCAGCAGAACATTCTTCAAACTAGGCCATCGATAGTCCGGAAGTTGTAAAATCAAATAACTCAAATCATCTGATTTTACAAAAAATCGAATGATCGCAGCTGTAAGCAAAGCCAAAAGTATACCCAGGCAGTACAATCCCATGAATGCAATGCCCTGACTGTTGAATATTCCAAAAACTTCTTCATAGGGCACCACAAAACCTATCAATGCGGTGTATACCGGAATACGGGCAGAACATGGAATCAGCGGGATCACAAACATGGTGACCAAACGATCTCTTTTATTATTGATATTTCGCGTTGACAAGATGGCCGGAATTGCACATGCTCCGCCACTGATCAATCCAACCAGTGATCTTCCATTTAATCCGAATTTCCGGAGAATGTGATCAAACATGTAAACAACCCGGGCCATGTATCCCAATTCTTCCATCCATCCGATTAATAAAAACAACAAGGCAATTTGCGGTATAAAAACAAGTACGCCACTCAATCCCGGAATGATCCCTTTTAGAATTAAATCGGACAACCATCCATGAGGAAGCATTTCACTCAATACACCTTGTAAAGAAGCAAATGCGGATTCTATATAATCCATCGGGATAGATGCCCAGGAAAAAATGGCCTGAAAGACCAAAAACATGACCATTGTAAAAAAAACAGCCCCAAGCATAGGATGTGTTAGCCACCGATCCAATCGCAATGTCCGCGTATTGAGTTGTTCAGCGCCTCCTAATTTATTTTCTGCAATCCAGGATTCAATCAAGTGATACCTCGACATTGTTTCCTCAATTTGGAGGCTCAGTGATTTTTTTGTCAAATGTCTGCTGGGATGTAAATTCATCAATTCTTTGTGCGTAGTGTTTCCATAAATAAAAATGATATGGAGCTTGTTGGTCCTTCGATTGCTCAAATTCTTCAAGAAGTTCAGGCGAGAGTTTAAAAAATATTTCTTTGGCACTTGCATTTTCAATGAATGCTCTTAAATTTTTGATTTCTGTTTTGAGCAATTCAAGATTCAATGCGGTTTTTGTGCTCACCGGAATTGTTTTACATAACAGTTTCTGCTCCATAAATCGCTTGTGCACGTCAATGGTCTTTTGATCGACCTGATCGCAATTGCTTAAACACACTAACACCGGTATTTTCAAATCGATGATCTGGGTGAGCAGCAACAACTGCTTATCCAGCAATTGTATATCAGCGATGTACAATATAGCATCCGGTTGAAAAGAAGCTTTTTCATCCAGCAAAGCCTGGGTAAGCAAAAATTCATCGGATGTATTCGAATGCAAACTATATGCTCCCGGAAAATCTATGATTTCGATAGGTTCATGATGTAAGCCTTTAATGACTCCCGAATGTACTTCAACGGTAACTCCCGGGTAATTACCTACTTTTTGATGGAGTCCCGTCAAAGCGTTAAAAACACTCGACTTACCACTATTCGGGTTGCCAATTAATGCCAACTTAAGCATGGTGAGTGTTTAAATCCAATTCTTCGAGTTCTCATTCCTGAAATTCATCCTCTCTCAAGGCAAAATGACATCTGTCGACCGAAACATAAAAAGCTCCGCCCCAGGGTGACTTTCTCCATACATGTAGGGTTCTGCCCGGATATAGTCCCAAACTGATGATTCGGGCAGCCAATACCGGGTCCTTGATACCTTTGATGATAAAACTACGAGCTAAAAATGCTTCCACGGGGGCAAAAGTAAGTGGCTTTCGACGGACTCACTAATAAAAAAATGCAAGGCAACATCATAGCAGATGGAGGTATTTAAACAGTGTAAACACATCAAGACTAGTCGGATGTGTCATCCAGCAATTTAAATACGCTATCCTAAGCCTAAACCAGCGAAGATTAGCCAATCTTCAATCCACTTTCTCCTACTCAATGGAACCAAGGCAAATTCTGATTGTTAAATTAGCATCCAAAGCAGCGAATGCGACGGGAATCCCGTTATATTCGTAGCGTTGTTCAAACACATGGAAATTAACATAGCTATACCTTTAAATCCATCTGAACAAGAATTGGTTCAGGCCTGCTCAGAAAGACAGGCATGGGCTCAGCAACGAATTTATGAAGAACACTATAAAACCATGATGGCTGTTTGTTTAAGGTATTCCAATAGCAATGACGATGCTTTCGACATCCTACACGAAGGTTTTCTAAAAGTTTTTATAAATATTCAATCTTACGAACCAGGATCCCTATTTCAGGCTTGGATTCGAAGAATTATGGTCAATACAGCCATCGATTACTATAGAAGAGAATCCAGGCGAACCACTTATGATCTCGACGAAGCTCGATCCATGACTTATTCTAAGAATGGACCTGTGGAATCTATGACTGTCGAAGAGGTCATGAAAGCAGTGCAACAACTACCCCCTATATATAGGGCTGTTTTTAATATGTTTGCTATTGAAGGCTATTCTCACCGGGAAATTGCCGAGCATTTGGGAATTACAGAAAGTACATCCCGCTCCAATCTGGTCAAAGCTAGAACCAAATTAAAAGAAATGCTCCATGGAAAATCTGAAAACCGATTCGATCAGGATATAAAATCATTATTGGATTCCCATCAACCAGATGTTAAGCCTCAATGGGATCACATGCAATCTCAACTTCATGAAGCCTATGATGATGAAATCTTCGATGAAAAATTAAAAAAGGTCCTCAATAATGCCCAGGTTTACAATGAGCAGATGTCCTGGGAAGCTCTTGATCAGAAATTAAAAAGGCAGGCTGAACGCAAAAGAAAACTCATTACGGCACGGCTTATTGAATCTACTTTGTTCATATTGTTTTTATGGACACTCGACAATATTGGCATAACTCATTTGCTTCAAGACAAAATTCAAATCCAGCCTCAAGCAATTGCCATTGAAAAAGTTGATGCTAAGAATATAAATCTGGATTTCACAGAACAATCTCAAACGAATCCTGTCCAAGGATTTATTCCTTTAAATGAGCAAGACAAAAAACAAAATACACCTGTTTTAATTCAATCTGAACTCCTAAATTACAAGGAAAAGTTACAATCCATCGCATTTCAAAATGCAAACAGTCGTTTAGAGCATGTATTAAGATTAAATTCAGACAGAGGTCCAAATCATCGCACGCTTAAGAGTAATCCTAATTTATCTAAGAAAGAGTATTCAGAAAATCTTGAACGCCATGCTCATGATTATTTGAATTTCTCTGATATGCGTCTCAATTCTCAAAACATCCTATCACCACTAACTTGCATTTTGAGAATACCCGAAGAAATTGAAATGCCATTGATCGCAGAAGGTATTCAGCATACAACCAAGCCTGATCTAAATGCTGTAGAAATTTCAAAACAAATCATTCCTCTTCCAACTCTTTATTCCAAATCGATTGGAGTTTTTGCAGGCACTATGGTCAATATCATTCAATCGCCTTCTTTTATCGAGCCAGATGTAAATTACGTACAAGCCAAATTAGCTCATCAGATGGGTTTGAAATTTGATTTTCATCAGGGTGATTGGACCCTAAAATCCGGCATCGCATACCAACACATCAAATACCAACCTAATTATTCAGAAACGATGGGAAGTTTTGAAGGTGGCTATTTTAAAATTCATTTTAAGGAATTAGAGGCTCATCTGGTGAGTCTTCCTGTTGCATTAAGCAGATCGATCGCTTCCGGAGAAAAATGGGATCTTAGCTTGCATATGGGCTTATCGCTGACGGCTTCTCTTAAAAATAAATATAGTCTGGACACTGTTACAGATTTATCTTCCAACAATGTTCAAAATATCAACTTCAATCCAACGAGTTCAAGTGAAATTATATCCCGGGTACGCAATGCATCAAATAAGGGATTACTTGAAGGCGGAAATATCGGAACGAATTCTTATGCAAGTTTAATTGGAGGGGTCAGATATCAACATAAAATCACTCCATCCCTCTCTTATTTTGGAGAATTGGAACTTAGCAAAATGCTTGGTCAAATCGGCTTCGGTCCCAACAATGACAAATTCATCATCGTGGGTGTGAATACCGGACTTTCCATAAGGTTTGGGGGAATGTGATTTTGGGAAATAATAAAGCGAAAAGCTTAAAGCTCAAAGCCAAAAGCCAAAAGCTTTCATTCGTTATGAACGATGTAATTCAACCAATGCCTATTTTTTTGTAGCTAAAATCGCGGTCAAGTCATTCGAACTCAGCAATAACTAACGAATGTTAGTACTCCAAAAAAGAATTTACAAATTTCATCAACCCTCATCGCAACAATCTTTACTTTCTGCTTTCTGCTTTTAGCTTTTAGCTCTCCGTTCTTTCCCGCTCTTTTATTGCTTCACAAAACGAGCTTGTTTCCAATTTGGTGATTGTTGATTTTTGATGAGGAGTTCGTAATGCCCTGGTGCCAATTGAGACAGGTCTATCGAACTTTCTCCGGTTCCTGAATTCACTTTTTGACCGCGGATATCGATGATCTCAAATTTAAAGTTTGTATTGAATTCCTGAGTCGGTATATTTAAAATATCCTTTACGGGGTTTGGATACAATTGCACATGATACTTTTCAATATCTTTTGTGCCTACCGTTGCCTTATAACCATGTGCCAATGCATAATCACCGGGAATCAATTTGCTAATCCGCACAAATCCCTTTCTATCTGAGGGGTTTACAATTAATTTGGTATAATCCGGATAATCTTTCCATTCTTCGGATTTATCTTTTCTATAAACCAACAACAAACTGTCCTCAGAAGTAAAAAGTATATCCTTATCAATACTATTACTATCTAAACCATTGTATTCAACCCGGCCATCCATTGTTAATGCTCCATGTTGTATCGCAGCTACTTGCCAGAAATGCGTCGAAGAAATCCGATCAATATTGGCAGCTTTGCGATCAGCATCCGGACCCACCAAATGGTGAGCTACATTTACAAAACTGCTATCTGTTACATTAGATACATTGACCACCATTGAAGTATAAGGTATGGTCGCAGCCCTGTCTTTTTAATGATTCCCTGGCTTTGCAAACTTGCATGATTAAGGTTTTGTAATTCATTGAGAATCACCATGGCCGGTTTGAATCCGACTGGTAATTCCTTGTGGACCTGTTGGTAAGGTCCGGATAATTCGACCGTAAAAACAAATCTTTCCAGTTTATCATTATACACACTGACCTCCATAGGCACTTCGCGGTACAAATGGGCGGCATGATATGCTTTTTGCTGTATACCAAGATCTAGGTAATCCATATTATTGACTCGGCTTACACCTACGGTATCGATATAAAAAGTACAATATCCAGGATTAAAAATGTAATCATCAAAGTAAGCTGTCAAATCTCTTGAAGAATGTCTGTTTAAAAAATCTCTGAATTGATAAGCATTCATCGATTTTCCATCCATCGAATCAAATACCATGGTAGATAATCTTCTGAATTCATCATCGCCCACATAGCCTCTTAAATTGTGGATCATTGCAGCCCCTTTTCTATAAGTATGCGTTCCATACGTATGTTCGTAAGGCATGGGCGACAAGGGCAAAAACATTCCGCCGTCGTTTTTGTGTGCATTGAACAAAATATTTGATAAATTTGATTTTATCGCGTCGCGAAAATCACTTTTACCATAAGCCCACTCCATAAACAAATGACTACTGTATTCTGCGGTCCCCTCTTTAATCCACATATCGCGAGCATCATCTAAGGTTGTAATATCGCCCCACCAATGATGACCCAACTCATGACCATACAATCGTTCGTTTTGTAAAAGAGTACCACCTTGTACTGTGCTGATAGGATAGGCTACATTGGTCGGATGCTCCATTGCGCCTACAGTTGTAGCCACGTAACCTACTCTTGAAAATCTGTATCGACCGAACCAATACTCGAATGCATCGATGGCTAATCCGATTTTTTCGAATTGGATGATCATTTGATTCAGATCACCTGGTTTTGCAATCAGATCAACCGGGATGTCTCCAGAAGCAGCTGGATGAATAGCCCTTGATACAGCATAATTAGCCGCTGCAATCGAAGATAAATAAGTTGTAATGGGTCTTTCCATTTTAAAATGCCTTTTGATCCTGTTAGGTGAAGGCATTGCTTCCGAAACCAATTCTCCCACACAAAATGCTTTTTTATCAGCTGTTGTGGTGACGTGGTAATCAAATGTAGCTCGCTCTACGAAATTGTCGAAACAAGGGAACCACACTTTTCCAAAATTTGGAGGTGTCGTTGATAATCCTATTCCCAAATTATAAATATAATCATCCGCAAAATAAAATCCGCCCCAAACCGGATCTCTCACAGGAATCCCCTGGTAAAAAACAGTCAATGCATGTTCGACACCTGCCTGCAATGATTTTCCAAAAAAAGCAGTAATGATTTCTCCGTCATGATTATATGCTATCGCCTGCCCTTCAAAATAGATAGAATCTACTGTAAGGGTTTTTAGATCAAGTTGAATCCATTCAATAAGTTATTGTTTAGGAACAAAACTAACTTTCGTATTTGCTTTGATAGATTTGCCGGAATAATTTGTGATGTCAATATCTATTGTATAATTAATAATATCTATGCTGTCGCTTCTCCTATTGGAATTCTCCATGAGTTGAATATCCAACTCACTTGGTTTGTGGCGATATAATAAATGCTGCTGTGCATGGTGACAAGGGATGAATGCATCTTGCTCCGGTTGTGCAACCAGGTTACAAAATATGGAGGCAACAAGCAAACAGCTTAATGATAATTTGATTTGAGTGGCGTTCATGAACTTTCTAATTTTGATAATGGTTTTAAAATTAATAGAATTCCCGCAAATACCAGCAATCCTGCAACCAAAAAAGGAGCACCTGGAAAATATATTTTCGCGTTAAGCCTCGTAAAATAGCTAAAAAGGCCTGTCATAATCAGCGGACCAATAATGGCAGAAAGGCTCATGAGTCCTGTTATTCCTGCTTGTAGTTCTCCTTGTGCATTTACGGGCACCTGATTGCTAATGAGTCCCTGTACGGTCGGACTGGTTAATCCTCCGAATGCAAAAGGGATGGTAATAGCAAACATCATCCAGCCCTCTGATGCAAAAGCGTAAGCAATATAACCGAGCATCGAAATTGTGAGACCGGTATAAATGGATTTTTTACTTCCTAATCTTGGAATGATGATGCGGGTTAATCCGCCTTGTACTATGGCAACCATAAGTCCTACAACAGCCAAAGAAATACCGATCATTTTTGCGTCCCAACCGAATTTACCAATACAATAAAACGACCAGGTGCTTTGCAGTGCATAATGCGCAATGTAAATCAGAAATAACGTCAATAAAAATATTTTAAACACCGGATATTTAAACAAGACTTTAAAAGTACCTAAGGGATTGGCACGTCTCCAGTCGAATGCGCGCCTGTTTGACTTGGATAATGATTCAGGTAAAGCAAAATATCCGAATACCAAATTTGCAAATGCTAAAAATGCGGCAGCAAAAAATGGCATTCTTGTACCATACTGCCCTAACAAAGCACCGAGTGATGGACCCACAATAAATCCTAGTCCAAAAGCTGCTCCAATTAAACCGAAATTCTGAGCCTTTTTATCCGGCGAACTCACATCGGCTATATAGGAGGTTGCCGTTGTAAAAGAGGACCCCGTAACACCTGCGAGAAATCTACCTACAAATAACCAAAAAATAGTGGGCGCATAGGCTTGTAAAATATAATCAATGCCAAAGCCGAAAAGCGAAAACAATAATACCGGCCTTCTTCCATATCGATCACTCAAGCCCCCCAAAATTGGAGCACAAAAAAACAAGGCTGAGGAAAAAACGAAAGACATCCACCCAGAAATAGAACTAGCGGCTCCCAGTGTTTCTCCCGTCAATTCCTGGATCAATTGCGGTAATACGGGAATAATAATGCCCAGGCCTATGATGTCAATTAAGACCGTAATAAAGATAAAGGTAAGGGCTCTCGACATGGGTTTTGTATCTGCAATTCCAACGGAATCAAATGAAAGGTAAAATTAGCAGAGTTTTAGATTTATCAGATGTTAAAAAGTCATGGTATGTCAGGCATTGACTGAGGATAGAGTATGGAGGATAGATTATGGAGTATGGAGTATAGATTATGGAGGTTGGATTATGGCGTATAGAGGTTGGATTGAAGTGTATGGAGGATGGTTTATGGAGTATAGATTATGGAGAATAGAGGATGGATTGAAGAGTATGGAGGATAGATTATGGAGGATGGAGTATGGATTAAAGAGTAAGGATTAAAGAGTATGGTGTATGGAGTCCCGACATGAAGATCTTATCCAATAAAAGATGATAATGATGTCGTCCCGACATGAAAATCTTATTCCATACACAGGTGATGATGATGTCGGGAGGATTATGGAGTTTGGATTGCCAGTTTTAAGCTTTTTACCACCTTGGGTCCATAAAAATATTCGGCTGCTTCTTTTTGATTGTTCATTAAGACTTCAATTCTTTTTGAATCCTGTACCAAACGATTGAGGGATTGGAGGATTACTGTTTCATCTGGCACTTCAACAACTTCTGCACAATCGCGATCCTTTAGAAATTTTGTCAGAAAAGTATGCGGTGGCGAATGCGCCAATATAGGTTTTCCGGATAACAATAAGGGAATGGTTCGTGTAGGAAATATGGTTTGGTATTCTATTTCATTGTAGTCACCGGTAAAGCCATGTGTTAAAATGCAGATATCGTAGTTCTGCAAGATTCCATTCACTTCTTCCTGTCTCACAACTCCACAGTGCTTTAAACCAGGCACATCAAGTTCCAATCCGTATTTCAACTTTAGCAACTGCTTATTGGAAGAAGAATAAATATCTAATTGATACAACGAAGCGTTTTTCGAAATAACGGAAAATATTCTTCTGCTGGCGTCGAGATTAGATTGATTGATCGTCCCGATAAAACCAATCGAACCGGATGAACGTAAGTGGATCTCTGTGTTGGAAGAATTGATGGCTGTAGTTCATTATAAGTATGCGGTAGTACTTGAAATTTTTCGCCGAAGTCCGGATATTGCTCTTTATAAAAGGTCAACATCCCTTCGCTCATGGTAAATATTCGCTTGGATTTTTTAAACGATTTAAGCTGAATATAATTGGCCACGAAAGCTGAGATTCCAGTTCTGTTTTCGCAATAAGTATTGTGAAAATAGGTGTAGAAGGGAAGTTTCAATAAAATACTCGTGAGAAGTCCGGCCAACAAATAATATCCATCAGGAAATGTAGCCAATACTACTTGAACATTTTCCTTTCTGGCAATTCTCCACATCCGAAATAATACAAACGGAAAAAATAAAATGCGAAGAGGTGTAAAAATCTATCGCCATGACCTTTCCAGTTGAGTTCTGAAAACAGGTAATGGTATTTAATTCCATCGTATACTTTGGAGAAAAGAAAAGGATTTCTAGTTCCACCTATTGCAAGACATTCTTCTATATTGAAATTTTTTAACAACTGATGTGTAATATAAGCGCTTCCACCATGTGCAGGCGGAATTGTCCATGAAATGAAAAGTAATTTCCTATTTCTTTGATCACTCATTCAGGACATTCGCATTTTCCATGAATGAATAATTTCATGATAGATCTCATTTAAATTTTTGCTTATGCTCCATTCAGGATAATGATTTTTTATTTTCCTTAAATCAGAGATATAACAAATGTGATCACCCTCTCGATTTTGTTCTATATATTCATACCGCATCGGCTTACCCGTTATGGACGAAACATCATTGAAGGCCTCCAATATGGAACATGCATTTTCTCTACCACCTCCTAAATTATAAACTTCGGAAATACCAGGATTTTGTATAAAAGCGTCTATAAATCGAGCAACATCAAAAGCATGGATATTGTCCCTTACTTGTTTGCCCTTATATCCAAATATTTTATAAACATCCCCAGCTAAATTTACTTTGATCAGGTAACTTAAAAAACCATGTAATTCAACCCCAGAATGATTGGGACCAGTAAGGCATCCACCGCGTAATACACAGCTTGGCATTCCGAAGTATCTGCCATACTCTTGTACCATAATATCTGCAGAAAGTTTGGAAGCTCCAAACAGAGAATGTTTGGACTGATCAATTGTAAAATTTTCAGAAATACCATGGTAATATTCTGCATCTGCAAAATCATACCTGGACGCACTTTCTGTCATTTTTAAAAAATTGGGAGCGTCTCCATAAACTTTATTGGTAGACATGTGCACGAAGGGAGCACTTGCACAAAATTGCCTGCAAGCTTCCAATAAATTTAATGTACCAGAAGCATTTACATCAAAATCATCAAATACTCTGAATGCTGCAAGATCATGAGAAGGTTGAGCTGCAGTATGTACTATTGCGTTTGGCTTTAAGCGAGACATGCATTCCATGATTCCTTTGCGGTCGCGAATATCCAATTCTACATGATTGAAATTTTTACATTCTGTTTGCAGTTGTTTTTGATTCCACCGGGTGTCTCCTTTTGGACCAAAAAAATCTGCCCGCATGTTATTATCGATGCCATAAATGGTCCATCCCTTTTGATCAAAATAGCGAACGACTTCTGATCCGATAAGCCCGGAAGAGCCGGTTACCAGCAATAATGGCATGCAGTTGCGATTTTATGGGTTATCATCCAATTTGCACAAAGATAGAGATACGAATGAATTTGGAGATGATTAGCTTAAAGCATAAAGCTAAAAGCTTGGAGCATTATCGCGTTTTAGCTGAATAATCCCATTTCTTATCACCTTATTCTCCGCGTTATACCTTCGAAATCCATATCTGGCGGCAGAAAGAACCGTCTACCAGCATTCAAACTTTCAGGAATAGAGTAAGTGCCGGAATCACGTGATGTACCTTAAATAAATTGATAGTGGAATTTTTAAAAGCTTTTATAAAATCAAGATTTTTTTGAACTCCGAAGAAAATCCACTTTCAATGTTCAAAAAATAAACTCCTTTTAAATGTGACTCCAATTCAATTTTAATTTGATGTTTACCACTATTGAGATATCGCAAAGCTTCATCTTCAAAAACACAATGACCAGCCGCGTCGTAGATTTTTAATTTTAATGTTGTTTGTTCCTTTAAATCCAAATGCAGAAATGCAAATTGAGTAAAAGGATTGGGGATAACTTCTGCATATTCAATAGATTCAATTTTTTCATGCGAAGAAGTAGGCGGATAATTGATCACCCAGGTTTGAACTGAATAAGGATCCATCAAAAAAGTCAGGCTTCCTGCTCCTGCCTGCAACATCCCTTTTTGCCATAAATTATTTTCTTTCGAAGTATAAGTCTCCACCCCTAAATGACCTACAGGCAAAGTGATTGCAGTTGTTTGGGTTGTTGAAGATGTATTGATCATGACGATCGTCATTTTTTTATTTTCCTCATTAAAATATGCACTTGCCAATACAGCGTTGCTACCACTCACATTCGCAGCTATTCTTTTAGAACGGGGCCGAATAAATTTAAAATAATGTTTGGCTGCAACGTATTTGGCAGCGTTGGCACCATGTGTGGCATTTGTCAAACCATAAAGACTCACATTCCCAGCATTATCAGTATCGCTGAAAGTCCAATAAATCCAGGCACTCTCTTTTCCGGTGGTCAAAGCCTGATGAATTCTTACGGAAAGACCGAAAGCACCTTCGCCCGGGTAACCGGACTTCGGAAAAATCCAATCGGGATGTTCACCTGAAGTTTCCGTCATCCAGGATTTTTTTTGCGGTCCATCCCATCCTTTTACGTTAGCAGGGACGCCGGGTGCGGGACTCGCTGTCCAACCATTCACCCACCAATTCCATAAATTTGCTTGTGCGCCGGAACTCGTTACCCCATCGTTGGCATATCCGTGGATACAATAAAAAGCCAAAGCTCTTTTGGCCGCAGTATCCGCTTCAATATTCTGCAAGTATTGAAGATTTTTATGGATAGGCCCATTAGAACTCCCATATTCCCACATGCCATATGCATCACCACCTAATAAATCTTCCGGGCCCATAATTTGAATGGATTGCAATTCCGGATGTTTATCAAATTCTTTCCGCACTGCTTTTATTGCAGCGATATATTGAGATGAAAGCGGATAGGTGGCACTGTTATAAAACTGTTCGAAGTTCAGTTCGTTTTGAATACTTATAGCATAAAACTGAACATCGTAATATCTCTGGTATCCTAAAATATAAGCTGCCGTGCTGCGAGCAAATTGTGTCAAAGCAGAAGTTGCGCCTGCACCGCCAACAGATCTATCGTCAAAAACTTGTAAAGGCGTTTCTGAGACATCTAATCTACCACCAGCAAAATTGCCGCCCCATACAAATGGCCAAGCGGTATTGGCAACCGGCCCCGGCCACCAGTTTTCGCGGTAGACATTACCCGATGCGATTTTAACCCACGGCAGAGGGGACCAGATACTTCCTATTAATTTGAAGTCTCCTAAGTCCTTAGTTTTGGATTTCCCGGTTTGAATAGCTTGGTTCGCCCGATAAATGAAATATTGTAAATTTTGCTCAATATTTGGTCCCATAACTGCAATAGGCGCATTTCTTCCACCAAATGATCTTGAATAATCTTGTGGACCGGTATAAGTTCTGACTCTATTCCCTTCAGGTCCGTTGGGATTTGCCGGATCTTCCAGGTTAAATATATTTTTAACTGCTGACCCCATAAACCAGGGAGAATAATAACTCAAATCCGAATAAGGACTTCTGAGTTGTGGCGTGAGATCCACGCGATAAATACTGCACTCCATATCTTCAAAATACAAATCGTTCCACCAGCTTGCATTGATATCCGCATCACTTTCAAACGCCCCGAAACCATCAATCGTTTGGTAAATCTGATTCGGATCAATTCTGATATTGACTACCTGCGTATAAGCAAATAAGGGAAGTAAAAAGATGAAAAAAACAGCATTTGGAACAAATGGCAATCTTATGGATTTAAAGATCATAGTTGGTATTCATTTATAAATATGGAAACAAAAACTAATTATAAGATTAGAATTTTAAAGTGCTCAATCTCTATTACAAGAGCCATCAAATTCATAAAACGCTGCCAGCGCATTCATGTGCAATTTCTGCGATGAATTTGCAAAACTAAAACTTGCAAAAAAATGATGGATCAATGAAATGAAAACCAGTAAATCTATTAAACCAAAATTTGCAAACTCAGGCGACCCTATTTTCAGACTCTTCCTTGAAATTTGAACCCAAAATAAGGTCCCAAAGTGCTGAACTCACGCCAAAACCTCTGGTTGAATCGTGATAATGATGCAGCATATGGTGCTTCTTTACTTTTACAAACAGGGGGTGTTTCCAATTGAAATGATGAATAGCATAATGGGTCATATCATAAAACAAATAACCCAATAAAAATCCACCAAAAAATGCAAATAAATGCAAAGGCTCAAAAAATTGAGAAAACAGAAAATAGAAAAATGCTGCAATTAATAAACTAGCTGCAGGTGGCATTACCAATCGAAGTCTATCCATTGGATAATCGTGATGAACGCCATGAAAAATAAAATGCAATCGCAAGCCCAATTTTGACTTGGGCACAAAATGAAATACATGTTTGTGTAATACGTATTCTGTCAAGGTCCAAATAAATAAGCCCAATAGGAAATAGAGTGTATAATCTATCAAGTTATTGCCTAAAGAAAAAGATCTGTAGGCCAGAAATGTGATAAGTGGAAGGTAAACCACCAGCGGAATTGAAAAATGAACCTTTGAAACGGCTTCAAGAATATCGCTTTTAAACATTCTTGGTGATTCGGAAGAATTGGATACGAAGCTCTTTGCCATGTCAATTGATTAATATGTTGAAAACAAATATTTAATTAAAAAAGTTTCATTAGCAGCACATGGTTCTAAAGTAAATCAAATTTTCAATAAAATTACGACATTACTTTAGCATACTTCTGAAAAATCGATACTTTTTCTCCACTTTACCGCCCATTTTGAGAATTGCATTATTCATTTCAGGATTATCTTCTAATATCCAGGACGCTTCGCCTGATTTTAAGTATTTATGTTGACTCACATATTCAAATGCTTTGGCATAGAAATAAGCATCGATTCCAAGTCTTCTGTAATCTTCGAGCACTCCCAAAGCCATGATGCGCACACTGTTGATTTTTTTACGCCCGAAGAGCAATTTAAAAATGCCAAACGGAAGTAAATTTCCATTTTTGATTTTAATCAAAATCTGGTTAATATCGGGCAATGTCAACGAAAACCCGATGCAATCACCTTCTTTTTCTGCCAATAGCACCAAATTGGGATCCATGATCATTTTCATATCCTTGCCAGCATGTAGAAATTCCTTATCGGTCATAGGCGCGAATCCCAAATTCTTACTCCAGGCTTTATTATATACACCTAATGTTTTCCGAACATCTTCATCAAATTGTTTAAGATTGAGCTTGCGAATAATAATTCCGCTTCTCCTGAATTTTTCCTCCAAAAGAAGAATACTTCTCTTGAGTCTTTCCGGAAAATCAACAGCATTTATACGATAGGCAATGACATCTGTTTTCTTAGACAAGCCATAGTTTTCCAACAAATTCAGATAATACGGTTTATTATAGGTCATCATAATGGAAGGAGGAACATGAAATCCTTCAACCAGCAAGCCGCAGGTATGGTTGGTTGAAAAATTATAGGGACCCTCCATAAATTCTAGTTGATGTGATCTCAACCAGGCAGAAGCTGCATTTAATAAAGCATTCGCAACTTCTACATCATTTATACAGTCAAAGAAGCCGAAAACGCCGACCTTTTCTGCGGTATATTCGATTAAAAAATCATCTTTTACCGCTGCAATCCGACCTACAATTTCATCACCTCGTTTTGCCAGAAATAATTCTGCACTTGCGTGTTCGAAATAAGGATTCTTTTTTTCATCCATATGATCCCGCTGAGCAATAAAAAGCTCGGGTACGAAATTGGGATCATCTTTGTATAAGTGATAAACAAATTGAATAAATTCCTTGCGGTCTGATGGAGTGCGGACAGGGTATACTGCAAGCATTATATGCCGATTTCTTTAGACAACGCCCAATGCTCTTGCGTGATCATAAATTTTATTGAGCGCATAATCGATCTGGGCATGTGTATGTGTTGCCATCACTGAGAAACGAATCAAAGCAGAATCTGCACTTGTGGCTGGTGAAACCACAGGATTTATGAATACGCCATCGTCAAACAAATTTTTAGCGATGGTATAAGTTTTCTGATCGTCGCGAATGTAAATAGGGATAATTGGGGTTTCTGCTTTACCTACATCCAAGCCCATATCTTTAAGCTTTTTGATTGAATAATGGGTATTCTCCCACAATTGTCCAATCAATTCCGGTTGTTCTTCCATAATATCCAAAGCTGCTAACACTGCAGCGACGGAAGCTGGTTGCAAACCCGCACTAAAAAGCAGTGCTCGTGAGGTATGTTTGATGAGATTAATGAGACCTTTATCTCCGGATACAAATCCACCCAAAGCTGCTAAAGACTTACTGAAAGTTCCAGTGATGATATCTACCTGGTCTGTGATTCCAAAATGCGAAGAAGTCCCGCTTCCGAATTTTCCAAGAACCCCAATGGCATGTGCATCATCGACCATAATCATGGCACCATGTTGTCTGGCAACCCTGGTTATATCCGGGAGTGGAGCAATATCCCCATCCATACTAAAAATTCCTTCGGTAACGACAATTTTAAATGCTTCGGGATCAATTTTGGAAAGAATTTTTTCCAAAGAGACCACATCATTGTGCTCGAATTTCAACTTCTTTGCATGAGATAAAGTCGCGCTTTCGATAATAGAAGCATGGCTCAACTTATCCATGATCAGATAACTTGTCCGATCTAATAAAGGTGGCAAAGCACCCAAATTAGCCTGAAAACCCGTACTAAAAACTGCAGTATCTTCCTTTCCTAAATATGCAGAAAGACGCTCTTCGAGTTCGCGATGAATGCCCAAATTGCCATTTAATAATCTTGATCCTGAAACACCAGTTCCGTATTTTTCTATAGCTTGTATTGCCGCAGCTTTAACACGAGGGTGTGTGGTTAATCCAAGATATGAATTAGACCCAAACATGAGGATCTTTCGCCCATTATAGCACATTTCCGTATCCTGAGCTGAATGCAACTCTCTGTAAAACAGATATATGTGGTGATCCTTGAGGAAATTAACCTGGCCGGAAATCGTACTTACCTTACGCTCAAGAGAACTCATTTCATCGTCTTATTTGAATCAGCAAAGATAAACAGTTCTGTACAATTGACAAACAAATACAAAATTTTGTAGTTAATATACTTATATATTATATTAATATATAATGTGTATAAAATTACCATTCAATAATAAAACACATATTTAAATTAATAATATAAGTCGCAATTATTGGTTTCGACCATAGAGAAAATGCGATATGCCTTCGCTAAAACAAGGTTTTATCTAGCGGAAGTTTAAGTTTCTTCCAAAAAGATCTCATGATCAAATATGAGAAGTAAGCCATGGGTATTGCTCCGATCACATCAATGGTATAATGACAATGTTGAATGAGTAGTAGGAAGCCCATCATTATGGTCAATCCTTTAAATATTCTCTGCATCAGCAATTGCTTCCTGAATATGAGGCAATAAACAGTTAATGTAGCAGTGTGCCCGCTAAAAAACAGGTCCTTCAATTTAGGATTCTCCAAATATACATAAGTGATCAACAATGGGTCATGCAATGGTATGATGTCCAGTGGGGGCTCGAGCGGGGTCACGTACATGCAAAAGCCTCTGATAATGTTCATCAGCAAAAATATCTGTGCGGTATATAAGATGGTCCACGGACTTTGAATACAATATAAGATAACTGTAACTGCTCCGGCATAGATAATAAAGAAAATGTAATCAGAAACATTACTTGCTGTCAATAAATTTAAGACGGCATCGTCTAAACTGCAACCCTTTCTGGACTCGATAAACTCCAGATAATTGCCCACATTAAGAAAAAATAGCATTGCGCATATGAATGTAAATATGGCTAAAAACCAAAATCTCCATTCTGTAGCATCCTGCTTCCACTTACTTTGAATTTCTTTTAGAATAGCTTGCAAACTGACTACTTTAAGTGATTTTATACAAATAAGCCACAAAGAAAGGGATGCTATAGGACTTTTTGAAAATTTTCATGATTTGAGCTGATTATATCCTTGACTAGAACCACAATTCATTTGCTGGTGGCTTTTATCAATTTACAGAAGGATGCAATTTGTTTAACTCCTTTTCTTATTGAATATATACTCCGTTAAAATAGCAGATAAACAGCCAATCAATGCACCTGCCAGGACGTCTCTTAAAAAGTGTTCAAAAAGATATACCCTTGAAAAGCCAATAAATATGGTAAGGATCGCAAAGGCACCTTGTAACCAAGGATTTTTAATATAAAAAGCCAGAACTGTAAACAATCCAAATGCTGCAGCAGTATGGCCCGATGGAAAAGTATTTAAATGGTTGGGCTGAAATCCTTCAATCATGTTTAACTCAGATTGGATATCTTTAAAATGTTCAATTGGTCTGGGCATTCCTTTAAATATTAATTGTTTGAGTGTTGTACAAATAATGGAGACGAATCCATAAGATACCAGTATTTTTTGAGCAACAACTCTATTGATCCAAAATGCCATTAAACCTATGCAAACAACAAAAATGCCATCGCCGAGATGCGTAATATTTTTAAACAAAACATCCAACACATAAGTGTTTCGTTTATTGACCTCTAAAGAAATGACGTCGTAAGGCAGATAGAAATGTACCAAAATCCCAATTGTAAAAAAGAGGAAAATGGGTATAAAAAAGGAGGGTGAACTTCCGATGGCATTTTTTAAACGGAACATTGCGTAAAATAAGGCAATTTATTCCATATTGAACGAAGGAGTTTAAAGCATACATGATACTTAGAATGTCAAATAAAAATAAATCAGACAGGTTTAGGAATGGTAAGGATAATATTCAAGCGCCAAGAATTTGTAAAGTTTGCCAGTAGACATGCAATTCATGCAGCCAACTAATGCTGCACCATAAATTTTACAGAAGGCATGCCTGTTATATGTAAAAAGTACAATCCATTTTTAAAATCCTGAAGTTGTATGACTTCATTCTGATCTTGAATTTTCTTTTTCAAAATTAACTGTGACATAAGATCGTAAACGGAAATTTCAAGTGGAAAAACAGCATCCGGTAAATTGAGTTGAATTTCATCTACAGCAGGATTTGGAAAAAGATTCAGCCTTTGCTTATTAGCTTGATTTTGTGCTGATGTCACGTTGCAGGCACAAGGTATAGGCTTGGTACTGATCACGAGATTGTCAAAATATCTTTCCTGTTCTGTTGGTGATCCGGCGTTCCAGTAATTTTCGAAAAATATGGCATTGATATGTAAATTGTTTGGATCACTATTCCAACTGCTGTGCCAGTCCAAATTGGTCGAGGATGCCTGGAGTGTATCATTGATCCAAAATTCAAAAATTCCATCTTTGAGCCCGGGCGTATTTAATTTGACATGTCCAACTATACAATACCAATTGCCGGAATTCTCAGAATTGTAAAGTGGAATATTTCCATATTTGAACCCAAGCCAACGCAAATTTGAGAAGTCATTATACTTAGTAGCTTTTAATTTTCCATCGATTCCTATGCCTGTTGCAGGATCCATTCCTAAATAATCATCATTCGGACCACCAGACCATAGATGGGCCATCATACCTTGTGCCCAATTGCTGTTAGCTAAACACATGGCTCTGCTCAATTTTGCCGGACCGCCACCTACCCAACCATCCTGGGATTTGACATCCATGCGCCAATAGATTTCATGAAATGTTTCACCGGGACGCGCTGCATTTTTGCCGATATAACTATCGGGGGTTTTACCAAAAGATTTGGACAAAGATCCTGCACCGACTTCACCTTGCTGCCATTTTACGCGCATTCCATAAGATTGATCTCGCCCCACTTGATCTAATCGGACAAAATCTCCGCCATTATTGTTGTATTCAAAATATTTTTGATCAAATGGAATGTTGATTTCAAAATCGTCACACCATATGGTTCCGGGAGGAGCTGCCAAACAACTGAAGCATTGTGCCATCAGCGACTGATTTATGAACCAAAAGCTTATTCCCAAAATGCAAATACGAATAAATTTCATGACGTCCATTTTAGCGATGTTTCAAATGCATTAACCATGAAAATTACAAATTTTTTCTCATTTTTTAAAAATTTTCAAAAACATCCAATAATTCTTAATTTGCATTTTAAATATCAAGCGAAGATTATGAAAAATAACTTTAAAATATACTCATTTACAATTTTATCTCTTCTTTTAATTGTTCAAAATAGTGTACAATCCCAGTCAGGTAGTTTAGATCAAAGTTTCAGCGGCGATGGCAAACTCACAAGTATGATAGGTTCTGGTGATGACAGAGCCTTTGGCCTAACAACACAAGCGAATGGAAAGATTATTGTCGTTGGTTCAACTGTAAATGGATCTCAAAGCGATTTTGCAATTGTTAGATATAATTCTGACGGAACTCCTGATAACAGTTTTAGCGGCGATGGGAAATTGGTCATTGATTTTAACGGAGGCGATGATGAAGCAAGATCTGTCATCGTATTGAACAACGGAAATATACTTATTTCTGGATCTGCCTCTATTGGAAATTCTTATGACTTTGCCCTCGTCATGATTACCGCTGATGGAAGATTACAAACCAGCTTCAGTGGTGATGGCAAATTAAATATTGATTTTAATAAGTTAGATGACTTTTGTTACAGCATGCAGGTATTTAACAATAAAATTTATTTAGGGGGGCAAACGCTTGGTGCCCAGGGAGAAGAATTTGCCATCGCAGTCATAAATATGGATGGAAGTCCCGACCTCGGTTTTGATGCAGATGGCAAAGCCAATTATAATATTGGTCCAAGTCCTGATTTCGGGACTGCAATCGCTGTCCAAACTGATGGAAAAATTGTGCTGACAGGTTATACCGGATCTGATTTTCTAGATCAAATAGCTACTATAAGATGTTTAGAAAATGGGATGCTTGATGTTTCGTTTAGCGGAGATGGAAAAATCATCACCGATATTGGACCAGATAGGGACAGAGCTTATGCCGTTGCAATACAAAAAGATCAAAAAATAATAGTAGCAGGTTATACTTATCATCAATCAGGAAATGATTTTGCACTCGTTAGATATTTAATGGATGGAAGTTTGGATAAGAGTTTCAGCAATGATGGAATTGTTGTCCAAGGCATAGGTACCCGATTTGATGAAGCCTCTGCCATGGTATTGCAAGAAGATGGCAAAATTTTAGTAGCGGGCCAGGCAGCTCAACCCGCAACTGATGCAGACTTTGGTCTTGCAAGATTTACCGAATCTGGTGTCCTTGACAAAGAATTTAGCGGTGATGGCGTGGTGATCACGCCTATCGGTAACGGTAAAAGTGAAGATGAATCCTTTGCAATTGCCATCCAGCCGGATGGCAAAATAGTGATTGCAGGGGAAGCTGAGAATGGTACAAATCTGGATTTTGCAGTAGCCAGATATCACTCAGGTCTGACCGTCGGTACTTTTGCGGAGTCTTTGAACATAGATCGATTAGAGCTTTATCCAAATCCCACAACGCAGCATTTTAATTTGGGATTTACTTTGACTAAAGAACAAACGCTTACAATTGCGTTATGCAATCATTTCGGACAAGCCTTGTATACTTTTACTAACCAATATTCATTTTCAGCATCACGGCATCATTTATATTATCAGCTTCCCGAATCCATAAATTCCGGAATCTATTTTCTCCACATTCAATCGAAGCAGAAATCAATTAAAGTTTTACCACTTTTTGTCCGAAAGCATTGATCGTTTTTAAGGCAAGAAATTACAATACGACTATGAATAATAATTGATCTATTGACAATTGCTGAAATATAATAGATTTCAATTCTTAATTATTCAATGATTAATCCATTACGCAAACCTTGAGTAAATTCTGGAAGTCTTCTGATTTTACCGATAAAAAATAAATTCCAGCATCAACAGGCGAAACAATTTCATAAGAATGTAATCCCGGACTCAGAGAAATGACATCATGATTTATTTTCCTGCCATATAAATCAAACCAATGGTAATGAAGGGTTTTAGGCTCATTGGAATAAATGGATACCTTAGTTTTCCCATTTGAGTTTATAAGCGTTGGCGTATTTATTTCAAGTGAACTTTCAACTTTATGAACTACAGTTCTGTTTCTGCGTTCGAAACCACTTACCGGATAATCCGGGCTTGCCTTCTTCGCGAAATAAAAATCAACACAGAGGGTATCTCTTAAAGTACAATTGTTATCCGTCACAGACCATTCAAAACAATAATAACCGTAATTAAATGCGGATACTTTTGTGCGCGGATTCATGGGTTCAAACAGATGAACCTGATTCGGCCCACTAATGAGTTTCCACGTTCCATTCGGATGTGCTTTGGCATCCAGATATGCAGTCAGACTTCTTTGCGCAAAATCCTCTCCTGCTATTTTGCTTTCAAAAAGGACATCGATGCATTTCTCGCAACTCATGCCGCATTCTACATTGTAAGAAGCACAAATTTTACCTGTATCACCTGCGTTTAAGTTCCAGGAAACTTTAACAGACTGACTATCCGGATTGGATATAATTTGTCCGCCAACTACCGTCCAATTATAAAAATTGACCGGGGTCTGAATGAATCCATCGATCCAATATTCACCTACGGGATCAAAGCAATAAACCTTGGAGCCAGCCACAGGAAAACACTCCGGGGTGACGTTTCCTTCGTTTATCGATTCATAAAAAGTCTTTGTACATATTGCAGATTCTGAACCTATGTTTGCAATGACATCTACTTTCAAGATATAATCTTCATTTGCCGCCGGAACTAACAAACGTTCGTCTTTACTGATCAGTTTTGTCGAATCATTTTTCAGGTACCAGCTGTAATCAAACTCATAGGTTTCGCCGGCATTGCATGGAAATAAAATTTTGATATTGGGTAACAGTTCAACTTGAGTTCCCAAACAATTCACTGACCACGAAGGAGTATAATTCACATTTAAAGCCGTCAGAAAAATCGAACTATCGCATTTATAGGGGGAAGAAGTTTTCTGAAGGGTAATCTCTTTAAAAAACAAACAGGGACTGTGTTTTCGACCAAGGATATCTGTGTAAGGGCTATTATCACAGCTTATATAATAAACCACTTCGGGTTGTGGCTTATCCAAGACATTAAATTGGACAATAGAATCGTATGAACAGCAGGTTGCATCAGAAAGTTTTTGACGGTATTCACCGGTGGAATAAATAGTTTGATTAAACCATTTATATCCCTTCGGGAAGGCAGATTCCCAGCAGATATTGCGGGGCGGACCAAATCTATCCGGAGATTTTTGAACTCTAATGGTCGCACATTTCGTTTCCTGCGCGCAAACCGTCTGATCCTTGGAGTTTAATAATTCCTGAGTTACACAAAGTTCGAAATCTCCTTCTTTCGGCAAATCAAGGTAGGTGTTGCGCTCGGAATTTATGTATGCCCCATCTAATGTCCAGAGATAACGAACAAAACAACCGTCATTCTTTTCATCCACAAAAAAATGGTAATTACATGCACCTAAACAAGCTTCAATGACCCCACTTGTTACATTATTAATAAAGCCAAGAGGTTCCAATGTGGCCACAGCTCCTCCTGTAGTTGAAATCGTAAAATCGCAAACATCAGCATTGCAACCATCGATCCACAAATAATAAGAAACACATTTCTGTACACTGGCATTGATCGTCCAAGAGCTACCCGGTGAGACACAGGGTAAAGACTTACACCCAACAGGGGTTGAACAATTGCAACCCCGCAGGATTCCAAATTCAAGTCCCTGGTTATTGTTGCATGCCCCTACATCCAGTGTTATGGATACATTTCCGCCATTTCCCATAAAACCCCACCAACTCGTATTTTCGGCGATACCCCCTTGCGAACAAATGGGCGAACAGCTGCTGGGTATGGGACTGGTATTGGAACAAACCAGACCGTTGAGTTCATCCAAAGCGCAAAGCAAATTCGTTGCATTACAGGTTTGAGAGAGATTTGGAGCGCATTGAGCGAATAATATATTCGCTGGACTCAAAAATAAAAAGCATAAAAATGCCAATAGACCCGGGTAATGATTCTTCATATAACTAAGATGGGTTTAAAATCCAATTCGATGCCTGAAGATAATATTAATCTTTTATCTATTTTCAGGTTGGTATCCTACAAGTCGTTGACCTGATACATGTATTGTTCTGAGAAATACCCAGTTTTGGCGAATGCGGGCATATTGGTATAGGTAGCTTGCGATCATCTGATTTCAAACAACTGAATAAAGCAAAAGAACTTAAAATCCTTATACCAAAGCCTTTTAGGGTATCATGGGGGTCAAAATGATCCAATTTTCATTTATCTACTTTCATGTTGTATCTGCTCGATGGCCCTAAGCTCAAATTTGCATCGTCAATTATTAATTAACCATTAAAATTTAAACAATGAAAAATTCAATTTTAAACACTGCTCTTTATACCATCTCAGCATTATTGCTCATTTCTTTTAGCTCTTGCGAAAAAGATATTGAAACCTTAGAAACAATTGATCAGCCTGTTGATCTAAGTACCCGCGGACCTGGCGATATTGCCGCGTACACCATTGATGTGAAAAAGTTTGCCACATTGATTGAAGACAACTACAAAAATCAAGTCTCAGGTCTGTCTTATGTAATCTACAACAACAATCAGATTTATTACAATGGAACAGGAGGAAAAGGTTGGGCACGCAGGCCTGTCGATGCACCTCAAGTAGCTCACAGCGCACAACAAAGACAAGGTATAGCAAGTACGACCAAATATGCGACGGCTTTGGTAGTTGCGAAGATGTTGGAAAAAAATGGTAAAACGCTTGATGAAAAAATTCATCCATATTTTCCAACGAATTGGAAACCACATGCAGATTTTAAAAAGATCACATTCAGACAATTGCTCGCGCATGAAACCGGACTCTTTAAGTATGGCAACAAATATGCGCATGTGAAACGCACCGTTGAGGGTGGCATTGATATTGCCGAATACAATAATAAAGTACGGGATTATGACAACATAAACTATTTTCTTCCGCATTACATCATACCATACATGATCGGTAAATTAGAAAATCCCAATTATCTTGCTCAACTTAAAACTTTAGAATCTGATACAAATAAACTGAAAGACAATCTTGCGATCGCATTTTTAAATTCTTTTCGAAATCTTGTATTCAAACCGGCGGGATTAAAATATTGGGATAAAGTATCCTTTAGTGCCTGGAACAACAACGGTCCGATGAATCCTGAAAATGGAAATAAATTTTATACAAGCCTTAATATGAGTGAAAAAGGCAGCAATAAAAGTGACGGCAATTATGGCTCAGGACCCGGTGGCCTTTACATCAGTGCCAGTGAATATGGGCAAGTCATTAGCGCGGCAGTTCAAGGTAAAATTGTATCCAAGTCTATGTACCAAATCATGCGTCAGGAACGTCTTGGTTTTGACTGGACAGGAAGTTGGTCAAAAGGAAATTATTATGCAAAAAATGGTGCTGCAGGCTCTAAAGAAATGCTCATAGACTTTGGAACCTTACAGTTGTATGTGATGACCAATTGCAACCTCAGTGATTTGCATACGAATTTGAACTTTTATGTCAATGCATTGAATTCTTGTGTGAAATAAGTAGTCCTCAAAATTACTATTGCTTCTCTAAATAAACTTGAAGCAAAATACTAATAAGCCCTCTGTAAGAAATTTTTGCGGAGGGCTTGTTTTATGTTATAATTTATAGAAAAGAGTATGTGCAGAAGAATGGTATGGAGATCCATTTCGCCGACTCCATTTTAACCCGAAATTAAATTTACAATCAGTTGAATCATCAATTCTTTTTCCTCCGGCTTGCTTTGGGCCACCAACAAGGCAATAGCCGTAAGTCCGTTGTCATTAATTTTTAACTCCCCGAAGGTTTAAAGCGGTGTCTGTTCTTTTCCAGAAACCAAACAAACAAAAAAAGCACCAATGCGTTTGTTCCCATCATTGAAAGAATGGTTTTTGATCACAAAATAAAGCAAGTGTGCAGCCTGCTCCTCGATGCTGGGGTATAAATACTGACCATCGAAAGTTTGGACGATACTTTGTAAAGAACTTTTAAATCCATTGTCCTTTTCATTTCCGAAAAGTTCTGTGGCTTCACTCGTTAAAATCAGTTGATTTTTTAACTCACTAATTGCTGCTTTGGCTTCTTCGTATTGTATTTCATAAGTAATGTTTACATTGAGTTTGCCAGCTTGCAGCTTATGGCTGTCATATTGGTTGAGCAGTATAAAACTTCTGGTGTAGTAGCTGAGTATATCCAAAAGCCCTTTAGCTTCATTCAAATGAAGTGTTTCCGATAGTGCCGAATTTTGGATTAAGGAGAGCGCTTTTTCCAAATCTTGCATATTTTGCTGCAAGTGCAACAACTTTTTTTCATTTAGAGCATACCCCTTTACCAAATAAGACTTTAATGTATTGGTCGCCCATACCCTAAAGGCAGTAGCTTGACTGCTATTGACCCTGTATCCTACTGAAATAATGGCATCCAGATTATAAAATTTTACTTTCTTAATCTGGAATTTCCCTTTAATCGCGCCATGCGGAGTGGTTTGTTCCAAAATGGAACTAACCACAAGTTCATCGAGTTCACCAGATGAAAAGATGTTTTTAAGGTGCTTGGTAATCGCAGGACGTTTTGTGCTAAAAACGTCAGCTATTTGTTGTTGATTAAGCCATACAGTATCAAACTCTAATTGAACATCAACCTGAATTTTTTTATCGGGTGACTGGTAGATGATAATTTCACTCATAGTAACGGAATCACAAATTACAATATTAATTGAATAAAACAGAAATCATAAAATTCATTTTACTCTAAAGACTAAGCTACAATAAACCAATGGGGAAAGTCATAGGTGTCTCGCCCTCAATTCAGGGTAAAGCCTATGCCAAGCCTATTGGAAAAATACATTTTCAACAATCTTTATCCGAATTTATCGTATCAAATTGAAGTCTCCGCTGAAATCTTGGACTTGTTCATTCGGATGCCGAACCCTGGCATAATAGATAAATACACCTGGATTCATCTTACTGCCTTTGAAACTCCCATCCCAGCCACTATCCGGTTGATTAATGATACTTGTTTCATTATTAAAAAGAAGTTCACCCCATCGATTAAATATTTGGAAACTTTCAATGACAACATTCTCTGATCCCATCAGATAAAAATAATCGTTTATATTATCACCGTTAGGCGAAAACACATTGGGTGCATATACATGACTTTGCTTTCGAACTCTTATAAATACAGAATCCTGTGATGGGCAAAAACGTTCGTCAAGGCTCAAGGCATATACCCATAAATCCTTATCGGTCGTAAAGTTAATTTGATCACAATTTGTACAATTTGTCAAACCTGGTGGAAACCATTGGATGATTTGCGGCTTACGGTTATAGTTCAGTTTTAATTGAATATTTTCATTAGCTGCTACTAAAAGATCCGCACCCAAGTCTGTCGTTAGCAATTCGGGATTCATCAAACTAAACTGGAGTGTGTCAGTTACGCAGCCCGCACTATCCTGAACAAACAGTTGGTAGTTTCCGGAACTCAATGGATTAATCGTCGTCAAAAATCCAAGATTCGAACTGTTTAATATAACATTGAAATTTTTTCCAAAATCACCAGAATTTTTGATATGCAATTTTCCATCAGCCGCATTAAAACAACTTATAGAATCTATTGTAATTTGCAATCGCAAGGGCTCATAAGAGGTTTGTATATAGATCAGCGAATCACAGCCATTTTGATTGATGAGCAAAGTACTATCTAATCCCGATTTCCAGGAAAAACAAGTTTTGGCTTGCAAATAACTTGTATCGGAAGCCACAAACTTTGTTTCAATAATAAGGACACTGTCGCATAATACGCCCTGAATGATCAGGGTATCTATCCGTGCCTGATTCAACCGACATGTATGTTTTTGTTGATAACTCGTATCCGGCTTTACGAAATCAGTTTTCGTAGTAACAATGCT
Source organism: Saprospiraceae bacterium (assembly GCA_016719615.1). Taxonomy (NCBI): domain Bacteria; kingdom Pseudomonadati; phylum Bacteroidota; class Saprospiria; order Saprospirales; family Saprospiraceae; species Saprospiraceae bacterium. Next base: position 2,155,623 of record JADJYQ010000001.1, read on the forward strand.
GTCGCAGCCATACTGATTTTTTAAAAACTGACTCGATGTTCCGACTTGAGATAGGTCGCAGCTGAATTTTTGAACAAACAAGCTATCCGATCTTAAAAGTGTTGTCCTGACTTCAATGATACTATCGCAGCCATATTGGTTTTTGTAATAATTTTTTATGACACCGGTATCAGACGCATTACAACTTGATTTGAACACCAGCCCATGATAGCTTGGATCCAAAATTACCGTCTGAAAAACGATACTGTCGCAACCCTGCAAATTTGTAAACCGATTCATAAACGATCCGACCTTTGTTGAATCGCAGCTACGCGAATCCAAAAACAGACTATCTACTCGTAAAGGAATATGTTCTGTAACTACCAGACTATCACATGAAGTATTTAGAATAATGATGGTATCTGCATAAGACATTGCCAATCCACACTCAAATGATTGGAGATGTGTGATGCTCCGGCTGGCAAAATTCACTTGAGAAACAACAATGCTGTCGCAGCCCAATTGATTTTTCAAAGCCATTGTAAAAATGCCCGTTTGTGTGCTGTCACAACTTGACGACATCAAAAATGTCGAATCTTTCCGCAAGGGTATATATTCCGTCACGATCAGGGAGTCACAGAATTGACCTGCAACATGCAAAGTATCTTTATAAGCAGCAGTATAAGCACAAGAAGAATCCCGGATGTAATGCACATTGACAGGATGTAAAGTATAACTTGTAATAACAACAGAATCACAACCGGATGCATTCTTGAGAAATAAACTGTCCTGCATTTTTTGATTGGGATCACAAGTGTTCATTTGAAGTAATATCGTATCAGAAAAAACCTGGATTGTATTTAGAATAACGATACTATCGCAGCCTGCGCCCTGATACTTCAAGGTATCCGAAGTATTCTGTTGAATGCTGCATGAAGTTATATTTACGATCGTCGTATCACTGCCGTCCCTATGTATAAATTGCGAAGTAGTGCTGTCTACATTGCCGCAGCGATCTTTAAAATAAAAAGTAACATTTAAAGGAGACGTACTTGTATCACCTTTAAAATTATGGGACCAAAAAACGGTGTCACAATCATCTTTGGCTTCTGCGAATGCATGATAAAACAGCCAGGTACGGAGTGAATCTCTCCAAAAAGGATTACAAATGATATTTTTGTTTTCCACTGACTTATTCAATTTAGGAGCTGCTGTGTCTAAGACCATAAAATTTGCATACACGCTGGTTTCCAAGCCGCAATGATCTTGTGCAATAAATTCAACGAGAATGGTATCGCAGGATTTTTGAGGAATATGGTCATAATTAGAACGCCAGTTTACTTTCCCACATTCATCTACTGCAGATGCACCCCCATTGTTTTTTATCCAATCTGTAAATATTTTTTGAAAATCTCCAGAACAATGAGTCAGTGCGTCAACCGGTGATTTTTTTATTTCCGGAGGAGTTTTATCAGCCACCGTAATTTTTTGTTGAATCGGGGTCACATTACCACAATCATCTTTGATATCCCAGGATCTCGTAATGATTTTTGTACATGGATCTATGAGTTCGACCGTTTCTTTAAATGTAAAATCCGGATTGAGATCGCAATTGTCATTGACATTCAATACCGGAACTTTTGGGATATTTTTATCGCATTCGACCTCAAGATCTTCCGGCGGATTAAAAACTACCGGAGCTTCCTGATCGCCGGGACATTCAAAAATATGTATATCGTCAAGCAGGGTTCCACCCCACTCGCTTCCACCCACGCTGCTGAATTCCATTCTTGCGGTTGAAGCCATAGCCATAAATTCATGACTCACTTTAAACCAAAAGACACTACCATCAACAGACACCGTCCAGTTCACATTGAGCCAGGCCCCACCGGCAATTTTCAAAGTACCGGTAGATGTATAGCCGCTACCGTTTTGAGCTGTCCAGAATTCGATGCGATATAAATTTCCCGGTGTCAATCCGGTCAGATTGTATTCGATCGCACCAAAACCAGGAGAGCCATGAAGATCAATAAAATTGGAACGACCATTGGGATTACCAAGATTTAGATTTCCAAAAAAAGCATCTTTGTGATCGATGGTTGCGCGGGTACAGGTCCAGCCTCCAAAAAACTCGCCCGCTGAATAGAGGATCAAATTGCCGGGTGCCGGAGCCGGAGGTTCTTCAAAATCGAGATTGGGATTGAACAATTCAGTGAACTGGCCACAACAGCAGTTTCCGCCTGCAGGAACGTTAATCAAATGCATTTGTTGGGCTAAGCAATCATTACCTAGAAGAAGACTTATTAGCCATGCGGTTCGTTTCACAGTTTGATAGTTCTATTTCTATGCGAAGGTAAAGAGAGTTTTTGTACCATTTTATCCTAATCAAAGTCATTGAGAATAAACCCGACCATATACCTTGCGAAATGGCTTCAGATTTTTGGAGATAAAGCCAATAACATCATTTATCAAATAAAATTATATATATTCGACATCATTCAATCAAAATAAACTAAATGGCTATTAGAAATTGGGAAGTAGCTGGAGCAAGGATTTGTAATAGCAAATGCTGAAATCAGAATTTGGATTTCAGGCCCTATAACTTCTCATTAATCTCACAACCCACACTCATTTGAAATACAGCTGAGAACAAAATATTTTACCTGATCTCTCCATCATTAAAAGCTGATGATCGCAGAAATCGTGGAACATGCTTTTACTGAATTCACATATTTTGATAAACTCAGCATTTCAAGCTTAGACCGCAACAGAAATATTTCCACAGCTATTATTGCTGAAATGCTCTTTCATAACGCTAAGCTATTCACACAATACAATTTAAATCCACTGAAAATTGAAGAACTCCGAAAATAGATAAAGCAAATAATTGGAGGGATGAATTGATACTCTTAAAATGTATCTTTAATTGTTTATCATGTTGGTATTGACAAAATCGCTTATCGGTAATTTCAATATCGATCATTCTGAGACATTCACATCATTATGTGGCCCACAATTTCTAGAATTGACGATTTTGGTTATAATTTTGCCATTGCTCTTAAAGTATAAGAGTTCATATTTTAATCATTAAGAATTCACCAGGTGATAAAAGTTGCTATCTACGAAGACAATGTAGGATTGAGAGAAGTTTTGGTTTCTGCCATTAAAAGCACATCCGACTTTGAAATGGCCGGGGAATTTGGCAATTGCCTGGACGTCGTCGAAAACACAATGGCATTTAAACCAGATGTCATACTTATGGATATTGATATGCCTGGAAAATCCGGCATAGAAGGGACCAAAGAAGTCAAAAAGGTATTTCCGAATGTGGAAATTATCATGAATACTGTATTTGATGATGATAACCGCATATTTGAGGCTCTAAAAGCCGGTGCCACCGGATATATTCTTAAAAAATATTCATTGACACATTTGATTACTTCTATTCAGGAAGTAATGGAAGGTGGAGCACCGATGAGCCCCTCCATTGCAAGAAAAGTTTTAGAAATGTCATTCATCCAAAAACCAAATTCAATAGAAAGTTTTAAACTCTCTGATCGTGAACTTGAAGTCTTGAATCTACTTTCCAAAGGATTGAGCTATAAAATGGTGGCTGAAGAAATAAACCTGAGTATTGACACTGTAAGGAGCTATGTAAAAAGAATATACGAGAAATTACATGTACATTCTATTACCGAGGCGATACACAAAGTTTTCATTGAAAAAAAATAAATAATTGTTTACTTTTAGGAAATTTATTTGGTCACACTCCTAGTTACTCAATATCATTCCATAAATAATAAAATACTTAATAAATTCTCATATTTTAGTTTCTAAGATTGTAATATTACATTCAAACATTCTTAAAAAGCTGCAAGCAACAACTACATACACCGTACTATTTTGGATAAGTGTTTTTCTCCATTTTCATCCTATATACGCACAGGACCATCAGAATATATTATTTGATCACTTTGGGCCTAAAGATGGTTTGTACAGTTCACAGGTATTAGGCATCACCCAAACATCTGATAAATATATGTGGTTGGGCACAGAATCCGGATTGGTCAGATTTGACGGACATACTTTCAAGACATTTAAACACGACCCATTAGACAGTACAAGTATACCTGGCAATTACATTTCTCAAATCCTATCGGACAAATATAACAGAATCTGGATGGATGTGAATAATCAGTTGAGTATTTACATCCCTACAGAAAATAGATTTTATAAACCTGTTTTCCCAGATCATCAAAACCAACGGCATTACCATAGATTCAAATATTTTCCAGATAAAGACATCGTTTGGATAATAACTAGTAAAGGACTCTATTTCTGCAAAGGAAATTCTTTTCAACTGGAGTATTTTCCCTTAAAAATCCCACATCTTGATTTAATGTCATTGGAAATCAGCGGTGATCAAATCATGTGGTTGGTAAGTACTTATGGAGTGTACGAATATTTTCCTAACTCTCATAAATATATATTGCACAACAGGGTGGGAAACAAGCCGGATATTAATAATGATGATGGATTCTTTTGTTCATTTCTTGAAGATAGTATTCTTTGGATGGGCGGATGGACACATGGTATGACGGGATTTAATATAAGGACGGGATCACAGCAAAATTTTTCATGGTCTGACCATCAAAAATTTCAAAATGGAGTGCTCAAAATTAGCGCTTCGCCTTTTCAGGATGAAAAGCATTTGTTGTGGCTGGCAACTACATCTGGCATTTATACATTTAATAAAACCACTCAGGAGTTCCATTCACATTATAGTGAAACCATTGATGACATCTTCAAAATACCAGGTGCCGGATTTAGTTTTTTCGCCGTTCCTGATCAAATGTTATGGATAGGAACATATAAAGGACTTCATAAGTATGATGTCAAAAAACAACTCATCAAAACGATACCTTTAAATCTTGCAACCGATTACAATAAATACAGTATCCGAAACTTTTGTTTTCAAAAAGGACAAATCAAAGACAGTATTCTTTTCATCCTGTATGATTACGCAGATATCGTCAAGTATGACCTTGTCAATAACAAACGACTCCCTTTACCTTCAGATTTAACAAAGTATATGGAGTTTGGATCAGATCCAATAGCCATATTCATCGACCATCTCAATAGATTATGGATTAGTTCCGGGAAGTATGGTGTAATTTTTTATAATTTATTAAACGGTCAATTGAACAAGCCCAATTATTTTAATGAAGAGACTAAGCGTACACTCTTTTTAAGTGTAACAGCACAGAAAGCCAATCAAATTTGGTTAACATCAACAAAAGGATTGTTTTATTACGATGAAAAAAATAATAGTATTAATCCAGCCGCTGAGTTCAATGCAAGTTTAATTCATCATAAACTTTCAACATATATTTCGACGCCTTCATTCACAGATCATAATGAGATCATCACAATTTCCAACAAAGGAGGGTCTGAAGCAGATGCCATAGTAAGATATAATTTGAATAATCACAATTTAGAAATCTATGATGCTGACAATTACACAGCAATTTCACAGATGAAACAGATCGAAGCAATCGAATTGTTAAAACAAAATAGGATATTCATCAGTTCAATATATGGATTTGCGATTGCTGAACTTAAAAGTCATTGCATTGATATAAATAATTTGACTGAGTGCAACGGAAGAGCGGTATTAGGATTCAAAAATATTGCCATAGAAAGTGATTCAGCAGTATGGTTAAGTCATGATTTTGGAGTTTCAAGATTTGATTTAGTTCATAAAGTTATGACACCGTTTTCTTATTACAATTCAAAAATCGGTAAAGAACCAAGTGCTGTGATTGTAAAATCCCCAAATGAAAATCTGCTCTACGTTGGTCAAAACAAGGCATTAAACACAATTAATTTTGAGAATATAAATAATAAATATGAATATGAAATAATCATTTCTGATATTAAAATTAAAGATAGAGTTCTTTCAAAAATGCCAAAGCATAATGATAAGCTCCTTCTTAAGCACTATCAGAATATGATTGAAATTGATTTTACTATTTTAAACTTTACGAATTCAAATGACATTCTTTATCAGTATAAATTTGTGCCATCATTTGAAACGGAAAATCAACAGAACTGGCTATCCATGTCTGAAAATAAATTGATATTTCAAAGTATCGGACCCGGAACTAGTCATTTATTGGTGCGTGCATTTGATAGTTTTGGTAAACCCAGTTCAAATATTTATAAACTGTATTTCATAATTAAACCTCCATTTTGGAAATCCGGTTGGTTTACCATTCTGATTATGAGTTTAATTTCTGTTTTGATTTATTCATTATTCAAATACCGTGAAAACCAGAGGCTAAAATTGGAACAACTTCGATATAACATTGCCAGAGATCTTCATGATGACATGGGAAGTAATTTATCTCAAATAAAAATCTTGAGTGAATTGGAGGCCCTGAAATCCGGAAACCAAACGCATGCTTCCATTTCCAGAAAACTTGGGGATATCATGCAAAATATGTCGGAAATTGTTTGGAGCATTAACCCGAGATACGATCATTTCAATGATGTAATAATAAAAATTCAGGAATTTGCGATCCAAACGCTTGAGTCAAAAGAAATTTCACTCAAATTTGAAGTTGATGAGATTCCAAAAAATATCAAACTCAATCCTGAACAGAAAAGGCATTTTTACCTTATTTTTAAAGAAGCTATTAATAACATCGCGAAATATTCGAATGCAAAAAATGTTAAATTTCGCATTAGTTTTAAAGATCAAACCATTCATGCACAGATTGTCGATGATGGAATTGGTTTTGATCCGGAAATCATTAAGCATGGCAATGGTTTGAGAAATATGAAAACCCGCGCAGAAGCTCTAAATGCAAGACTCAACATTACTACAGGTGATCATGGAACATCAATTAGTCTAAATTTATAGAACTATCCATCTATAATACTTAGAGTTAATATTTTATTTACAAAATTGCCTTTATGTGCGAACTGATCAGCCGTAATGAGCAATTCAAAAGCAAATCACATTATCATGTTACATTTTTTCGCATATTCATGTGGCGGGCCATATTAATAAACATAGGCTCTTGATGCAGATCTTTGTTGCAATAAGAACTTCATTATGTCTTCGTACAAAGAAATATTTGCAACAAAATTCATTTGCTTATTTGTTTTGATTTTGAATACCCATTCGGCAATAGCTCAATGCCATCAAATTCAACTCAAGGTAACTGATTATTTTATTGGTCAGTGCGGTAATTATCATTTCCAAAGTTCATTAGGCACCATCAGCAGTGTATATGGAAATTGCAACAAGCTCAGATTTGATTCACCATTGAATTCTGGAAACCAGATTACAAAAGTCCAATCCGAATTAAACCAAACTTTAGTCGAAATATTTCCTAACCCCACTTACGATAAAGTTTATTTTAAAAGAAACATACCCGGTACTTTTAAAGTACAATTGATTACTGTCCTTGGCAAACAAATTTACACCATTGAAAATCCCACTGAATTAGATCTCGCTTTATTAGATTCTGGCTGTTACATCATTCAGGTACTAAATGAAAAGAACAAACATCTATTCACGAATAAAATAATTAAAATATAAATTATGAAAAATATGATTACTGCATTTGCACTATTCATTTATATCGTTAGTGGATTTGCTCAAGGGTTTAATTACCAAACTATAGTTAGGGATGCAACTGGAAATGTGCAAGCCAATACTACTGTATATCTAAAATTTATCATCACAAACAATAGTCCGACGGGTAGCCAACTTTACATTGAAACGCAGCAGCCTGTTACGGATGCATATGGATTTCTTTCTGTCCAGGTCGGAACAGGAATCGTTGAGTTTGGAGACATCAACACCATTAATTGGAATGATGGCCCAAAATATCTAACTGTACAATGTGGAGAAACTGCAAATGGGCCTTATAATGAAATTGGGGTTGGCCAAATTAATAACAGTGCATTTGCAGGTCCGATTGGACCAACCGGACCACAAGGAATCCAAGGTTTGCAAGGTGAAAAAGGCGACAAAGGTGAAACTGGAATGAAAGGTGAAAAAGGCGATATGGGCGATAAAGGTGATACCGGAATGAAAGGTGAAAAAGGCGATATGGGCGAAAAAGGTGAAACCGGAATGAAAGGTGAAAAAGGCGATATGGGAGAAAAGGGCGAACCGGGAAGCTATGCATCAGGGCCCGGCATTTCTATTACTTCAGGTATTATTTCAAATACGGGTGATGTAAATTCCTCAGACGATATCATCAACACAAGTATTGCTGGTGGAGATGTTACAGGAACCTACTCAAATCTTCAACTGGTTCCAGAATCAGTTGGGACCTCTGAAATTCAGCAGCATTCAATATTAGGAGATCATATAAATGCGATGTCTGCAACAAATAGTCAGGTATTAACCTACGATGGAAGTAAGTGGTTGCCAAAAGATGCTCAAGTATTTATGCTTCCTTACTTCTCTCTTTACAGCGGATTAAATACGGCTTTTCAAATAAATGTCCAAAACGATCAAAAAGCCATTGAAGTAAATAATATTTCACCGACAGGTGGCGAAAAACCAGTCGTAAAGATTTCAAGTAATAGCAAACAATCTCTTGAAGTCATAGGCAATCATACCCATGCATCCAACATGACCGCATATATACATAATGATCAAACCAGCAATGAAGGTATCGTGTTAAGCATTGGTGCGCAAGGAAACAAAAGCCTGGGACTTTCCGTCACAAGCGCACATAAGTCGGCAGTATTTTCAGGTGCCACAAATAAAGATACAGCAGTAATGGAAATATTTAGTCTAGGTACAGGTGAAGCATTGTATATTAATCAAGTAAACAATAATTCAACCGATCAAACCTTACATGTCAGATCTTACTCAAAGGGATCTGCTGCACTTATGGAAGTGGTGGCTCCTGGTCAGGATCCGCCAGGTAATGCCCTTGAATTGAAGAATGGATATCTAAAAGTTGATCAGACAATGCCCACAAAAACTGCGTTTAGGCATACCACAAATCCAAATAATATTAACGGCAACGCAACTACATTGAGTTATCCCAATTATAAGTCGACTGATATGTTATTTATCAATAAGGGATTACCCTATTTAGGAAAAACAATCTCCTTTTACACCTGGTATGATGGAGTTACACAAACCTGGAAGATTTCAACCGAAGATAATTCTCCGATGCCCATAGGAGTTCAGTTTAATATCTTGGTTATTAAAACAGAATAATGCATCTTGTTATAATTGAATATAAACCACTGCAAGAAAATAGTCAGTTTTAAAATAAATAGCACCGTTCAAATTTAAAATAACCACAGGAATACTTAACAGGGAAAATGTTTTATTCTTTCTAAATAAAATAAAATAATATCAATAAATGAAATGGATTATTAAATTCCTTATCATTCTCTGTTCATTGTCTGGTGTCAGATCTCAATATAGTCTGACTGTAATGAGACCACAGGAGATGGCACTTAAGTCACTTCACTTATGGAATTGCATCATTCAAAATAACACTAATCTAGGCAATAAGGTCTATCTCATCGGAATGATATCCGAATTAAAGGCTGGCCGATTAGGAGAAGTGAGATCCGCAGATTTTATTCTACAAGTTGGAATGACCCAATTTAACACCCATAATTATTCGCCTTTACAACCGGAGCATGAAATTTACAAAAATAAAAAATTTGAAGACCATATCATTAGAACTAACCAATTGCCAAATGGTCAGTATACAATTTGTATTAGTATGTATGAAACTCAATCAAACAAATTACTAGCAACTAATTGTACACAAGTTACTGTGAATCTTGTTACACCTCCTATTCTCTTAAGTCCTGCAGATAAAAATGAATTATGTGACCCAAATCCCATTTTTACCTGGATCCCATACAGAGGATACGTTGATCCATCTCAGTTAAGCTATAAAATAAGTATTGTTGAAATTTTAAATCAACAAAAAGCATTAACTGCCATTAAAACCAATCCATGCTTTTATTGTGAATCATTTATCAAAGAACCCATTCATCAATTATCAATTGCATTCCAAGGATTTAAAGATGGCGCAAGATATGCCTGGTATGTTAGTGTTCTTGAGGGAAAGAAGGAAATATCCAGGACTGAAGTATGGGAATTTACATGGAAGCCTTGCCATGAAGATGATCCACCAGTTCATTCAGATGAGAAAGAAGAAGAAACAACAGCCATAAATAATCCTAGATTAAAAGGTCTAAAATATTTCTTTTTATATAGTAATGCAGCATTTCTAGAAACCGTTGAATCTGAAAATAAAAATGTAAATTTTTATATCAATAATCAACAATTATCAAAGTCAATGCGTGTGACTATTTTGAATGCACGTCGAGAAATAGTAGATCAATCTGTAAAACCTTTAGCTCCAGGATTTAATTTCTTCGATTTAAAACTTGCAAACAAAATTGCTTCGATAGAGAATCCTTATGAATTGCAATTGCTCTTTGATTCCGGATTAATTCAAAGTATTAAATACAAACTAAATCCATGAACATGTTTCAAATGAATATGATCAGAACTCAGAAAAAAGTAATTTCCATTTTTCTTATATTTCTTTTAATATCTAACCTTGGGCTGCAGGCATCAGCAATTTGGCAGCAGATCAAAGTTAAACCTGTGAATAATTATAAACCTAACTTAGTCTATGCAGAAAATACCAGAGATATCGAATCTAAAGTAATGACTGCGGAGCCTTTTAAAAATCGATCAACCGGAATTGTAAATAAATTACATAAAAAGAATGAATCGGCTCATCAAAAATCTGACGCGGGTGGGCCTACCACACCTGAAGTGCAGGGATTTACACAAACATCAGGTGAAAATTTAGTCAATCTAAGTACCGGTGATTTTAATTACTCTATTCCACTTTTAGATGTAGGAGGATATCCCATAGCCATAAACTATAATAGCCAAGTGCAGATGAATGATGAATCATCATGGGTTGGATTGGGATGGTCACTTAATGCAGGTTCCGTAAATCGCAACGTAAGAGGATTACCGGACGATTTTCGTGATGTTAGCCTTAGAAAAGAAGTAAATATAAAAGAAAAAGAGACTAAGGGAATTGGAATTGGTTTAGATATTGAATATGCAGGAATTGAAGCCGGTGGAGCACTGGATGTTGGAGGATCATTGTCGATGGAGATAGAACACGATAATTATGAAGGATATGCTGTTAATTTAGGAATCGGTGCTAATGCAAGATGTGGCAATAAAAGTTTTGGCGGATCTATTGGAATGGATATTGGCATCAGTTCAAATAAAGGAGCGAAGATGAGTCCCAGTTTAAGTATGAGTGGAAATTTTCAACAAGGTCATGCGAAAACCACCTTGGGCGGACATATAGGTATGGATTTTGAAAGTAGAGAAGGTTTAAAATCCATAAGTTATGGCATTTCAGCTAGAACTGAATTATTGAAAAAGAAAAATAGTGAAGAATATCATGAAAACGGAAATAAACTTCCCGGTTTTAGAACATCTTATTCACACAGCTTTGCAAGCCCAAGTTATAATCCGTCTTTTGAAATTCCTTATTCTAATTATTCTTCTCGTTATAAAGTTACATTGGGCGGCGAAGTTCAATACGTACACATTAGTGGCGAAGTAGAAATTAATGAACATAAACAAAATGTTTATAATTATATTAGTAAAAAAGCATTTGGTTATTTGTATTCTCAATATGCAACAGATGAAGACCTGTTGGATTATAATAGAGCTAATGAAGGTGTCTATTATAGAGAATTGCCAGCATTACCCATAACTTCATTCACTCATGATATTTATTCAGTTAGTGCTTACGGCCTCTCTGGATCTTTCAGGCCCATGAGAAATGATATTGGTACCATACATAGTGCAAAACACAAAAACACAAGCTTTACTTCAGAGTTTGGAGCAGAAGTTGGCATAGGCGCTTATTTCCATGGGGGCGGAAATATTATATTTGAAAATGGTGGCGATGTCACTCAAAAATGGTCACATGGAAACGAACTTGTAAATGCCTTTCAATTTGTAGATACAATTGTTGATCATCCACAGTATGAACCAGTATATTTCAAGAGCACCGGCGAATTAACTGCCATGCAAGATCTTGATATTTTTAATACAATGGGCGGATTCGAACCCGTTAGAGCTACTCTCCATAGAGGAGATGATTTGTCAACCGCTGATGCTACAAATTTATTAAGCAACGGTGTAAGCCTAGAAAATACGGATCAAACAGTATTTAAAGGTAGAAAAAACAGAAATAAACTAATGACTTACCGCACTCGATCTGAAATCAGACAAAGCGGTGAAGTGATATTAGCAGATCAATATGCGCATCCGGATTATAATTCTGGTTATTCACTTGATTCACCAATCTCTCCTTCTATCGAACAATCAGATGATCTCATTGAAGAAATCAATGTGATCAACGAAGAAGGCTTGCGTTATCAATTTGGACTTCCCGCGTATAATAATTTCATCGAAGAAATTAGTTTTAACATTAGTGCAGAATCAAGCGAAGATGAAAATGGGAATGTAATTATCTCAGATAACGAAATGTCAATCAATAATAGCAGTGGAGAAAAACATTTTTATAGTAAAACGACAACTCCCTCTCACGCCTATGCATGGCTTATTACAGGAATTTTTTCTCCGGATTATTCCGACATCACCAGAAACGGACCTAGCCCCGATGATTTAGGAACTTATACAGAGTTTAATTATATTAAAACGCATAACAATTATTTATGGAAAAATCCACATCAAAAAGATAGCGCACAGTTTCAAGAAGGTAACTTATATACAGAAGAAGATAATAGCGCTTCGGTTTTATTTGGAGGAAAAGAAATATATTATTTGCATCAAATTAAAACCAGGAATTATACTGCTCAATTTTATAGTAGTCCCAGGAGAGATGCTGTTGGAGTTGAAAATATTTATGGCGGCAACAAGCCTGGTTCACAACTGAATAAATTAGACAGTATAAGATTGTTTGCAAGTTATGCTAATACAGAATTAGTCAATCCAATTAAAACAGTTTATTTCGAATATGATTACTCATTATGCAATGGAAACCCAAGTACCGAAAAACAGGAATTGGATGTTACTCAAAATGGCAAACTATGCCTAAAAAAAATCTCCTTTTCATTCCAGGAATCCATGAAACACAAAGAAAGCCCATACGTATTCACTTATGCTGTTAACCCCAGCTATCATGGCGCAGATAATGACAGATGGGGAAACTACAAACCCAATCAGGAATCTTCTTCAGCAATGTCAAATGACCGGTTTCCTTATGTCACACAAGACAAAGAACTACAGGATCACAATGCTAAAGCTTGGCTACTAAGTGAAATAAAAACACCTTTAGGCGGAAAAATGAATATTGAATATGAGTCTGATGACTATTCATTTGTCCAGGATAAAAAAGCAATGTGCATGTATCAAATCATTGGTGTATCAAACACCATTAATGGAACCATAAATGGTCAATTGCGCAGGGATCATAATATTACACCTTATTTATTTTTTAATTTACCTCCGACCGTTACTTCAAATGAGCAATTATTTTCATTGTTAGAAGGAATTGAAGAATTATATTATAATGTAAAAATAAAAGTTGTCAATGCGGAAGGCGAACATCCAGATAGATATCAATATATACAAGGCTTTATGCCGCTTCAATTTCAGAGAAGTGACTCGTTAAGCAAATTTGGAATTCGGCAATATGAAGGAAGAAGCGCGGCATGGATAAAATTAAAAATAATCGCAGCTCAAGGTCAGGATGTTTTTAACAATAATGAAGAATATCCTTATGCTGATGAATGTATTACCAGCAGAGACCGGCTTGGTGTTTGTCTACATCCTTTCACACTTGGGGCATACGAATTTATTTGCGCGGAGGAACCTAAGTTGATCAAGCCTACACATGTAGAAATTGAACGAACAGGGAGTCAAGCTTTTACTGATTTAGAGCACACGTTTAATGAGGTTTTTGCACAAGGCCTTTTTAATTATTTGGCTAATTCAAGTCGGGCAGAATCCATTGATGCAAATCAGTCCTTTATAAGATTGAACCTACATAACGGAAGAAAATTAGGCGGAGGTGCTAGAGTTAAAAAAATTGAAATCAATGACCGTTGGGATCAGATGCAAATGTTTCCGGCTCACGGACAAAAAGCTGCCATTTATGGTGTGGAATATTCATATTCTGATAACAATCATTCCACGGGCGTTTCAAGTTACGAACCCTTAATTGGTAAAGATGAAAACGCCTTGGTGTTACCGGTGAAATATCGCCGTGTGAAAAAAAATGCAATTGATATCTCTAATTATCAGTTAGAACCACTGGGCGAAATATTTTATCCCGCTGCACAAGTCATTTATTCCAAAGTAACACAAAGGGCACTAACTCATCCCGGAGTAAATCAACATGGGACAGGATTTACGGTACATGAATTTTTTACTTCGAAGGATTTCCCGGTAATTGCCAAGGCAACAGATAAGTTTGCTGTAGGTAAAGAATTCATGATTCCGCTTCAGGTGTATAATCGCTCCGAAATTGCAGAAGTAGTCACTCAGGGATTTTATGTCGAGTTGAATAATATGGATGGCCAGTTAAAAAAGATATCGGAATATGATGAATATGGCAACCTGATTTCATTTACTGAAAATATTTATAAGACCCATGAAAATGGAAGTTTAAATAATTTAATAACCACCGTCAATGGTTCCACAGGAATTGTCGAAGAAAAACTAGCCGGAGTGGATTATGAGTGCATCGTTCATGCAGATAATTATATTACATTCAATGAAGGCGGTGGCGTACAATTAAATATTGATGTCTCTCCGGCCGGTCCAATTCCCTTTCCATTAATTGTACCTGTGCCGGTAGTGAATCAATTCTATACAGAATTTAGAGGGCATACGATAACAAAGCTAATAACACGGGTTGGAATTCTTGAACGCGTTCGTAAGATGAAATTGGGTTCAGTTACGGAATCACAAAATCTTGCTTATGACCAGGCCACCGGAAGAGTTATTGTCACTTCCAGTGATAATGAATTTAATAAAAAATATTATACGGTTGACCTGCCGGCGCATTGGGCTTATCCTAAGATGGGTCATTCATCAAAAAATAGTTCACTGGTTCTAAAAAATATTCATGTAAGTTCAGCCATCATTTTTCTTCCTAATATCGAAAATTTATTATCCCAGGGAGATGAGTTTATAACATTAAAAAAAGATCATCCTTCATTAGGAATTCGATTATGGGTCTATAGCGTGGATGGAAATTCAGTAAGATTTATTCGGGAAAACGGAAGCTCATTTGGCGATCCTGGTTTCTATGATTTTTATTTATTGAGATCCGCTAATAGAAATCAAATTTCAGCTTCTGTTGGTTCCTTTATTTGTACTGAAAACCCTTTATCGTCTGGCAGGCTGAATTTATTACCTAATGAGATACTATTAACGAGTGCAATAGAATATAGTGATTACTGGCAGTCCGAATTGGCATTTGCAGTGACTCAGGAAACTGGAGATTGCGAATGCGATGCTAAAAAATTAAACCTCTATGGTGTACCTATAAATGCATCAAAAGGTTTGAGGTATCCGGATGATCTGAGAAGAAGTCATTCTTCGACAATACACAGTGCTCATCGGATCACTATTTTCGACAGCCTTCATAATTGTTCAATCGTAATTGCCACGAAAGACGAAAGTCCGTTCAAGGATTCAATTCAGAATCTGGTATTTATAATCCCTGAAGTTTCCAAATTAGATTGCGCCTCAAGCGGCTATTTAGAAGCAAGAATGAAAACAAATTCCGGATATCAATACATTGTTTTAACAACGGATTGTTGGGAGCTTATTGAATGCCATTCTAAACCAGGCCGCGTAAATGTTGATTGCGGCGGTACAACTGGAATACAAAATCCTTTTCTGCGCGGAATATTTGGGAACTTCAGACCGATTACTTCCTATTCCTATTTAACAAAAAGAAATACAGGAAGAATTGATCAATCAGGCTTTTTAGAAAATTATTTGCCCTATTGGGAATTCTCAAGAAATGGATTATCTAAATCCGGAAATCTAAGCAATTGGCAAAGGGTGGATTCAGTGATCGTGTTTAATTCCCGAGGAGCAACACAGGAAGTTTGGAATGCCTTGAATATTCCTTCCTCAAGCCAGTATCATTTTGGAAAATCATTGGTGTGTGCACAGGCACTGAATGCATCATATACCGACATTGCCTTCGATGGATTTGAAGATTATACATTTAATACAGATCGGTATGGGCCCAATTGTGAGATTATTTCACACTTTACATTAGATATCGGGCATGCCAGGGGTGATCTCATCATTCGGGATTACATAACAGATGAATTTTCTCATACAGGTAATTATTCCTGTAAAATTTTACCCGGTATTGAAAGAAATTATAATTACTCATGCAAATCAAATTCAAGAAGGCCAGATCGAAATGCAAGAACTTCAGGAACCGAATTTATAAGCCATCCTGCAGATTTGATTCTTCCATTTGCTCCTACTGCAGGTACTCATTTTTTCATTTCTACATTGGTTAATGCCAATTCTTCAATCTTGTCTACGTACAGAGATGCAGCAACCATGATAATAAATGGAGTAAATTTTAGACCTGATGGACCTATCATAGATGGATGGCAGCAAATCAAAGGGAATTTTACACTCTCACCATCTGCTATTGATATCCACATTTCCTTAAGTGCGACATCAACAGCAGCAGTTTATTTCGATGATATAAAAATTGAACCTGATGCGTCGGTGATGGAAAATTATATTTATACATCCGATTATTTTCGACTTCAGGCCAAATTAGATGACTTAAATTATGCATCCTTTTACGAGTATGATGCAGAAGGAAAATTGGAAAGATCTAAAAGAGAAACAGAAGTGGGCATTTATACCATCCAGGAATCCAGATCTGAGCTTCCTAAAGGATTAAATAACCGATAAAATCACAGGAAATGAAAAGAAATATTTTGTTCATGCGGTATTTCCTGATCCTACTAATAATCTTTTGTAATTATAAAATAACTTTTGCACAGGAAATAAGTCAAATCGGCACAAATGGAGTTTCCAGATTTGAATACGGGCTCCTAAATGATATCAGGAATTCTCACAGCGCTATAAAAGATACGATTTATAATTCGGATTTTATTGCAAAAACAGGTGCAGCATTATCAGGAACGCCATTAAAACGATTGAAAGAATCTGCATTAGTTATTGGATTCATGACCAACCCTTCGTTATCTGTCTTTGAAATAAAAGATCATCAAACTGAAGTTTGTTTTAAAATTCTTTTTAAAAAACTAGGCTCCTCAAGCTTAGATAGCGTTCGATCCAAATTAGATGTAAACTATAATAGCATTAGTGGAAGCAATTATAAGGCAAAGGATTATTTTGTATTAGATAGTGTTATATGGGCTGAAATAACAATAGATACTTTCATTTCCAGTATTCCCTTAAGTGATCCCGACTCGGTTTCAGTTGTATTATTGGAATCACAAATTCTGGGAATCGAACAATCGAAGATTCCTGCGTCAGGTACCATTTTACTCAGTCATCCAATTTCAGCTCAGTTTTTAGGCAGATATATAGAAATGTCCTGGAATCCAATTCTTTGGGCTGAAAGTTATGACCTTGAATGGAAATTTGTAGATGGATATTCCACTAAAGAAATAGACTTTAAGAAAAATGCAACGAGAATAAATCTTCAGCAAGTAAATTATAAGATACCGGCCATTGCTTCCAAATCAAAATTTGTTTGCAGATATCGAGCAAGAGGAATTCATGAAAATGGAAATATATATTATGGGCCCTGGTCGAGAGCAAGTAATGTATTAATGATTGACGGCGATAAAATTTTTGAAAAAGATTCAAAGCCCTGGCAATACATCGCAAATTATGCCGAAAACGGATTAAGAAAAGATCTGTTAAAATATTCTGATGGTAGCGGAAGAGAGCGACAAGCCATTACAAAACTCAGCACCGATGGTAATCATTTGATTGCAGCAGAACAATATTACGATTTTCAAGGAAGACCAGTTGTACAGACTTTGCCGGTACCGCTTAAGTCAAAAGGCTCTGGAACAATTTCCACCTGGTCCTTTCCTTTTGGGAACAGCAGAAATACAGGAGCAACATCAGGAGCCCATACAGGAGCAGAAATCGACAGAAGATTCTTGCCCAGTGGTTTTGATTTGTATCCGGCCGGACGCGATTTACCTTCCGGGAGAAGTGGACCTGATTTTACAGATTTATCAAATTATTATGAACATGAACCCGATTTGAATTTTATTCCGAAATTGAATGTCAATGAATCAGGTGAGCAATATTCAGCAGAAGATTTTGATAAAGATGTTCTGAATAGTTGCAATCCGGAATTCCGGGCTAAACCCATGGGCACAACTTCAGGAGCAGGAAAATATTATAGTCCGTCGAATGATTTTGAAGGATTTCATAAAGAAGACATTCCAATCGCAGACGGATACCCATTCTCCCAAGTAGAATACACTCCCGATAATACCGGCAGAGTAAAAAGCAGTACACTGATGGGAAGAGACTTTCAAATAGGCTCAGGCAAAGAGAACAAATATTATTACACCACTCCATCACAGGAAGAATTATTTCGAATGTTTGGATCAGAAGTTGGAGAAGCACGGAAGTACACCAAAGTCATTTTGAAAGATACCAATGGCCAGCTATTTGTCAGTTATCAAAACGCTAAAGGCCAAAATATTGCAACTGCGCTGACAGGTGACTGCCCTACCAATCTTACAGCAATTCCCGATTCAGACATTGATATCAATCAAGAAACCCGATTTGATGTTATGGAACAAAGCAATGTTATTGACATCCATGAAGGAGTCTCTATGGCCAGCCAGAGTATTTTTGTAGATCGCGATAATTCTACCCTAACGATACAATATAACTTGGACCCAGCATCTCTACGTACTATTATTTGCAGACAAAACCTTTGTTACGATTGTCCTAAAAACTTAGTCCTGAAATTAGTCAGTTCATGTGGTGATGTTTTTTTAAATAAATCGATACCAATAGGACCAAGAAAAGATACAGATACCTCGAGATGCAACATGGGAGAAGGTATAAACCTAAATATTCCCATAACGAATTTGAAAATAGGTGAGTATTATTTAACCAAGTCATTAGAATTAGATCAAGAAGAAAGTGAAAAATATATTCTTGATTTTGTAAAAAAGGACACTGCATGTTATGTTCCAAATATTCCTGCTCCATTTCCTTGTATCACAGCTCCTAGTTGCATACCCTGCGTTTTTGAAATTGCAAGCGGATATTACCTGCGAAGTGTAGGAAATAATCCCTTGTGCAGTAAAAATTGTCCCGAAACAGAGTTGCTCTTTGATGCAAATAATTTCAATCAATTGATGAATGATTATTTGCCACCTAATGGGCAATTTGCCTGGACAGATCCCCGAAATATCGATTCCTTTAAAATATCAATTTTCAATCTAAGATCATTGGGAATAAACTACACCATGATCCCAAATTTTTACTATAGGAATATGGATGGAACCGTCTCATGGATTGATATTACCGGTCTCAGAGAAAGCTTTGATTTTGCAGAAGGTCGGTCGGCTGAAACCTATAAAATAGAAGGCGGAAGGAGATACACGATTCCTCAAAATATTACAAACATAGAATTTCTGAAATCCATATGGAAGGAATCCTGGTCTGAAATTTTTGTAAGGTTTCATCCGGAATATCCCTTTTTAAAATGGAATAATGAACATATTACAAGCCTTGAATATGACCGCAAGATGAATGCTGAACATAATTTTGACGAAGCGGTTAGAAAAGGCTTTATGAAAACCGACGTCTTGATTGATTTAGAATATATCAACCGGGATCCTTTTTTCAATACAGCATCCGATCTCATTAAAACTGATTTTTTAAATAAATTATCTCGTCACACGGCAATTGGTTCAGGTGACTATATGAATATTTTTGAAATTGTAGTACACTCCATGTTTTGCAATTCCAGAATATATAGGGACGGTATTAACAATGATCCATTAGAATTGAGAACTTGCATTAATGATAACAAAACCAGATTATTAAGCTTAAATGATGAAGCAAAAACCTTTGCCTGGAATGCTTATAAAGGCATTTATCAGAGTGAAAAACAAAAATACATAGATAGTATTCGTTTTGTCGATGTAAAGTCTGCTTATGCATCTTCACCACATATTTTATATCCTGCACTTTGTATGGGAAGAGACCATGGAGCTATATGTCATCATTGTCCATCAGAAGCCGGAAGTATAGCCGAACCTGGATTGACCATCATTAATTTACTTCGAAGAATGAAAGCGAAGTTTTTACACGCCAGTTGTATTACTACTTCGCGTTTGCCAATGTTTGATACTTTGGGAATTCGTTTTCTCAATGTTCAGGAAGCAGCTGCTTATGCCCGTTGGAAAGTAATTGCAAATTGTAATATTTCGTCTTCTGCCTATGATCTTCAGAGCATGTTGAATGCTTTGGTTGTTGATCTCGGAAAGCCTGGAAATAATTTGAGTCTTCCCCGTATTGATTTGAATGGAATACCACCTTCTGTTATTCCGGATAGCATTGTAAAGACATTTAGAAACATGCTTTCACCACATTATTACTGGAAATCAACTATTAGAGGAAATGAATTGGAAGCCGAAATACTAGATCAGCTCAATGCCGTTCAAACAAGAATGTTGTTTCGAAAAACAGACCTTGCCTCCTGGAGTGACATCATATATTTTACTTGCATGAGACAAAGTAGTCGCCCCGGAGAAAGGAAATTTTATTTAAATGCTTTTGTCAAGGATACACATAAGATAGAGATCGAATTAAGTATTGAAACAGAATCCTTGTGGAATCAATTAAAGTACAATCTCAATGAGATAACTGAATTGTTAAAAAAACTTCCTAAAAAATTGAGATTATACCCACCACAGAATTCTGAGAATTCCTGCTGCATCGATTTGTTATTTCCAGAAGTTCCTTTCAAAGATAAATGCAAAGAAGAATCCAGAGCAGATTACAACGCTTCCATTTATGCTGCAAAATTATTTCGTGCAAAATTGATTTATGATAGTCTGAGGGCTTTGTATAATAAATCCTGCATTCTCAGCGGAAATGAGCGATGTGTAATTCTGCAAAATCAAAAAATGTATCAGTTTACTTTGTTTTATTATGATCAGGCTGGCAATTTAACAAGAACAGTTCCACCAAAAGCTGTTCATGTGATGACTGACGTATCAAGAGTTAGAATTGGATCAGATTCGGGAATTTTTCCAGTTCATCATAATAACTTAAGTACAAGTTATCAATATAATTCATTGAATGCCAAACTTAGCAAAACTACGCCAGATGGAGGAACTACTAAATGGTGTTATGATGAGGTGGGTAGAATTATTTTATCACAAGATGCGGTGCAAAGATCATCTAACGAAGCTAGCTATATAAGTTATGATGCAAGGTCGCGTATTAAAGAATCAGGTGCGATTCAATCTTTTGATCGCATCCATGAAAGCATAGATAATGGAATAATGAAATATCTGAGATATTACTCCGTGCTTGAGGCAAGATCAACATTCAAAAAAGAATATACCGTAACGAAATACGATCTTGCTGAAACCTCAAGAGAAGTTTTAAACCAATTTACCTCTGGGCAAAATAACTTACGAAACAGAGTATCATCAGTTAAATATTACAACTCGGGTACGGATTTAATGCATGCCGTTTATTTTAATTATGACATTAGCGGTAACACGAAAGAAATAGTTCAGGACTTTTCCGGCATGAGAACTTTGACCGGAATGTCAGAAGAAATTGCAAGACTACATAGATACAAAAAAATAAAATATCGATACGATGTATTAACAGGTAAAGTACACGAAACAGCTTATCAACCGGGCAAGTTGGACCAATTCTATCGATGGTATTATTATGATGCAGATAACCGCCTGACCAAGGTAAAAACAGGATTTAGCCCTTATGAACCAGAATTGTATAAAGATGTAGATGCCAGCTATGAATACTACTTACATGGTCCTGCGTTAAACGCAAAACTTGGCATGGAAAACATACAGGAATTGGATCTGACGTATACCATCAACGGATGGCTGAAAAAATTGAATCATCCAGACCTGGAAGTATCAGAAGATGGAAACTATTTAAAAGACGTTTTGGCTTATCAACTTCATTACTATAATAATGATTTCCGTGGCACAGGAGATCTTATAGAAAGTATACTACCGACTGGAGTACAAAACAATTATACCGGAAATATTACTGGAATCGCTATGAAAAACATTGGATTAGATCAATTGACCCATATTCATTCTTATCATTATGATCAGCTAAACCGTTTGACCGCATCGAATATGGGAATAGGAAATCGATATTCGATGAACATCTCCTATGATAAAAATGGGAATATAAAAACTTTGAATCGATTTGATGGTAAAGGTAATGAGTTTGATCATCTTACTTATAATTATAATGACGACACCAACAATCAATTACAATATATTACAGATCCCCGCGGACAATTATTGAGTGGAGAAAATAAGGATCTTCAAACTCAGCCCTCCGAAAACTATCGATACGATGTCAAAGGAAGGTTGTTGCATGATATTTCAGAGGGAGGCATGAACTTGAGTTGGTTATCTAATGACAAATTGAAAGAAGTAACTAATGCAGAAGGAAGCAGTCAACTATACTATGACACTTGGGGAAGACGCATTATGAAAAACCATGTTTCAGCTTCGGGACAAAGAAATATGGAATATACGATTAGGGATATCGCAGGGAATATTCTGGCTGAATATGCGATTAAAGAAAATCAAATCCAGCTCAATAATTTTCCTATATATGCAGGATCTCGCATTGGAGTAATTCAACTTGACACATTGTTAGCTAGCTTTAATTCAAAAAAATGGAATCAGTATCGCGGGCATAAATTATATGAACTAAAAAATCAAATTGGTGATATCAATGTATTGGTATCAGATCGTAAATATTCTGATGGAGTTGAATTTAAAACAGACATTCGCAAAGCAACTGACTATTATCCGTTTGGAATGATTATGCCAGGTAGAGATAGTTCTACAACAAATTATCGATATGGATTCCAAGGGATGGAACAAGATAATAATTTTAAAGGGGAAGCTAATTCCTATACTACTGAATTCAGACAATATGATCCTAGGGTTGGGAGATGGTTGAGCGTTGATCCAATGGAGGAGAAGTATCCAAGTTGGAGTAATTATGTTGCATTTGATGATAATCCAATAGGCTTAGTTGATCCTAAAGGCGCCCAAAGTTCACCTCCTTCACCTGTAGGAAATGATCAATCTCAGTCAGCGCAAGAAAGTGACAGGGATGATCCAAGAGGAATTTCTAGAGCAGAGGATCATAATGATGGCGCAATAGGCTTTTTCGTTTGGGCTGCTGGAGCAGTAGGCAATGCTGTTACTTCAGCTATTGACGGAGTGCTAATCACTTCAAGTGTTGAGACTCATTCAATGATAACGGGAGATTATACAACAAATACCAGAGATAATATCCGAGAAGTTTCTGGCTTAAATGCAATTGCATTAGGAGTAGTGTCGATTTTTTCTACCGGTTCATCTATTACGATGACCCATGATGAAGAACAGGAATTAGTGAGAATGGTAAGATCCGGATTAATTCCAGAAATCGTGAGAGCAAATTTAAGGAGAATGTTTCCAAATGCAAATCAAAGACAAATTGATGCTGCAACAGACATGATAACTGTATTTGCTCCCCCGTCTGGCATTGACGATATTGCTTCTGATGGAGCAACTCATATTACAACTCAAGCTAGACCAACAATTTTAAGAGAACAAGCAAGAGCGAGAGGTCGTGCTCGTGTTGATGCCAGACGATCTGCTGAAGCCTCTCAAACTCCAAGTACCCCATCTCCCCCACCTTCACAAGCCCCATCTCGACCTCCTGCGCAAACTCAACCTAGTATACCGGGAGTTACTCCAGGAGAAGCAAGGAGAAGAACAGATCAAGCTGCTGCAGCAAGGCGAGTTCCTCAAAGCGAAAGAGCAAGAAGATCTGGAGTTGGAAGAAGACCATCTAGAAGGTAGAATTGATGAATAACAAAATATTATTCATAATTAAGTATATTATAAAATTACAAAATACTTGACTTATAAAAATGTCTATAAATACATTCAATACAAATGAATAGAGCTGAGCAAAACCAAGATCTCTTACAAAATAAATAAAATATTATCCATTTCAACAAATTTATTTTAAACTTGATACTACTTATTACTCAATAATTAATTTTTGCTATTAATGTAAAATATTCCAACTTAAAATTTACGAAATTTATAACTTATTATATGAAAAACAAATTTTTATTCATTCTCCTCCCTTTGTTTATCCTTTCCTGTGGAAATGATGATGCAACTCCCGATAACAACAACAATTCCTCATTCTCTGTAAAAATCGATGGAGTATTATGGCAAGCAAGCCTGGTTGTTTTAAACGAAGTCGATGAATCAACCGAACAATTTGCCGTAAGCGCATTGAATGCGAATCAAGGTGAGACCATTGGATTTACCTTCGATTACTTTGCAGGGAATGGAACTTATCCTGTATCGAAAGATCTTCAGCCGGTGATGACTTACGGTCGCTCTGATAGAAAAACTTTCTTCAATAAAACTGCAGGTAATATGTCTGTTATAGTAACAGGAACTGAGACCGTGGCAGGTGTAAAGAAAGCTCATGGAACTTTTACTGGAACACTAGAGTCATCTGATGGAGAAAAAGTGCAACTTACCGAAGGAAAGTTTTAAGTAATTTTTGTAATTACATTTAATGAAAAATATTCTACTCCTATTATTACTTCTAAATGTGATTCCGGTAATTTCACAGATACAAGATATATCTTCTTTAGAACCCACAGAAGTTTGGAACCTCACCATTCAAAATTCCAAGGCACAACATGTTTATCTTTTAGGTATCATCAAAAATGAAAAAGATAATATTTTAGTCGAATTTAGATCAGAGACAATATTCTTAGAGCAAGGTGTTATCGTCCTAAGCAATGATAAGGTAAAAACAATTAAAACGGATTGGAAAGATGCCAGTTCACAACAAACTGTAGTTGCTACCGGTAATTTTCCAAAGGGGACTTATTCTGTCTGTACAAAAGTGATGAGCAAATCCACTAACAAAGAAATTGCAAGTCCTTGCCGCACGATTAAATTTAATGCACTTCTAATTCGAAAAAATGATCCATCCAAATACAAAAACATTCATGCCTATGGCTCAGCAAGTTTAGATTATAATTATGCTGAACCCCTTCCCTACTATTCTCAATTACCTTCACAGTATATGCGACTTGAAGCAGAGCAAGGTCTGAGTGTGTATTCATTTCCCATTTCAGGAATGTTTCGATACTCTACAGAAAAGACTGAAATAAAGCAGGATGTTGATATGTTTTCATTGCGATTTGACCGAAGCCGGTTTGAGCGAAATATCAAAGAACTAATCTTAAGAAAACTTGCAGAGACCCAATTGAAAAAAGTAAAAATGAATGAATCAGATCTGCAAAAACTAACAGAATATGAACGCCTGGATGAAGAGTTAAGTTCTTCTGCAATCGCTAAGATAAATGAAGAAATGATCCAGACTAAGGAACAACTGACAGCATTGGGCAAACAGAAAATCGCTCCTGGACTGGAAGAAAAAGTAAGCAGCCTTCAAAAGACTTACAAGCAGTTACTTGAGAAAAAGAGAAGATACGATGATATAAAAAACAGGTATGACCAATTAAATAAACTATATCAAACATGGGTGGTTTCCGGAAGATTAGAAGAACTGAAAAGTCTGGTATATGATCCTCCTGATTTCTCTGATCCAAAGGAATTATTGCCTTATTTAAAAAAATATGGCGCATATACCGGAATGAATAAGTTTTTGTTCAACATTAAAGAATTAAGCATTGGAACATCCTACCCTGCATATACCCCTTTGACATTAAATGGCACACAAGTATCCGGAGGGAATCTGGAATGGAATCCAGGATTGTTTTTTGTTGCAGTGTGTGGAGGAAAAATTCACTCATCAGTTTCTTTATTGACGGATAGTCTACAAGCCCAATTTACCCAAAAGGTATTAGGAACGCGATTGGGATTCGGAAAAATATATGGCTCCTATTTGTCTTTGAATGTAATTCACTATTGGGACAAAGACAGTTCTATTATAACGGCTCCGGATCAGGAATTATATCCTGAAAAATCCTGGGTATCGTCCATCGATTTTAATCTAAATGTCGGTAAGAACAAATGGTTTCAGATGAGTGGGGAACTGGCCGGGTTGTATGCAAATCAGAATAACTACGACACTGCACGATATCCGGCAACCAGCCTTAGCACCACAATTTCAGAGGAGTTGAATAATATTTTTTCATTTCAGCCTAATCGCTCCAGTAGTTTCGATTTAGCTTATCATGCGAATATTGGATTCAATTTGTTTAGAGACAATACCCATCTTGAGTATGAAAGAAGATTTGCAGGTCCGGGTTTTATGCATCCGGGGGTGTTCGGACTTCCCAATGATCTTCAAAGAAACAAATACAGCATCAAGCAGGAAATGCTCGATGATAGGACAAGTCTTTCAGTTTACTTTACGGAAGAAAAAGATAATTTTTCTGAATCCAAGTCATATCGTTCCGATAGGAATGAAATCGGCCTCGAATGGCGATGGAATTCTAAGAATCTACCGGATATAAATGTACGAATTGCACAATCCAGGATCAAGAATCCATTTTATTATTTTCATTCCACGCTTTCACAGATTGGCTTAAGCAAACCCTGGAATATAAAAGGCAAATGGTCTGCTCATTCAACTATTCAAGCCATGTATTATATTACAAGCACCGACAGTGTTCAACAACAAATCAATACTCTTTATTTATTCGTACAGCAATCAATCAACCTCCCGAAAGGGTTTCAAATTCAAGTGAATGGCCAATGGTCCAATAATTCAGTTGCTGGTTTAAGTAATAATATTTCAGGTTGCAACATCAATATTTCCAAATCGCTATTTAAAAGGATAAGAATTGGCACAGGAATCGCTTATACAAAACAAGATTCCATCAATCGATTTTCAATTTCAGCAAACCTTCAAGGAAATTTAATCAGAAATATGGATTTTTACATAAGATATAACAACAACAGATTCTCATCTTACCCAAATTACATAGGTACTTATCAGGAAAATTGGTTGCAGGCTGGAGTTAAATATTCTTGGTAATTTGTCAATTTGTCTCACTTCATTTTTGAACAATTAATCGGCTTGTTAGGTTCTTTTAAAAACTTAACTTCAACGTTGGCTTTTATGGATTTTAAATGTACTGGATAGCTGTCCGTTGGCTAAATGTCTCTGTTGTCCTGTCATTACGCTACTTTTTGTTTATAAAGATGTTCTTGAAATTCTATAAACAGTCGACTGATGTTTGCCACGTCTCCCAAAATTTCTTTTGCGTCTTCCAATGATTGATACTTGTTTGTCAGCAAGATTGGAAGTTTCTCTTGGTCGAGTTCGTCTACGCCTGTTTCAATGTATTTGCTCAAAACGAACGTTATGAACTCTCGTTGTTTGTCGTTGAGTAAGGCAAAGATTGTCGCTTCGGCAGCTTTGGCTCGGGCTTCTCTAGTCATTGCGATATAGTCGCCATTGAAAACGTATTCCAACACATCATACAAGTCACTTTTTTCCATATCTACCAACTTTTGCAAAGTCAATAAATCGTCTTTCGGGAAACCTGCTGCATCTAAATTTTCAAGTAATACCTTTCTTGTCATTGGATTGCTCCAAAGTTTCCGCAATTCTTCTTCGTCTTTAAAAAGTTTAGGCAATTCGCCAAATAGATTATTCAAAAATTCTTCTGCTGAAATGGGTTTGCCGTCTGCACTCCAAAACGAAGTGGAAACCATATGTTGGATTTCTCTTTCTTTTCCGTTGCGAAGTTTGATTTTTATTTTAGGCTTCTTTGGAGTGTGTTCGCCTGAGTCTAAAATTTCTGGGGTGTGAGTCGGTTCAAGTATTGGATAAAGATTAGGTTCTTTTGGCTCTTCTCCAATCGGCTCACCGTCCCATTCAGGGTCTGAAAAGTGCTTGTAGGCATCTACAAAGTCGTAAATGGTGAAAAACTCTTTGTCGTCAAATAAGCGTGTACCACGGCCAACGATTTGTTTAAACTCAATCATTGAATTGACTGGACGAAGCAAAACGATATTGCGAATGTTCCGTGCATCAACTCCTGTTGAGAGTTTTTGCGAAGTGGTCAGAATGGTTGGAATTGTTTTTTCGTTGTCCTGAAATTCCCGCAACAGTCTTTCGCCTTCTTCTCCATCATTGGCAGTAACTCGAACGCAATAAAAAGGGTCTTTGCTTTTGGCATTTTGGTTTACCAAATCTCTTATCAATGCTGCGTGTGCTTGATTGGCACAAAAGATTATTGTCTT
>JADJYQ010000002.1 GCA_016719615.1 Saprospiraceae bacterium
GTTCATAAGGCTCCATTCCAATGGCTAATAACATGCTATCATCCCGATAATAGGCCGATAAAAAAATCGATGTTTAATAATTGTAAAACCTAATGCGATCTGAATCACTTCATGTCCTCTGGAAGTAGCGTGTACGTATTTGCTTACAAACTTGAAGTTCTCCTCATAAACATCTGTCAATGATTTTGCAGCAATCAGGCGGAACGCCTTTTCTAATAATTCCGATGGGAGCGCTTGGTGTTTTTTCTTCGTCATAAAAGAGTATGCTTGCAAAGGCATGAATACTGTTCCCCGTCACCTAAATTTATGCTCCAATTAATTCCATGAATTGATGAAGAAGCTAATCCAACTTTGATTGCAATGTTGCAGCAATAGCCTTTGCAACTTTCGCCCATCCATAGCTGCGGATAAAATGCCGCCAGCATATCCTGCCCCTTCACCTGCCGGATATAAGCCAGCAAGCTGTGGATGCATCAAATGATCCGGATTCCGCGGAATGGTAATGGGAGCGCTGGTTCTCGATTCTGTTGAAACGAGCACAGCGTCTTTATGTTTGTATTTAGGCAAGCGCTGGCAAAAAATCTCTAATCCTTTTCTCAATCGTTCTGCTAATGCTGAGGGCAAATGCTGATGCAATGCAGAAGGATAAATACCGTGGAATATAGGAAGTCTCCAGCAATTCGGCACTAGTTGTTTTTTTTAAAATCCCCCAGTCTTTGCGCAGGTGCTTTCGGACCTCCATCACCCAAGTCAAACATCCTTTTTCAATTTCAGCCTGAAACATCAAACCTTGTAAGGCCCCAAACTTTTCAAAGTGCTTGAGTCCTTCTCATCTACAGTAGTCACCATCCCACTATTGGCAAAGGGTGAATCGCGGCGCGATAAAGACATCCCGTTTACGACGATCTCACCGGGAGCAGTTGCAGCGGGAATGATGAGCCCTCCCGGACACATGCAAAATGAAAACACTCCTTTTTCTGCAATCTGGCAACTCAAAGCATAACTCGCAGCTGGTAGGTAATCAGGCCTTTTTGCCTGTTTGTATTGAAGTGCATCAATCGCAGTTTTGGGGTGCTCAATACGGACCCCTATTGCAAAGGGTTTCAATTGAATTAAAATTCCTTTATTTTGAAATAAATGATAAATATCCCGGGCCGAATGTCCAGTAGCCAAAATGACCCTTTCGGTTTTAAAATCACCGCGATTGGTTTTGAGTTGTACAATCTTTGCTTTAATCACGTCTTGCTGATAAATTTCAAATCGCGTCTTCTTTCGCGAACATCTTTACCCCGCTCAATGATGACGGGTTTGATTCCTGCCAAAATCAGTTCCAGTGCTGCAAAATATCCACATGGACCCGAACCTATGATATGAACTAAAGGTTTATCACTTACCTCCTTAAAATCAAATACTGGATTTTCATACAAACAAACGTTCGTTAGTGAAACCTCTGCCTTTAAAAAAAATAAATAAGCTGCCCTCTGGCATCTATGTTTCTACGTCACCCGATAACAAAAACCGGTATCGGGTAAAAGATTAGCGCAGTCGAGATCGCGATGCGATGAACCTGATCATTGTTCCATTCTGAGGCCGGAATTCTGTAGTCAACATATAACATGTTTAACAGATGGCAGATCTGATGCGTAGCAATTTTTCCAGAAGCGGCTCCAACAGGTCTAATTTCAGCATATTGGCTCCATCTGATTTGGCCAAATGTGGTTGGGGATGGGTCTCAATAAACAAACCATCAACGCCCACTGCAACGGCAGCACGAGCGATGGTTTCGATGAGCTGCGGTTTTCCACCGGTCACTCCGGATGATTGGTTGGGCTGTTGTAGAGAATGGGTACAGTCCATGACGACCGGTACTCCAAATGATTGCATCATTGGGATACCTCTATAATCGACGATGAGATCCTGATAACCAAATGTAGTTCCTCTATCTGTGAGCCATACGTTTGGATTGCCACTGCTTAATTTTATCAACCGCAAACTGCATACCCTCAGGACTCATAAACTGTCCCTTCTTGACATTTACTACCTTTCCTGTTTTGGGAGCAGCCAGCAACAAAGAAGTTTGCCGGCATAAAAATGCAGGGATCTGCAAAACATCACATATTCAGCTGCAAAAACCAGCTTCTTCATCGGTGTGGATATCCGTAGTGACAGGGATTTGAAATGTATTCCCAATTTTTTGTATAATTTCCAATCCGGTTTGATCGCCAATTCCATGATTCGACAACACAGTGACCAGCTATCAAAAAAAATTGTTTGTTTAAATTTAGTTGTATTTGATTGAGAATATCCTGTTTCATATTATTTATCCATTTTCAAAACCCATGCACCTGCATTGAAGTGTTTCTTCATTTCATTCAATAATTGTTGGAGGTCTTTTTCTTTACAATCAAAATTGAATTCCTACGCGATTAAATTTTCCATAAATACCCCGATACAACTGGTAGTTTTCTTCAATTTTCTGAGCCATACGATCCGCATTTGATTTGTTTATAAAGGAACCGACAATGATGATGCAGGCTTTATGTTTGACAAGTTGGCTCAAAGAGTCTATAACTTCAGGAGTGATGTTGGTTTCTTGCGAATCCGGATCAACAACCAGCTGTGAAGAATTTTCTATCTGGGAATTGAGCGAATCATTGGGAGCCATTAAAATTGATTTGAGAACTGCGCTGTCTTCCTGCGTGAGCATATTAGTCGAGTCCATGACCGGTATCATTGATATTGCCTTTGTAGGCTTTTTATCCGGCCAAAAAGAATACTAAAAAATGATCCATAACAAACCCAAATGACAAACAATGGATTTAGTGATTTTTCTTTTTTTCGAGCTTCAAAATAAACGGGGAGTTGCGATGACAGGATCCGGCTGATAAGCTTTTGAACTGCTTGTACCGGCAGAGGGTTTTTGTTCCATAAAATTCCCTGTGAATATTTGAAGTACTCTGTTTGAAGACTAAAACATTTTTCTCCGGGGCTTAATGCTCGAAAGGATGAATTCAAAATGACCCTGTTGCTCTAATTGAGAATTGGCTGTAAATTGAAGCGCAAGCAATTGTTCGCGTACATCCTCCTTTGCATAGCCGAAATCGGATTCCATGTGATCCAGCATTTCATTTGGGTCTGTATCTTCATCAGGTACTAATTCAATCAATAAATGCCCGGGATAAATTTGACCTTCCAAATGGTTCACATGAGCAGATCGGGATTCTGCTTTAAAGCAGCGCAATACCCGGAATCTTAAACCAGAGGTACTGGTTCAAGTGCCACCAAAGCAAGTACAATATATTCGCCCTTTTTGTCAAATTGTTTACTGTATGCGAACACCAAAATAATCAAAGAAGTTTTAAGGCAGCATGGGTAATTTATTATATATGTACCGCGCTAAGCAGCAATAGGAGTTAGCTTATTCTGCTTCCTTTTTCTTGCGTTTGATCTTAAACAGGTCGATAATTTCCTTCTCAGTGAGGAATTCAAATTCTACAAATTGAGAACTGACATGTTTTTTGATCTCTGGTATTCCTTGCTCGTTTGTCCCTTATAGAAAGCTAACAAATTCGCACATAATCCATGCAAAGTCCTTTGGTCTCCTGATCAAATGCGCTGTTTCCAAACACATTCATGTAATTGTACAGTGTGCGAAGTAATTCAAAAAAATTATGATATTCCGGTTCTGTCAGATTTGTGATGACTTTGGAAAACAGTTGTAATACTGCCAGACGCAAACATTCATTGTTGATCGACATCCCTTCGTACTGACTGTAAAATGCATTAACTACATCCAATGTGTCTTCATGCAAAAACCTTTATCATGAATGGCCATTAACAAATTGTAAAAGCGAATCAGGTCATCGCCTTCATTGCGATTGAGTAAATTAAAAACTTTGCGATCTACATTGGGCCCAAATAAAATTCCACTGCGATAGGAATTTTTGAGAAACTTAAAATACAAATTATTAAACTGCGGGTTCTCATACCTGCATGCATTGAGTGCATTTGCAAGATGTTGGGGTTTCAGTAGGATTCAATTCGATAAAATTGGCAATCAAAGCAATCAAATCAATGAACTCTGGCTCTTTGTAAAACTTTTTGACCTGAGTTTATGAATCTCTTCGATATAACTGTCACGACTAGATTTAAATTCAATTCTGCTTTGCAGGAAATGTTTGAGTGCTGTCGACTCCAAATGAAGTTCATTAACTGTTTCCGGAAAATCAGCATGCAGGAAGTTGAAATGTAAACTGTTTTTTATAACGGCTTAATAAATTTTTGCGTTCTTCCGCATCCCGAAAACGATCATGAATCATCGATTGAAAATAGGCCTTCACCTTTTTTATTTTCAATTTGATCCAATAAATTCGCAATCCAGATATCACTGCTCAAGGCAAAACCCAATTGTACAGTTTGACCAATTCGTTGACGGATCACATCAAAATTGGTGGAGTTTGCAATGGCCAGTAAAAATTGTTTGAATGTTTCTGGCGGACATACTTAAACTGATGGCTGATCTCTCCCCGCAAGACGCTATAGCCCGTAGATTCTAGGCTGGAACAGGCCTTCAAAAAATGGATTTAGCAGGACTTTTCCAATTCCGGCAATTGCAAAGGATGTTGTTCGGCCACCTCCTGATAAATTTCAGCTACCATGGGTTCATAAACTTCCTGTAGGACTTTATAAAGTTCTACTGTTTCCTCTTCGAGGTAAGCCGCCAGTTCATCGAGCTCTGTATTAATTCTGCAACGGCCTGGAGACGTTCTTTGTAATCTTGAAGTAGCGCTTGCATAGGTTTTATTTTGTTTGCTAAGAATGACAAAACCTGAATAGAAATACATCCTATCCAGGTTTATAATATTTTATAATTTAGTACATTTATAAAATTATATTTCTATAATTCTATAAAATTCAAAACAAAAAACGGCAAATCGGTTAAGGGTTTCGGTTTTATTCCTCCTCAGTACTAGCTACGTCAGGTGTAGGTGCGGCTGCTTTTGCCTCTCCACTTACTTTTTTATGGAAGTCGGCCATTTCCTGTTTGCGAGCTTCCACTTTTTGGGCAATATTGCCTTCTTTTGAATTTACCCATTCCTGATATTGGTGATCTGCTTGTTCCTGAGTGAGAGCGCCTTTTGTTACTCCCCTTTGCAGATGTTTGCGATGTAATACGCCTTTGTATCGAAGGATCGCATTTACAGTATCTGTGGGTTGAGCTCCCTTCATTAACCATTCGAAAGCTTTATCGCGATCGATGTCCACAGTAGCTGGCTTCGTAATTGGGTTATAAATACCTAGTTTTTCGATGAATTTTCCATCTCTAGGAGACCTGGCATCGGCAATGACGATGTGGTAAAATGGTGCTTTTTTGCGCCCTTTGCGTTGTAATCTGATTTTAACGGCCATTTATTCAGTTTTAATGTTTAGACCTCTATCCACTTACTCTGAAAACAGACTGTGCCGACATTAAGGGCCGCAAAGTTAAAGGTAAATTCAGAATATAGCTTAGAATCTTTCTAAAAAAATCTACAAACTGGATTTGTAGCAAACTATTTGACTATCAGACTAACTGTCTATTTGGTAGTGTCTCAGTTTGAAAAAATAATTTAAAATTATACTAATATGATAAAGAAAATAACAACACAGGCTTCACCTGGCGAAAGCTACGTCAGTATGACTAAAATTTACTTTTTTAGGAATACTAATTTATGTATCGGTGCAAAAATAATCAACTTCCCTTTTGAAGTACAAATGTCAGGCACAACATACTTAACGATCCCATAGGCCCCGGGAAAGCAATTTGATGTACTTGAATTATCTTATAGCCATCATCTAAAGCAGCCTTTACTTGTGGGAATCGAAATTCGGCAAATCCTTCTGGATTTGAAACATTTTTAATGGTAACGGTAATTACTTGTTGCATAAGGATTAGTTTAGAATACCCAAAAATACAAAAGGATGGTTTCCAAGCCTTCTTTTTATTTCTCGGTCAATCTAACTATATCCTCTACTTCCCAAAGTTTCTTAGTTAAACCAGCTTCCATTGCCGGGGTGCATCTGATTGTTTTATGAATCTTTACAAAGTTGTAATAAACGAAGTGCAAAGCGATTGCGTAACAATGGTTTTCTATTTTCTTAGAGAAAGCGTTGGTTAGCCTTGTAAATCTCCTCATGTGCATTCTCATGGTCAAATTCTGTCTTTCGATATGGCTTGTAGTTACATAATTGGGGCTGGGGTTTCCAGTAACTACTGTTTCTTTTGTCCCTAAACATTCAGCTGGGCTGTATCTTTTTTCGTTTCCTCTGCCTTCGCCTTGTCCATAAATCTTCACCAGCTGTGAGTAATCAATATTGCCACCGAATGCGTTATCTGTAGCTTCTAAATATGCTTTCAAACCATCAGTAGTTAACTGCACTCTGTTTTTAAGTCTGTATCTTAAGTCTTCCATGAAAGGAATAGCAGTATCTAAATCTCTACTTCCAACTAACCAAGAAAGAACTAATTTAGAATCAGGGTCAATTCCTACGAAAGTCCAAATGTCGCCAGCCTGATCTTCCATTCCATCCGGTACGTTCTTTTGTTTTGCATAAACAAAGCTCCAAATCTCATCACATTGGATTCTTTTTGAGTTTACGTTAACTACATTCTCATTATGGAAACTCTGGCAGCCCTGCCAACGTCAACCAGTAATTTAGTTACTGTATTTATTGAAACATCAGCAATTCTAGAAGTAGCCCGTAAGCTTGTGCCCTCAACAAGTAATTTGATGATCTGGGTTCTTTTTTCGATTGGTAACTTATTCATGCATCAAAGATACAATGAATACTTGAACGGTCAAGCAAAAATATCAATTTAAAAACTGGTATTTTTCCTATTACATAAGTACATTAAATTTATGTAATTGATTTACAGCTGTTTACGATTATTTGCTTGGTAACGTCGCTTACCTACAGTATCCAACGGAGAGATATTATATTTTTCGGGTTCAACCAAACCCAATTTTTCATTTTGAGAAAATCGGATTTAAGCTCTAAATAATAATCATCTCCATTAAACTTATGCATTCCTTCGTAAATCGCTTTTTCTACTTTATCTTTTATTGATTCTGACATATCTTATGCTCCATTTATAATTAGTCTGGTTTGAAAGAAAAACCGAAATCCGGTTTTTGCTATATAATCAGTTACTATATCGTTATAATCTCTTATTATCTTGGTCAAAACTGGATCGCCTGAATAATCATCAATTTCAATCCTTAATGAATTTAGCTTCTCAATTCCAATGTTTCTCGTGCGAAAACCAAAGCTTGTTGTTTCCTAAATCTTCTGCTATTTTTCTGGCTCTTTCTTCTTTCTGGGCATCCGTTACAGGAGAGCCAATATTATTCGTTTTGTGATGTGTCCATGTTTTGAACTTGTATTTAACAAGCCATGATTTTAATAAATCAACAGTTAATTTCTTTGCTTGTTCATAGCTTTCAAGTATGGCTAAATCTAAACTTTGAAACTTAGCAAACTCTACAACGGACAATTCTTTTTTATTTGATTTTTCAATCATCGCCTCTACTCTGTCAAGATAACCTAAAGCCGGAACGTAATCTGTTCCAATCAAAACTTGAGGGTCAATTGGTCCAAGTGATGAAGAATAGTCCATGTAAATTTTATCTCCAGACATGCATATAATCGTACCTGCCGACATTGCATAATCAGGAACAATAAAATAAACTTCCTTATAATGATGCCTAATAATATCTACTAATTTTTCAGATGCTTCCGCGCTTCCGCCAGGTGTATTAAGGATTATTACACAACGATCTTTAGCTTCTCCATCTGCTTTCAATTCCTCAATCACATCCCTGAACGCCCTTTCGTAAAATGGATGTATTTCCCCATAATAAAATATACAATCAGCCTCAAATTTTGTTTCAATTTTTTTAAGGTTGTCTTGCAAAATTTGATTGATATGCTTGTCTACTTCGAGCATTTATTTAGGTTTTTTTCCATCTGGTTTGCGCTGCCAATTTAGCAATTTCTTTTCTTTTAGCCGGACTTAATTTTTCTGCCCTTGCCTTTCCTCCTTTCAATCCTCCGAGTTTTCCCAGAGCTACAGCAGCAGCATTTTTCCATCTTCTGTTATTTGGATCTCTCCGGTTGCCAAATCCACTATATTTTTGGCTTTTTGATTAAAATCAGTAGGTAACTTTGATTTTTTCATATTCGCAAAGATACAACGCTATTCTTATCCGGTCAAGCATCAAAAAAGGAAACTATTTTCAAACTGAGACACTACCGTCTATTTGTCTATTTGTCTATTTGACTATTTGTCTATTTGTCTACCAGACTAGCAGACTTGCAGACTAACAGACTATTTGACTATTTGACTATTTGACTATTTGTCTAACAGACTGTTGGACTAGCAGACAAGCAGACTATCAGACTTACAGACTAACAGACTTCCTCCCTACCAGACTTCCTCAACATGCATCCCTCCACTCCTTAGCGCCAAAATAGTAGCGATAGCTCCAAAATTTTTTAAAAATCAAGCCTCAATCTCAAATTCAACCTTTGGCTGCTGAGATAATTGGGAATTGCAAACTGGTAGTTATACAAAGTGCGAATCCAGCTGATGGAGGCTTCATTTTTAACTTTGAGCAAATTAAAAACTTCGGCACTGATCCAGGCCTGTTTGCAAAATCTAAAAAAGGAATTCGGTTTTTGCATTCGTTTCGATCGGTCCCACAATTGCATCGAAAAACCGATATCCACGCGATGGTAAGCTTTGAGACTTTGATCGTTGCGGTAAACCGTGTTGGCTCCTTTAAGACCATAAGGCAATCCACTGGCCAAATTGATTTGGATGTGCATTTTAAAATTTTTATTCTGCGGCAAATAGTCCTGAAAAAAAATGCTCAATGCCATGAATTGATCAGTTGGTCTGGGTACATCATTGATATCTTTTCCATCAGGCTGCTCCAGGCTGCGCTCTTTGTGTTGGATGCCTAACAAACGTTCGTGAGTGCGTAAAAAGGACAGATTGACCCAGGATTCTGCGCCCGGTACAAATTCACCGTGAATCCGGTTATCCCATCCGATAGCATAGGCCTTGGCATCATTAGCTCCTGAATAACGGATGCGAACATTCTCAAGATCATAGGATACCACATCCCACAAATCTTTATAATAAACTTCAGAAATCCATTTGAATTTGGATGGACTCAGTTTTCGCATCCAGAATTCCTGTTGCATTCCAGTACATAGTGCACAGATTTTTGAGCTTTTAATTTGGTATTTAAACTTCCATCAATAGCCCGCATCTCTCTGTAAAATGGAGCCTGGTGATAAAGTCCGGTTGAAATCCAAACATGTATATTGCGTTTGTTGTCGATGGGAATCCATTCCATTTTAAGTCTAGGATTCATTAAGAATTCCTGATTTAATCCGGAATGATGAAGGCGAATCCCGCCGTTAATTTTTAATACATTTTGATCGTTTATTTTCCATTTTATTTCATCCTGGACCCAACATGCAAATTTGTCATTGACGATTTCATTGGAAGATTTGTAAACATTAAAAATCCTCAATCCGGAATCAGACAGAGGCAGGGCATATCCTGCAGAATCCAGGCGCTCCCATTCATTGATCTTGTCATCCAAATGTTCGCGCCGGTACCAGGCACCCCATTGCATAAAATGTCCGATTCCGGAGCTGGTTGAAGAAAATCTATAGCACCTCGCCATTCGTAATGTTGCACTATACTTTCAAGCCGATTACGTGCATACAAATGTTGCGTTCCTACGCCCCATAATTTGACTTCCTTTCCTTCTTCATCATTCTGACCTGCTTCGACTTCGACCAAACGATAGTAGCCCAGGATATCAAATCGCTCAGCTTCATAACCATAATACAGAGCAGCATTCCACTTCATAAAAAATGGATATCGAGATTGATCTGATATATAATTCAAGCTTAGGCCCGTCATATTTTGTTCAAAATAATCATCTTCAGATCCTTCAAACTCCGTATTCAGGTTTAGAATCTGAAAAAAACTGCCTTTTGCTACCGTTGAAGATTCGGGAATCAATTCAAAGTGACTGCGATTGATGTTTCCAATCCAGGACAACTTCCATTGTCTGCTTAAATCATAATTTACAAAGGCCTGCAAATCCAGAAAATCTGGAGTGTATTCGCCTTTCACATCAAGACTGCTCAATATATACCTGGTTGTTTTATATCTCGCACCAACCAAATAACTCAATTTTCTTGGAGCAGTATTTTTCCAAATATATTGGAGCTGCCTTCTAAATGAAAGCTCATTCCTAACAAACTTGCAGCAGCACTGGCTTTCAAAGTATCCGGATTTTTATATCGGATGTCCATCACAGACGAAAGTTTATCTCCATATTTCGATTCGAATCCTCCGGAATAAAATTTGAGTTCTTTTACCAGATCAGGATTTGGAAAAGACAAACCTTCCTGTTGTCCATTGCGAATGAGCTGTGGCCTGAAGATTTCAAAATCATTGACAAAAACCAGATTCTCGTCATAACTTCCACCGCGAACGCTGTATTGAGAGGACAGTTCGCCGCCGGCGCTACTGCGCAATCCGAGAGCGATGGATGGTAAGACGCTTTCCAATTTCCACTCACCGTTGGCAACATCGAAAAAGATTCAACATTTTTCCCTAACCCCCACTTTCCATATCCTCATTTTCTGCAGTGATCTCAACCTCTGTGTTTACGATCCGAGTCAATAAAATTTCAATTAATTTTCCTGATTGGACTTCCTTCCATTTGATCTTTTTCTCGATGGGTTTGAAGCCAAGTCGGTTCACTTTAATGAGATAATTTTCTTTTTGAGGAAGAAACAATTGAAAATTTCCCAAGGCATCCGTTTCTGTAAAAATGGCTGTTTCGGAAATATAAACACTGGCCAGTTCAATCGGACTTCCATCTTGAGCATCGACTACTTTACCGTTTAGGGTAAAAGAAATAATTTGCGAATGCAACTGTAGATTGCAATAAAAAAAGTACCAAATTAATTCTGATGGCTAACTTGATCGCAGACAAGATTCGTATATAAAGTGAAGTATCAATCAAAATTCAAAAGCATTCACTGTTATGGATTTCAATTTATGGATCACTTCTTTTGGCTTGGCATCGCCAAAAACAGCATTTCCGGCGACCAGTACATCAGCACCGGCGCGGAGTATGGTTTCTGCATTTTGCAAACCAACACCACCATCTACTTCAATCAAAACATCGAGATTTCTGTTGATGATTTCAGCTTTTAAAGTTTTTATTTTATCCAATGTTCGGTAAATAAATTTTTGACCTCCAAATCCGGGGATTCACCGACATCATACATACGATATCCACATTTTCAAGGACGTCGTACAATAAATGAACCGGTGTATGTGGATTCAAAGCGACGCCAGCTTTGGCTCCTGTTTCTTTGATTTGCTGAAGAACCCTGTGCAAATGTGGACAGGCCTCTAAATGGACCGTAATATGATCTGCTCCGGCGTTCCGAAAATCGGAGATGTATTTTTCAGGTTCCACGATCATGAGATGCACATCCAAAGGCTTTTGTGCCTTTCTATGCATCGCCGAAAGCACGGGTAGTCCAAAAGAAATATTCGGAACGAAGCGACCATCCATCACATCAATGTGATGCCAATCAGCTTCTGATTCTTCAAGCCAGACTAACTCGTCTCCAATTTTCAGAAAATCGCAACTCAATAAGGAAGGGGCAATGATGGGCATGTTTATTGTTTAAGGATTGTTCGATTTCAAAATACAATATTAGAGAAAATAAATTTAAGAGGCTAAAGGGAAAAGGCCAAAGGTTAAAGAATGCATTGAATTGAAATTAATATTAACGCTATTACATACTTATTTGAATTTGATTGTAAAAACAATAAATTTCTCGTGTGGTCTTGCTTTTTACCTTTTACCTTAAGCCTTTTAACCATACTTACCCTTCCGAAATAACAACCTGATCAAAAGGTATGGGCGCCTGCTGATGAAAACTCAAATAAACATTTGCGGTGACCCAGATATCCTGAGCACAATAGCGCGCAATGCGATCTATATCTTCTTCTTCATAATAGACCCGCCCTACCTGGCTACCATCTATATCTGATTTCGGACTTTCTAAACCGAGACAAGCTGATAATAAATCGAGTGAAATAAAATGTTTGATGTCTCCAAACTTCCACATTTCCATGGTATCGAGCAGGTGCTTTAATTCCCATGGTTTTCTGCCGGCAATCTGCAGCGGAGCCGGAAGCTGCAATCCATTCATCAAAGCGCGCCTGCATAAATAAGGAATGTCGAATTCCCGAATATTATGTCCACACAGGCCGTGACGTTCAGGATTTCCAAAGTGCGAAGTGAGAATACTAAAAAAATCAGTCAGCAGTAATTCCTCATCGGGACCGGCAAAAGTCTTGATGCGCAATTGGTTGTTTCGAAACAATCCAACCCCAATGCAAACGATCCGTCCGAACTCGGCATAAATCGCAGCTTTTTCCTCGTATAAGTCCTCTAAAGATTTTTCCGGTTCACGTTCCCGGTAATAGCGCATTTTGGTTTCAAAGAGCTTTTGCCATTTTTCATCGAGGTTTTGATAGCTAGATTCAGCGCTAACTGTTTCTAAATCTATAAACAATATATTATTAAGTTCCATAATGTTATACACTCAGGGTTTACCCTGATTTTTTAAAACAACATACTAAAATAAGTAAAATGCTTGTTATTTCACTAACTTTACCAAATCAAATACATATAAATATGTCAACATCAAATCAAAATGTGAAAGCGCTGGTCATTATAGCCATTCTTGGATTGTTCGGATTGAACGTTTATCAATTTGTAAATAATTCCAATCTCCAAAAAGACAATCTCTCCAAAGAAAACGAATTGGTTCAACTGGAAGATACCAAAGCAAAATTAGATAAAGATTATCAGCAGGCTATTTCGGACTTGAACGATATGAAAACCAATAACGAAGAACTCAATAGAGTCATTGACACTCAAAAAGGAAGAACTTCGCATTCAAAAGATAAAATTTCAGGTTTGCTCAGAGATAGCAAAAATCTCTCCATAGCAGAAAGGAAATTGAAGTCATGAAGTCAAACAGCAAAGAATACATAGCGGAGATCAATAAACTGAAAGCAGAAAATGAACAACTCAATGTTCAAAACACAAGCCTCCAAAAAGACAAGGAGAGTCTTACTCAGGAAGTTCAAACAAAGCTGTCTGAAAATCAAAAATTAAACGAAGCTAAAGCAAACGTAACTGCAGAAAAAGAAAATTTATCTAAAGAAAAAGATCAACTCAGCCGCAGATACAATAGGGCAACTGCCATTCCGGTTAGTAAAATTGACGCGGAAGCTTTTCAGGAAAGAGAAGGCAAAAAACCTAAAGGTGTTTCCAAAGCAGGTGAAGTTGATTTTATGGAAGTTTGTTTTAAAACCAGCGTCAATAAAAATGCAGAATCCGGCAGCGAAAAATTTTATATACGCATCATATCTCCAACAGGTGAAACGCAATCCATCGAATCAGAGGGTTCCGGCGTCATTCGCAATGATCTCAATGGCGAGATGATTAAATATTCGGCAGTGGTCACCACCGCTTACGCCAACGATGAAAAGAAAATTTGCGGACAATTCAAAATCCAGGAGGATTCTCAGCAGGCATTTACCAAATAGAGGTATTTAATAAAGGTTATCTCGTTGGTACAGGTACGAAAAACTAAAATAATTCGGCTACTATAGCATCTTTAAATTTAATAATACTAACTGCCATTTCCTGGTTCGATACTGCATTTACCCTTATTGGATATTCCATTAGTTTTATTGAATTAATTTCTGTTGCTGCGGGTATAGTGGCTGTTTATTATGCGGCCAAAGAAAACATCCTGACCTGGCCTATAGGACTTATAAATATCATCACAGCTTTTTTTATTTACTACCATGTCAGATTGTATTCTGATATGTTTCTCCAGATCTATTTTATTTGCATCAGTATATATGGATGGCTTATATGGAATATGGAACATAGAAATGCAGTCCCTTTAAAGTATTTGTCAAACCAAGGATTGGCCTTATTTGCATTTCTAATCATCATTTGCACAATAGTCCTTGGAAAGTTCATGTCGCATATTCACGAATTTTTTCCATCCGCATTTCCGGAACCTGCTGCTTATCCTTATTCAGATACGCTGGTGGCCGTAGCTAGCATCATCGCAAATACACTAATGGCCAGAAGATTTATTGAAAGTTGGATACTTTGGATTGGTGTAGATGTTATTTGCGTTTACCTGTATTTTCAAAAAGATATCAAGTTTATTGCCTTTGAGTTTTTGATTTTTTTAATCCTTGCTTGTTTCGGACTCTACAATTGGATTCAAATGAAACGAAAACAAGATCAGATTTCAAAGTCTTTGCATCGCTTGTGACAGATCATCTATTAAATAAGATGCATCTTCTAATCCTGCATACATTCTGATCATTCGGTGTGCTTCGATGTCCGGATTAAATTGTGCTTTATCAATTCCTGCCAATCTCGGAATGATCAGACTTTCATGCCCACCCCAACTCACAGCCATCAGGATATGTTTCAAATCATTGCAGAAGGATTCAATTTTTTCAATTGAGCTCGATTTAACTACAAATGAGAACAGACCACAAGCACCTGTCATTTGCTTTTGAGCCAAAGCAAATTGGGAAAATCGGGATCAAATGGAAAAGTAGCGTTCCACTTTTGGATGGGCTTTTAAGAATGCAACTACTGTTTGCGTTGTTTTTTCAATGCGCTCCAATCTTACCGGCAAGGTTCTTAAGCCCCGCAAAAGCAACCACGCGTTGAATGGTTGAATTCCATTTCCCGCTGTTAAATACTCGAGATTGAAAATTTTCTCCAACAAGGCTTTCTTCCCACATAAAACTCCAGCAACTGTATCGCTATGCCCTGATATATATTTGGTCGCTGAATGCAAAATTAAATCGATGCCCATTATTGCCGGTTGCTGAAATATCGGACTACAGTAGCTGTTATCTATAACCGTGAGTATATTTTGGGCCTTTGCGATTTTTGATATCGCCTCCAAATCCTGTATCGCAAAATCCCAGCTATTCGGTGATTCGAGATAAATGACACGGGTGTTATTTTGAATTGCTGCAATGAAATTCTCCGTATTTCTTCCGTCTACATAAGTCGTAGTAATTCCATATCTTGGTAGCCACTCATTAAATAATTTTTGAGCCCAGGTATAGGGTTCCCGCACCGACACGATATGATCACCTGACTTCACAAAAGGGACCACTGAACTAAAAATGGCAGAAGCCCCACTGTTAAATACGAGTGCATCTTCTGTCTGTTCCAGGGCAGCCAATTTTTGCGCAAAATGTCGACTGTTGGATTCAATCCTCTTGAATAAAGATAACCGCCGTATTCATCTTTAAATCTTTGCCGCATTTCTTCAACACTATTGAATGCGAAATTGGAAGTCTGCATGA
This sequence comes from Saprospiraceae bacterium, assembly GCA_016719615.1. NCBI lineage: Bacteria > Pseudomonadati > Bacteroidota > Saprospiria > Saprospirales > Saprospiraceae > Saprospiraceae bacterium. The sequence continues at coordinate 15,524 of JADJYQ010000002.1, forward strand.
TGGGAGGCGAGATGGCATTGAAATAAAGCTCCCGATCTTCAGCCAATTCGTTGAGAATGTATGACAATTCAAGTGGATTCATGTGAATATTTACTGGTTATATTATCATATTAATTGTAAAATTAAGACGATTTCGTTTGTATTCAATTTCTCTTTATTGATCTTAACTTTATATGATACCGGCATCTCAGAAGTGTCATTGGTATCAAATTCATTTTCTATAGGCTTGCACAGATTGAGGCAGATCATAAAAGTCCAGAATTCAATAGCTCAAGAATTCTACAAAAATCTGCAGCTTTCAACTATTCTGAATCAATTGGTCTGTGATCATCTTTTAAAAATCCAAAAAACATACACCGACACATTTAAATGTAGTGTTAAATATTAAATAGTTAGTAGTAATTATGAAGTGATAAGAGTATCCTTAAATGATCAGCTATTCATTTGAAATTCGTTTTTTTAGCAAATGGTAAATTCCGATCAAGCCAATAAACACGATTGCTGCTATGAGCCCATACTGAGGATACAAATAAATACATGAAACGCAGACAAAAAGATAGGCCATTATAAACAGAACCGGAACGAAAGGATAAAATCGCATCGCATAAATATGACTACTATCCTGTGAACTGGCATTTCTCCGAAGATAAAATAAGGTGGCCGCAGAAGCAGCCATACCCAGTGAATCCAGGATCATAACAAAGCCAAGAATTTTATCAAATGTTTCTGCAAAAAAGTGATGACCAATGCAGTTGCTGCAAAAAACGCTTAAACTGACAATAAATACCTGACTTGAGGGATGCCGTTTTGAAAATATTTTGGGAGGACTCCATCTACACTCATTGCATACATAATCCTGGGATTACTTAACAGATTAACATTTACATAGGTCAATACGGCCAATACCAGCAAGCCCGTAAATATGGTTTCACCAGTGGATCCTAACAATTTTAAAACCACTACAGATGCAATTCCACTTGAAGTTTTAAGTTCGTCGAAACCAATAACTTTGTAATAACTGAAGTTGATCAATAGATAAAGAATAATAACAACGCTCATTCCAATGATAATTCCTCTTGGCATAGCCTTCGGTGCATTTTCAACTTCCTCCCCAAAATTGATCGAGTGCTGATAACCTCCATAGGTAAAAGAAACAGCAACCAAAGCTGCACCAAAAGCCCAGAAATAATCTTTCCAATTCGCATATTTAACAGCCTGTACCAAATTGGAATTATCAGCATGAATTTCTGGAAAAAATAATGCAGATATAATGAGAAGTATCATTGCAATTTTAATGAGCATTAATACATTGAGCGTTGTAGAACTGAATTTTAAGCCTTTGAGATTCACAAAGTAAAATATAGCAATTGATCCAACTGCAATCCAGGTTTTAATAGCTACACCTACATTGGAATCGAATAATAGAGAACATAAATAATCACTTCCAATTAAAGACACGCCTCCGAGCGCTGCTGCGTTTGAAATCAAAATAGTGCCGTTCATAGCAAATGCAATGGAAGGATGATAAGCTACAGAAAATATTCTATAGTAACCACCCGTAATGGGATACCTTGATCCAATCTCAGCATAAGTAAGGGCTCCGCAAAGAGCAATAATGCCTCCGGTAATCCAGGCTATAAAAAACATTTCTGAATTCAAAGATGCATTTGCAGTAACCGATGCTGTTTTAAAAATGCCCATTCCAATAACCAGGCTAATCACCACAATGCTTAGCGAAAATGGTGTGAGTTTAGGCCTGGATGAAGTTTCCATAAGTAAGACATTTAAATTTTTGTAAGATAATCCAAATTTAAAAGTTCATTCATTATAAAATATTTCATCCAAGACCAAATTTTGTTCGAATCCCGCTGATGACTTAGATTTTGGCAGATTTAATTTCCTTCATTTTTTAATCTGTTCGATTTCCTTGTAAGCCCCCAGTATGAATAAAATAAATTTTTTGAAATGAATGTAAGTTATACTCCTTTGAAAAAGATAATAACAATGGACCCGTATAAACGCGATCTAATAATATTCCCTGTTCCGCTTGAAATGTTTTCATAAATAATTCTAATTCAGCATCCATTTTAGAAAATTGATGCGAATGATTTCCTCCTATCCAGTTCATCCGAGGATGATTTTCAAAATCGTAAATTGCACTGCGGACCACTCTTTTACTTGCTATTTGCAAATGTTTTGTGTGGTTCAAAATTCCTCTAATAGTTGTGCCAGTGCCACATCCACATATCAATAGATGCTCCGCATGATCCAAATCTTCTGGCAACTCAGCTATAAGTTGACGGATCCCCATTTCTCCTGCATCTCCGCTACCTCCTTCAGGTATCCACATCAAATTTTTACCACCGATCTCCAAATAATTTTCGCTGTGCGTACGCAAGTCCGAAGCGTATGATCTGGTAATGGATGTACATTTTGCCTGCCAGTTTAAACAGTCCCTCAAAGTGACTGATAGTTCCATAGTACCTTGATTATAAATCAAACAAGTGCATGGAATCTTCAATTGAAAACAAACAAAACTCATCGCATGCAAATGATTTGAATATGCACTTCCCATGCTTGCAATTCCATCAAAGTTTCCTTGCTTATAAATTTCCAGATGGCCACACAATTTTCTCCATTTGTTGCCACTGATGACAGCATGTATCAGATCATCCCGCTTTATGGATAATTGAATTCCGATGGAAGACCAATTTATTTGTTGCAATGGAGATGGAAGATGTAAGTGATCCGAAATAAAATCTTTCCACAGCTTGAAGGTATCCATTTGCATAAGCGTATAAGTTATCAACGGGCCAACTTAAATTCGATGGGCAATTTAAACTGTACACTTACATTTCTACCTTTATTCTTCCCGGGAATCCAATCAGGTATAAGTCTGACGACCCTTAATGCTTCTGCATCACAAACAGGTGTTGGGATTTTAAAACTTTAGGCTGCTTAACCCTGCCGTAGGAATCTACGATAAATCCAATAACTACGATTCCCTCTGTTTTCAAGGAAACGGCTTCCTGGGATATACAAGTTTTGAATGAATGAACCAGGACAATGCATTGTTTCCACCCGGAAATTGGGGCATCACATCTGCAAAATCAACAGCAAAATCCCCATCATCATTCATCCCGGTTCTTTCCGGGTTCAGGATCGGCGATTGATGAATAGAATCACTCTCAATGGGATCGGGAGCCCGTGTCTCTTTATTTTGAACCGGTTCTTCGACATGATCCTCAACTACTTTGATCAACGTTTCACTTTTGGCTTGTTGCTTTATAATATCCGCCTTTGTCGGATTAGCCGGAGTACTTTGTTTCATCAATTTTGGCAAGACAAATTCAGGTGGTGCTTCCAGTCTTACTTCGGTTATATACACTAATGGTGCTTGCTCTTTATTGCATTTTAATGAAGGACCAAGAATACAAATTGAAAATATCACATAAGCCGAGAGTGTTCCTATGATTTTATTTCTGAGATAGTTATGTCTCAATACATAAGCACCATAAGATTTATTCCTTGATTCAAATAGAATTTCGGTGAGTTCTCCGGTGAAAAATAATGTTGGTTTCAGCAAATTAGAAATCCATGATGGAATTTTCATGCGCGTTTTCTGTGTTGCATTTTAGCTATTTAACTTTGGGTTAGCCGTATTATTGCTTTTGAATTGATTTCATTTGATCGCATTTCAAAAGTTTTTTTAAAATTTTATACAGCTGCATTAATGGAATAATTATTTCATCTTGCAGCCTTACTTTCAAACAACCATTTGATAGGTTGCGTTTCATTAAATGGCATCAGGTGTTTCTTTATATTAAAATTATTTTTTAATATGATTGAGTATTTCTTCTTTGTCATCAGAAACTAAAAAAACAGATTCCTGTCAATCGGAGAGATGGTATGGTGCCGCTCCATAGCTTCCAAAAAAATCCATGAGTTCTTTATGGTATTCTTTCCCGTAAATAATAATTGGAAAATGAATCAATTTTCCGGTTTGGATCAAGGTCATGGCTTGAAAAACTCGTCCATGGTTCCAAAACCACCCGGAAAAACGATAAAAGCGTAAGAATACTTGATGAGGATGGTCTTCCTGGTAAAAAAATATTTCATACTGACCCACCTATCGAGATAAGGGTTAGGGAATTGCTCTGTCGGCAGTTCAATATTGCAGCCTACACTTTTGCCCCCACAGATTGCGCTTCCTTTATTTGCAGCCTCCATAATCCCAGGCCCTCCGCCAGTCATAATAGTACAGCCCAGTTTCGGTACTTATGCAGCCATTTGCTCTGCTTGCAAATAAAATGGATTGTTGCTGCTAAATCTGGCTGAACCAAAATAGTGACACAAGGACCAACAAAATACATTTTGCGAATTCCATTAAATAAATCCCAAAACACATCCCAAACAAATCGCAGCTCTGAAATTCGACTCATGGGGCCATTTAAATACTCAATATTTCTAATCTTACGGATAGGTTCCATTTGTGAAATTAACAGCAAGGATAAAAAAAATTAAGCCCTTAAAGACAATTTTTCTAATTTGCATGCAATCAACAGGTATGGAAGCTAATAAAATAATGAACCCGCCCGTTTTCGGCGAGTTCGAAAATGGCAGATACGCTGATTCCTTCAGAGATCATCAAATTAGCCAATGAAATCAACCTCAAAATGCAATCGGGGGAGCAGATTTTAATCTGACCATCGGAGATTTTGATCCACGGATTTTTCCACTACCCAAATTGCTTTACCCAGTTGATTATGAAGGCTTATGAAGATCATCAAACCAATTATCCAACGGCGAATGGGATGCTTGATTTGAGACAAAATCTGGCTTTACATATCTCAGACCGATTTGCCTTAAATTATCATGCTGACGATATATTAGTTTCCAGTGGCGCGAGGCCGCTTATTTATGCAGTGTATAAGACATTACTTGACCCAGGCGATAAAGTTATTTATCCTGTTCCTTCATGGAATAACAATCATTACTGTCATTTGAGCGAAGCGCAAGCTATTGAAATAAGTTGGTGCTGATCAAAATTTTATGCCTAATGCCAGCGATCTTGCAGGACATATAGAAGCACGCAACCCTCATTGCTTTATGTTCGCCCCAAAATCCTACGGGTACCGTGTTTTCGCGTGAATCACTTTCTGAAATTTGCCAATTGGTCAAACTGGAAAATAAAAGACGGCTAGGCTCTCAGAAGCCACTTTATATTATGTACGATCAGATCTACTGTGAGTTATGCATGGATGGCATCCAACACGAGCATCCCGTGCTGCTTGAGCCGGAATTAAAGATTATGTGATTAGTATCGATGGAATGTCAAAGGCATTTGCTGCTACAGGTATCCGGGTAGGATGGGCATTTGGACCAAAGAACTCATGGCGAAAATGCGCTATTCTTTCACATGAAGGTGCATGGGCTCCTAAGCCCGAGCAAGTCGCCACCGCAAAGTTTCTCAAAGAAGAGTGTGCAAATCAATAACTACCTGAATTGGTTTAAGTCTGAAATTGATTACAGATTAAACAGTCTGTATAAGGGTATGACAGATCTTAAACACGGGTTACCCGATTGACGTTATTCAGCCGCAAGCTGCCATTTATCTCACCGTAAAACTTCCATGGAAAGGGAAGAATTACCAAAAATGGAATGTTATTTGCTCAGAAAGATGTTACAGAATATGTGTTGAATACATGCCGGGTTGGTCTGGTCCCATTCAAAGCCTTTGGATCTTCTTCAGAGTCTGAATGGTATCGCATATCTGTAGGCACACTTCGCAGAGACGATATTCCTTCCATAATAAATGCTTTAAAAAGTGGAATGGATGGACTTGAAAAACATAGCTAATCCTTCGTTAAAATAAGCTTATCATCAAATGGACACAATAGAAAATAAGTTTAAAAATTTACATGCGGTTATTATGGCCGGCGGAGTAGGTAGCAGGTTTTGGCCATACAGCCGCAATCAAAAACCCAAACAATTTTTAGATATATTGAATTGTGGAAGTAGTTTGTTGCAATTGACTTATCAACGATTGAAAGCCATTATTCCCATGAATAATATTTGGGTGGTCAGCCATGTTGATTATTCAAATCTCGTGAAGGACCAATTACCGGATATTAGTTCCGACAGGATTTTATTAGAACCAAGTCGCAAAAATACGGCTGCTTGTATTATGTACGCCAGTAAGCATATTCAAGAAGTAGATCCGGAGTCATTGGTCTTTATTGCACCATCTGATCATTTAATCATCAATACCCTCGAATTTAACAATGCGCTTATAAAATCAGCCGCATTCCTGGCCAATCAAAGTGAAGGTTTACTCACATTTGGGATCAAAGCTTCGCGTCCGGATACGGGCTATGGATACATTCGTTTTTCAAAAAATGAAGACAGCTTAGGAGTTTGGCCTGTAGCACAATTTGTTGAGAAACCTGATCCAATCACAGCCAAAAGTTATATGGATTCAGGCAACTATGTTGGTGTTTGGAACTCAGGAATGTTTTTATGGAAAATGCAACTATCCTTGAAATGATGAAACAACATGCTCCCGGAAGTTTACTCTTGTTTTGGTACATATAAACCCGGCGATGTACTTGATGATATTTATGATCGCTGTCCTTCCATTTCAATAGATTATGCGGTCATGGAAAAAACCGATAAGGCATTTGTATTACCTGTTGATTTTGGTTGGAGCGATCTCGGCACCTGGGCATCCCTTTATGAGCTGCAGGGAAAAGATAATGTTGGGAATGTGATTTTGGTTCGCATATTTTACTTCGCGATACTAACAATTGTTTGGTACCGAAACGAAGAAAATAAAATTATTGCATTACAAGGACTTAATCATCTCATCATTGTAAATACAGCTGAGGCCCTATTGATTTGTGAAAAATCACAGGAACAAGCTATAAAACAAATGGTGGCGGAATTACAAACTCAATTTGGAAATTCAGTCTTGTAATCTATCATAACATTCAAATATTATACCTTCAAACATATACCCTTGCTGGTACTACAAAAAGGCTTAAAGCTGTGACTAGCTAAGCCCTCACTAAATATTTATTATGATTACTTGAGAATAACCAAGCGTTCCATCTGACTATTCGTTCCGCTCGTTATTTTACCAAATAACTTCCTTCGCTCAAATTGCCAGCATCAAATCTATACAATTTTTTGCTCAATGTTTGCCTCCATTATGGGTACACCATCCAGGGCAAAGATCTCTATCCTGCTTGGATTTTGAGCGCTGGCCTGCGTCTCAAAATAAATTTCTTAGGAAGCAGGATTTGGATAAATGCGCGAATGCAGGTTTTCGAAACTCTTGCATATTTATTTAAATCTCCCACCTTGAAATGGGTGTTGAAAAGATTTTATCATCCAGCAAACTCTTTGTATTAGTGGTATGCTCAGGACATTCCAATCGGAGATTGGACTTCAATATATTGGACTCGCGTCAATGCATTCGTACCGTTCAATTTTTACGGTAAGTTTTGCAGCATATTTTCCATGCTGGTTAAAAATGACTTCCGGGTTTTTAGCTGTAGATCTTAGCCGGAATCCCGGACTCAGTGCCAGTCCCATTGTACAACGTCTACGCTTGATAAATCCTGAATTACTTTTAGTGGCGGGCAGCCCTTTATGGTATTTTGCAGAGAAATTAACTTTAAGGATCAAGTAAACGGCAACTTTTTGATGACCGTATCTGTTCCACATATATTCTGAGAAATCAATCAGAAATTAAATTCACCTTCTAACACCATAATCCATTTCCGGATTTTGTGTAAAGCTCCTTTTCCATTTCCAAAGTCCCAAATGTAATTGGTCCCATCAATGGTTTGATTTGTAAAAATGCTTTGAATCCAACTATGGATACGTGAAGTCGACATCCGGTTTGCTGCGAACTTCTATAAAATCCTTTTTGGTAATAGAATCTGAATAAAACACTTTTTGTAACCAATTGCATCGTATTTTCCTTTGGTTGGATAACTCACCGCAGGATTTGGATCTGTACTTGTAGAAGGATTTCCTCCAGGGAAATACCAAACATAATCATTAGCGGCTACGGATTGATTTTGAAAGCTTACCTGATAAGGTTGCACAACCCGGTGTCTGTTGAAACAAATGCCGGGTGGGCACAACACAATTGTTATTTTGGTTCCTGAGTATCTCTTCCTACAATTATTGATCGCAACATAAATTACATCATAAGTACCTTCTGTGTATAGGTGGACTGGACTCGAATCTGTACTCGTCGTATTATCCCCAAAGATCCACAAATGCGATTTTGCATACCTTTCAGTTATGTGTAAAACTCACCTGACCAACATTGACCGATTGGGTGAATCCGGCGACCGGAACGCTATCAATCGTTACATATTCCTTACAGTAATAGAGCTATTAAATCGAGTACTATAAACCGTTAAGCCGGACATCATATTTTCCGGGAAGATCATAACGAACGACTGGATTTCTTTGTGTAGATACACTTGGAACACCACACAGAAAATCCCATTGAAATGTTTAGCATTAGGTGAGAACCTTATATCCTTAAATGAATATTACTACGGTGTACTGAAGCGCCTGCTAATATCTGCTTCAAATTCCGCAGTGGGGATACTTTCAATTTTAAGTTTTCTTGATCGTATTTTTCGCATACAATCATTGACCACCCATGAGTAATTTCATAAGTTGAATCTGTATAATAAACATGGAAAGGATTCATTTCATCCTTTGAATTCACCATCTCCAAAATTCCAAAAATAATCAACTCCTCTTTCCGATAAATTGATAAAGAATACTTCTCTACCCTGAATACCCCAGTTAAAATCTGCCCTTGGAATATCGTTAATTTCAATAAAATCAGTTTTGGTAATCAGCACTTCGCAGCGATGATTTCCTGCTTCCAGTGTCACAGGATAAATGCGGGAGTTCTATAAACGACCACCAGATTCTGAAGAATGGGTATCAGGTAGACCGCACGGAAATTTCCATTTTCAAGTTAGCCAGTATTAAGTGGGGTGTCTTTAAATTTTACAGAGCCCGGTTGACAACCATGGGTGACATCAGATGAAAATTCCGGTACAGGAGCTGAGGAGTTGGGGCAAAATGGAAATACAATTACTAAAAACATCGCCCCTCTTACAAATAAGTTTAAAACATCTTTAGAAAGAAATGACCAAATTTGGCCATGTGGTAGTCCGGGGCCATAATAGTCGGTCCGGAAAATGGATCATGCACCATATTGAAATTATGTCCAAACTGGTGCGCCTGCAAAGTAAGATAATCAGGTTGTCTTTCCTCTCCGGGTCCCCAGAAATCGCAAACACTATAACAACGTGCCGGGTCGCAGACTGATCCCTGATATCCTACACCAACTTCTCCTAAATTCCAAATTTGGCGGTCCACAAAAGTTGCCAAATCGTAAGCCGAACTTGAGAATATAGATGAATTGCTTCTACTGCGAATTTATCGAGCATTGCATTTAGATTTGCATCAATTGATCAAAGGGATCCATTGCTTTATCTTCATAAATAAAAATACCTGCTGGGTTCTACCATATTCATTTTCAAAATTCATCATCAAATACCGTTTGCACATCTGCAAAGCACAGTAACCACTTGATTCTCGGTTTGCTGCATAATCGCCGCCGTATTTTCTGTACATGTTGTAATCTGCTGCAAAGTGCAACTTGAATTTCACCACAAAGGTTTACAAGGTCTGGCAGCCAATGCCTGACTAACAGACTCCGTAATATTGTTTTTAAGAATATGTTCATCGTGGTTTTGACTCCACACTTGTCCAATTTTTCGACCAAATCAGATTTTTACTATAAGCTATGAACTGTTCGTTTGCCGGCAAGTTGGCATTCAAACTTTCCATGTCAGAGGTTCGATAAAAATACGTTTCTTTAGTATCCTCAATCATCAATTTAAAAAACCATCGGCCACAAATAGGCTCACTTTAGATTAGTTGTTTCCCTTGATAAAGCCTTTAAAACTACAGAAATCATTTCGTCTTTCAAGTTCTTTAATAGACTGGAACTCCCTGTAAATCTTTTATATTTTGAAGTCAAAAGGAATATTCAAATAATTGCAAAGTCCATTTTGAATTTTGGAGTGGACAATGTGATATACTCCAATAATACCTGCTGTCCCATCAATTTGTTTGACAATTTCTTGCACGCTAAAGTCAATAATTCATACGCTTTTAAGTGTTCATCGGTACCATCTACAACTTTAGTTTGAAGCGGACGCATGGAAATGTTTTGGGCATTCACTGAATGAATAACACAAAACAAAGAAATATAATT
>JADJYQ010000003.1 GCA_016719615.1 Saprospiraceae bacterium
GAAATAAAAAATAAAACGGCGCTGGCTGTATCCAAAGGAAAATCAAACCGACAGTTGATCAAAACCCAAAATGGAAATCAGGGTCCCTACCGTCTCAACGGCAATGCGGGCGAAGTTTTTATCATCGTCTTAGCCGGCAGTGAAAAAGTTTGGTTGGATGGCCAATTGTTGCAACGCGGAGAAACTGAAAATTATACAGTCGATTACAATCTTGCAGAAATTCGCTTCATGCCGGCTACGCTCATCAGTGATCAATCGAGGCTTGTCGTCGAGTTTGAATACCTCGATCAAAATTATACGCGCAGTTTGGTCCTGCATCAAAGCCAAATGCATAAATTAAATAAACGCTTCTACTTCAATATATTTAACGAACAGGATAGCAAACAGGCAGCCATTGCATCAGATTTGGATTCCCTGGATCAAAGCATCCTGAAATCCTCAGGCGATGATTTAAATATGGCGGTAAGATCCGGTATCCAAAATGCAGGTATCAATTACAACATCAATCGGGTATATTACCGGCAAGGCGATACGAGTATTGTTATCAAGGGAATCCTTCAACAAATGTCTTACCTGTATTATGATCCTTTTGCCGATAGTTCTGCATTACAGGTTAATTTTTCGGAAGTGGCCCCCGGTTCAGGTCAATATGTATTGAAACAATCAACGGCTAACGGTCGTGTGTATGAATGGATGAGTCCAGATCCGCTCAGCGGAAACCAGCGCGGCAATTACGAACCTTTAGTAGCTCTCATTGCACCGGCTTCACAGTTTATGATCACGGGAGGATTTCAATTGCTCAGCGATAACAAAGCTGAACTTTCGGCTGAGATTGCACTTTCATCTAAAGATAAAAACAGGGTGTCCGCATTACAGGATGAAGATAACCAGGGTCTTGGACTTAAAATACTAGGCCGAACACCGGATTTGATTTTATTGGATTCAACTATCGTTCTCAAAACCAAAGCCCAATATGAATATGTCCATCAAAATTTTTCAGCCATCAATGCCTATAGATCTGTTGAGTTTGATCGAGACTGGAATTTATTAAACCAAGCTCCGGGCACCGATCATTATCCCGAAGTTTCCTGTGAAATATTTATTGGTAAAAATATTTATGCAGATTTTTTACATAGCCGGATGTACCGTTCCGATTTTTACAAAGGCAACAGAAATGTATTCAAAACAGGATGGAAAAATGAACTAACGAACGTTCGTTTGTCTTATAATAAAATGGCTTCTGAAGATCCCGTAAATGGTTTTCGTTTTTTCAGACCAAGCTTAGAAATATTGCAGCATTTCAGAAATGAATTACATTTAGAAATCAGGGCGTTCGGCGAACGCAACGAAAAATTTAAAATCTTGACCGACAGTTTAGTGGTCGGCAGTTTTTCTTTTGATGTTTTTGAATCCAAATTGCAGAAAAAATTTAATAAAAACACCCATTCGAGCCTGCTGTTCAAATTTCGCGAAGATTTTACGCCCGAATTCAAATCGTTTTCAAGCTTTAGTAAGTCTTATGAATTCGGATTGGAAACCTACGTCCAAAACCATAAAAGTGGCGAGTGGGAACTCAAATTCACTGGCAGAAAAATAGATTATTCAAATCCTCAATTGGACGATTCCTTATCTAGTATTTATTTTATAGGCACCCTCGATCATCGGTTAAAACTTTTTAAAAATGCCATGCAGTTCCGAAACTTTTACGAACTCCAAAGTGGTGTGGAGCCGCGTCAGGAATTTGTATTCGAGGAGCGCAAACCAGGTGAGGGACAATTTATTTTTATCGACTTCAACAAAGACAATATCCGGCAGATTTATGAATATGTTTATGCTCCTGATATCGACACTGCGCGTTTTGTGCGCTTCCAGTTATTTAATTCTGAATACCAGCAGATTTACCAATCGTCCTGGAATCAGGTCCTGAATATAGATTTTAAAACTTATAAAAAGGCGGGGCAGAAATATTTAAATCTGCTTCGTTCATTTTCTCTCGAATCGTCGGCCCGGTTTACTTCCAAAGTTGATGAGAATAGCAAATTTTCAGATCGCTTAAATCCGCTGCTTTTTAGCGCTAACAAAATGAATACAATCGCCTATCAATCGTTCATGCGTCAATCACTTTTTTTTCAACAGGGGTAATGCAGTGTTTGAATTTCAATTAGCTTATGCGCAGAGCAGTCAGAAAATTTTATTGACTTCCGGTACCGATGAAAAATCAACGCAGGATCCTCACTTAAAATCGAGATTTACTTTGAAGCGAGATCTTGATTTTCTTTTGGAGTTACATCTTAAAGAGGAAAAACGCAATAGCGAATTTTATGCTGATCAGAATTTTAAAGTAAATACTTTTTCTGTAATTCCGGGGTTCGTGTATCGGGTTCATAAGAATTTAAGATTACAGTTGAATACCAGTTACCGGAATATCAGCGAAGAAAGTGTTTCCGATCAGCAAAGTCATTTTTATGATGGCGAACTAAGTATTGCGGCCTTTCTGTTAAAGAAACTAAGTTTGCGGGCTCAAATCTATTATCTCCATGCCCGGTATTCAGGGATAAAAGGGAGTCTTGCGGAGTATTCCATCTTGCAGGGTTTTGGCGATGGCGATAATTTCAGTTGGAATTTTCAAACAGATTACAAGATCAGTTCTATTTTGCAATTGCAGTTTTCGTACAATGGACGAAAAGCGGCCGATACAGATCCTTTGCATACTTTGCGCATGCAATTGCAAGCCAATTTCTAAAAGAAAGTTTTGAAAAATAATTCGGGGTTTAAAAGGGCATTTCGTTATGCTGCCACGAAGGCGCAAAGACACTAAGGACCACGAAGGATTCCTTTGTGAAACTTCGTGCCTTCGTGCCTTTGTGGCTATACGTCCCTACAAGCATTTAGTTAATTTGAAAACCTCTAACTTACTTTTCTTTTAAAATAAGGGCATTTCGTTAGGTTGCCACGAAGGCGCAAAGACACAAAGGACCACGAAGGATTCCTTTGTGAAACTTCGTGCCTTCGTGCCTTTGTGGCTATACATCCCTATAAGCATTTAGTTAATTTGAAAACCTCTAACTTACTTTTCTTTTAAAATAAGGCATTTCGTTATCCTGCCACGAAGGCGCAAAGACACGAAGGACCACGAAGGATTCCTTTGTGAAACTTCGTGCCTTCGTGCCTTTGTGGCTATACATCCCTACAAGCCATCCACATGAATAAGGACCCAAATCACAAAAGGAATTGTTAAATTCTTTGTTGCTCTATACCATTGTGACAAGAATTACTACTCTGAATGTTTAAATTTGCGCCTCTTAAGAATAAATCAAGATGCAATTTAAATCAGACGTAGAAGGAATCGACAGCTTAGCGCTGTCATACAAAAAATTAAAAGCGGAAATCGGCAAGATCATTGTGGGACAAGATGACGTTATCAAAGCAACCCTAATCTCCCTATTCAGCAACGGCCACAGCTTGTTGGTAGGAGTGCCCGGATTAGCTAAAACCCTATTAATCAATACCATAGCAGAAGCCTTGGATCTGAGTTTCAAACGCATACAATTCACACCCGACCTGATGCCCTCAGATATCACCGGTTCAGAGATCCTCGACGAAGACCGGAAATTCAAATTTAACAGAGGCCCGATTTTTGCCAACATCGTTTTGGCTGATGAAATCAACCGGACACCGCCCAAAACACAATCCGCTTTACTCGAAGCCATGCAAGAGCGCAATATCACCGTAAGCGGAATCAAACACATACTCCCCAGTCCTTTTTCGTATTGGCTACCCAGAACCCAATCGAACAGGAAGGTACCTACCCATTACCCGAAGCCCAACTCGACCGCTTTATGTTCAATATATTATTGGATTACCCAAGCTACGCGGAAGAAGTACAAGTTGTAAAACAAACGACTTCCGACTACTTTGCCAAAGTTGAAAACGTAGTCAACGCCAGCGAAATCTCCGACTATCAAAAATTAGTCAAAAAAATTCCCATCGCCGATAATGTCCTCGAATATTCCGTATCCCTTGCTTCCCGCACCCGACCACATGCAGACAACCCCGTCAAAGAAGTCAATCAATACGTAAGCTGGGGCGCAGGACCCCGGGCATCGCAGTACCTCGTTTTAGGAGCTAAATGCCACGCCGCCTTAAACGGAAAATATTCACCGGATATCGAAGACGTTCAAGCCATTGCCGGATTGGTGCTAAGACACCGAATTGTATTGAATTATAAAGCAGAAGCCGATGGACTGAAGATTGATCAGTTTATTGGGGGATTGTTGTAGCACCTCAATGCCACCTCCCCCCGGCCCTCTCCACTCTGCGGAGAGGGAGATCGATGATTACTTTATGTTCGATTCTTACAAATATCTTTCATGTACTAACATATGTTAGTAAATGCTCTGCGTAGTCTCCTCCCGCTTTATTGGTGTAAAATATACACCCCAAATTTTTTCAAAGCGGGATACACTGGGGTGATAGGAAAACTCCGTTTTCCAAACGAATGTTGAATCGATGCTGTTTTTGTTTTGTTACTCAGCTAAATTTGAAATAACAAATGTCGGTTAACTGCATCAAGAAGTTGGCGATTTCGGAGACGAAACAGTCGGCCACCACTTAACTTGCAACGAAGAACAAAGCTTTATTGAACCACTGCACAGCCAATTTCGTGTAGCAGCTGTTAGCTCGTTTGCCAAACATTTGTAAATTATGGATGTTATTTTTATCTTAGCAAAATAAATATTATAGTCATGACAATTAAAAGACAAAAACTCATCGAAACATTCCAGACTCTCCCAGAGGATGTTTCTTTAGATGAAATTTTAGACCACATCATGCTCCTGGATAAAATTGAAGAAGGCTTGAAGCAATCTGAATCAAGAAATGTAATCCCTGATGAAGAATTAGAAAAACACCTCCCTAAATGGTTCGTTTAAATTGGACGCCTAGGTCTTTAAATGATTTAGATTCTATCGCTGAATTTATTGCTGAGGATTCAGTAAAATATGCGAAAATTCAGGTAAGGCGTATAAGAAATAAAGCCAAAATAATAAAAGATCACATTTACATTGGCAGACCTGTTCCTGAACATAATGACCCTACAATAAGAGAAATAATAATGGGAAATTACAGGATTATCTATAAAATATTTTCGAAAGAGGAGATTGATATTTTAACTGTCCATCATTCATCAAGTATACTAAAACTCTGAATAAAAATAAGTACACGAGCACACACAGTATACACTCGATCCCGCAGTATCTCAAATAATTTTTCACTTTTAACTGCTATGAAAACAAAATTAAAATGGATATTTTGTCTGTCTTCAAGCGGAGTGACCGCAAGTATACTAATCCGTTATTCCATGTGCCTCTTGTCATGTAAAAGGACATGAATCGAAATATCTTCATTTAAATCTGGCCAATGAATTCCATATCCTGATGGAGATAATTTGAAATTGCTTATAGATTCACTTGATGCAGTTTTAAAAACATCGGACAATGACGATAGATGAAAAGAAAAACATCGGTCCTCAATAAAAATATGGAGATTCTGATCTATGATTTTTACTTCAGTAGCTTTAAATATTTGATCTGTTATCATATCTACTTCATAAAATATTGATTCCACTCCTCCACAATATAATCAAAATGTTCATAAATTATTTTGCGAATTTCTTTTCTAAAATTTGGATTCATATGATATCCAATCGATTTTTCAATTTCAAATTCATCTACTTTTATCCAAAATTTACATTCCATTTCGCCTTTTTCTGCATGAATAGGTACTGGTTCATTGCCTTCATTTGTAAAGAAGAATAATCTCCACCTTAAAAGCTCTGCGTAGTCTCCTCCCGCTTTATTAGTGTAAAATATACACCCCAAATTTTTTCAAAGCGGGATACACTGGGGCAATAGGAAAACTCCGTTCTCCAAACGAATGTTGAATCGATGCTGTTTTTGTTTTGTTCTCGTTCTCCAAATACTTTAATAATAACTATCAACCAACACCTATCATCTATCAACTAACCCTATTTCCGCTGATACGGAAACTTTTTTGACACATTTTTCACCAAACTTTTGCTGAGCTGTTCGCTATTACTCCCAACACCACCTTCGGCAACCCAATCGTACTTCCATAAGAGATTCCCTTTGGCATTTTCGTGTATCGTCATGCTTACGTTTACTTTATTGGTCGAACCCCAATAGCCAAAGATCAAACCTACTGCTATAGCGCTTCCATCCGACATCGGTTTATCCATGGTCAATTTTCCGGAAATAACTGCATCAACACCCAGAATTTTGCACAACTCTTCTTTGGCTGTTGTCTTGGTATCTGTATAACTCAATCCGGCTTTCGTCAATAAGGAATTGGTCTTATCGATGTCCTGAAACTTAACACTGTATTTATTCTTACCCTGCTCTTTTAGGAAATAAGTATACGAATGCCCCTGCATAGAGAATCCCGTCTTTTTTTCATCTTCGCGAATCATTTCCTGGGTTACATCTTTTGGCAAACTCTTCATGCTGATCTGTACATCAAAGGGCAGAATTGCTACGATGTCATGTTTCGATTTTACTTTATCAAAATCAGGTGCAACGTAAATCGTAGGAGCACAGGCACCAAATAGGATGACAAGCACTATAAGAGAAATCAGATGATGATTTTTCATAATTTTCATTTAAATAAAATAAAGTTTTCCAATCGAAGACTTCGATCAAATGAATAAACAGGTCATTCCTGAACTGAGTTCAAAATTCCTGTCAAATATTTATTGATTTAAGCTATCTAAACTCAGATCTTAATCTTTCGTAGCCGTTCGGTACAACAAAAATGATAATCCGGCAAAGAACAAGACCCCTAAGATCTGATACATGCCTGCTCCAAATGTGTTGCTGATGCCATGTTCCAGAGAAATGCTGGCCAGACTGTTGGCAATGCCTTCATTGACATTCAACAGCGCCACGATAACCCCGGCCAGCGCTCCACCTGCAACCAATCCGGTTGCAAATAAGGCTCCTTTTCCAAGATCTTCATTTTCCTTTGCTTTTTGCTTTCTCTCCATGTTCCAGTCAACAACTCCTTTGATAGCACCTCCAATAAAAATAGGGAGTGTTGTTGCCAAAGGGAGATATGCACCTACTGCAAAAGATAATGATTTGATGCCGCATAATTCTAAAACCAATGCCAGAAAAACACCTGCGATTACAAATTGCCAATCCAGATTAAAGGATAATATTCCTTTGATCAAGGTTGCCATCAAGGTCGCTTGCGGGGCATTGTATTTTTCGCCGATCGCATGTTGAATGCCTTGTGCTACCATGGTCGAATCCGGTGTATCCAATAATTTGACGGTCCATCCAATGACGATAGAGGAAAATATCGCACCGATAAATAAGGCCATCTGCTGGTATTTAGGAGTTGCGCCTACGATGTATCCCGTTTTTAAATCCTGGCTGGTGGCTCCGGCATTTGCTGCAGCAATGCAGATCATACCTCCAACAACAAGTGCCATTGGCTCGAATAATTTTCCGGTCCATCCTACACCGATAAACACGAGGCAAGTCGCCATGATGGTAGCAATGGTCATCCCGGAAATCGGATTATTCGAAGAACCAATAAGTCCGACAATGCGCGAAGAAACGGTTACGAAGAAAGCTCCAAATATGACGATCAATATACCTACCAATAATTTAGAGATCATTCCTTGTCCGGGTATGATGGGCAATAATGCAACCAATAAGACCAAACCTAAACTTCCGTATAAAACCACTTTCAAATTGAGATCGCGCTCTGTACGGCTCACCACCTGATCACCTCCCAACTTAACCGAACCAATAGATTCTTTAAATGAACTAACGATCGTTGGTATCGTTTTGATCAGTGTAATAAAACCTCCGGCAGCAACTGCCCCGGCTCCAATTTGCCGGATATAACATCGGTAAATAACCTCTGCACTATTAGCAAAAGTATGAGTGGTCTCATCCCAACCAAAACGCGTCGGATTAAATCCGAGTTTTAAAACTTGCGCATAGATGATATCACCCGGAACTAATGTTGCCAAAAGCGGAATGAGCACAAATGAACTCAAAACTCCTCCTGCTACAAGTACACCTGCAATTTTAGGTCCGATGATATATCCAACACCTAAATATTCCGGTGTAATTTCTCCTTGGATCCGACCCGCCGGCCAATATTTATTACTCAATTGAGTGACATAGGTGGGCACTTCTGCAATCAGGTGAAAAACCTTTTGCATCATGGCATACAGAATAGCCACGCCCAATCCCAAATACGCCGTTTTGGCAAAATCGCCGCCCTTCTCTCCGGCTACCAAAACACTTGCGCAGGCTGTACCTTCAGGGTAAGGAAGGGTTTGATGTTCTTTCACAATCAGCGATTTTCGCAAAGGAATCATCATTAAGGTTCCCAGGATTCCTCCTAATACCGCCAATGTAAAAATGGTCCAGTAATTAAATGATTCCACGCCGTTACTTTCGGCAGATAAAAATAAAAATCCGGGTAACGTGAAGACCACTCCGGCTGCGATGGATTCACCGGCAGAACCGGTTGTCTGAATAATATTATTTTCGAGAATGGTCGTTTTAAAGAATTTGCGTCCCAGCGATATGGCCAGCACCGCAATAGGAATCGATGCAGATACTGTAAGGCCTGCTTTGAGTGCAAGATAAACAGTAGCAGCTCCAAATAAAATTCCAAAAAAGATTCCCAACAGAATTGCCTTGACCGAGAACTCAGCCACAGTTTCATTAGCAGGAATAAAAGGTTTGAATGTGTTGTTTTGGTTTTCCATATTCGTTTTTTAGATATGCATCAATAAGCCCTTGTATTTTCTATTTTTTTATCTGTAAACTAACAAATGTTAGTTTACAGAATGTTCTTTTAGAATTTTATTAAGCCACTTTAGAATTACAAATCCAATGATGGCTGCAAAAGAAAGCAAAGCAAAATTTACCCAAAAATAATTTGTTTTGTCTTCATAGTTATCCCAGCTACTGGCCAAAACTCCGGAGAGTTTATTACCTATTGAGGTAGAAACAAACCACCCACCCATCATGACACTGGTAATATGCGGTGGACTCAATTTGGAAACGATGGATAGTCCCATCGGACTTAAAAATAATTCACCAATGGTAATCACTCCATACCCGGCAAACAGCCATAGTACACTTACTTTCTCGGATCCATTGTGTCCGGCATACACCGCCAGCACCATTACCAAAACTGATAATGCTGAAATCAGCATCCCGAAGGCAATTTTTGTTGCTGTACTTGGTTCCTTTTTTCTATTCCTGAGGTAAGCAAAAAATGCAACCACCAGTGGTGTCAATAAAATAACCCAACCGGGATTGATGGACTGACTTAAATTGGTGATCCACAAATTCACGGCGGTCCCTTCTGCCGGCAACTGTTCTTTTTCCATATTGCGGAAATACACCGGATAGTTATATTCTTTTAGTACAACTCCATTTGACTTTTGGATTCTAAATAAATCATCGTATAAAGCCACAGAATCTTTTTGGTATAACAGCGGTTTCGCTTGCTTAAGATTCATAAATATATCTCCGGTCAAGCCAGTTACCTGGCGGTCCGTATAGCGGTCGGCCCAGGTATTTAATGCAGATCCGTTTTGCTTAAACACTGCCCAAAATAAGATAACCACCAAAAAAATGGCCAACAATGCAGCAATCGGACCTTTTTCGTTTTTAGAAGCTTTATACCATAAGGTAAAATAATAATAGAGTACCGGTATGCAAGCAAAAAGGAAAGCATCATTACTATCACTTCCAAAAATATTGCCATCCGGATTGCTCGTGGTGGTTATGCCTCCAATCAACCAGCCCAAAATACCGGCAACAACACTAGGTACTATAATGAGCATGCAAATGCGCAACATACTCATATCACCTTCTTTCACACCTCTTTTATCATCTGCATTCTGATAGTGTCTGATTCCCAAAATAAAAATAATCACCCCGATAAACATGCCGACGCCTGCTGCAAGAAAAGCATAACCCCAACCCAACATCGTATAAAGTGCAGCGCCAAAAAAATTACAGGTAAATGCCCCGATGTTGATGCCCATGTAAAAGATATTATAACCTTCGTCTTTCTGCTGGACATATTCCGGTTTATTGTAAATATTTCCAAGCATCGTAGAAATGTTTGGCTTGAAAAATCCATTCCCCAAAATGACCATTGTCATTGCGATGTAGAGCGTAGTAAGTGAATGAAAAAACATAAGACAATAACCTAATCCCATAAGGATCCCTCCGAAAATAATGGATCTCCTATAACCCAGATAACGATCGGCAAGCAAGCCCCCGATAAATGGCGTAAAGAAGACCAGTGCAATGAAGGTACCATAGAGGTCTGCAGATTCAGCTTCAGTCATTCCGAAACCTTCCTTGACATCTTTTAGATACAAAGTAAAAATGCCAATCATCAGATAATATCCGAATCGCTCCCACATTTCTGAGAAGAATAAGTAGGGCAAACTTTTTGGATGCTTTTTAAACATAGTGTGTGCTGCTGTAATTATTTATAAATAAAAATCAATGAAGTCCCGTCTTATCTTTTACAATCTGGTTGAGTAATTTGATACGGGAATAAATTAAAGTACCTCCAATGAACGCAGCAATGACAAGAATCATAAAAAATAATTTCTTGTCTGTAAAATCATCCCAAAAACTGGTCATCACACCTGCTACTTTTCCACCAATTGATGTGGAGAGGAAAAATCCTCCCATCATCAATGCAGTTAATCGGGCAGGAGCTAGTTTAGAAACCAAGGAGAGCCCCATCGGACTTAAGAAAATTTCACTAATGGTAAAAATAAAATAGGTCAGCCATAACCAGATTGGCGATGCTTTATGAGTATAAATAGATGGCACAGACATAATAGCAAAAACCATCACCAATGCAGATAATCCGGAAATAAACAAAGCCATCCCAAATTTGGACATGGTGGTTGGTTCCTTCCCTCTGTTTCGGAGCCAACTGAAAAGGGGTACAAAGAGCAGCGTGAGCAAAACTATAAATAAGGGATTGATCGACTGAAATAACTCTGTATTGGTGAGCTTGACTGTTTGTCCTGCGGCTATTTCTTCCTTAGGTACATTGAAAAAGTAAGGGTCTGTACCCATTTCCTGAACAACAACACCTTGTGCATCTTTGACTTCACGCATAAACGGATCCAATTTATTGACCATTCGCGGCGTGTCTGTAACTTGCTGCATCGGAAAAATGGCTCCAGTAATTTGCGCTGTTGATTCTGAAGCAACTCGGTCAGTATGTCTTTCAGCCCATAAGGTCAAACCCGTTGCATTCTGATTGTATATCGTCCAAAATGCAATAGATATAGCGAAAATGAATAACAATGCACCAATGCTTCTTTTATCCTGTCCTTTAGCATTTAACCATAGGGAGATATAAAATGAAATAATGGGCAGACAGGCAAAAATAAATGCATCGTTGGCCTGAGTTCCCATGATTGGGGAGCCGAAGATCTGGCTTGGTAAAATCCATCCTATAATGGCGGCAACAACGGCCGGAAGAAACACTTTCGATAAAATTTGCGACAATGGCATGTCCTCCGGTTGAATCGGCTTTTTAACATTGGCATTTTGAATGTCTTTGTTTTTAAGATTCAGTGCAAGTATTCCCAAACCCAATAAAAGTCCAACACCCGCAGCTGCAAAAGCATAGCCCCAACCGTATTGATTGCGCAAATAAGCAGCCACAAAATTGCATACAAAGGCACCAATGTTAATGCCCATGTAAAAAATGTTGTATGCATTATCTTTTAATGGTTTCAGGTCTTCGCGGTTGTAAATATTTCCGAGTAAAGTGGATATATTCGGTTTGAAGAATCCGTTACCAACAATGATCAATACCAAAGAAATAAACATCGCTGTATTCCCGGGCAAGGCCAAACCTATATATCCGCTGGCCATGAGCAATCCACCCAGGAATATAGATTTCAAATAGCCTAAATACCGGTCTGCAATCAGCCCACCTATAAACGGGGTGAGATATACCAGTGCGATAAAACTTCCTACAATATCGGCTCCGATCTTGGTCGGAAAGCCTTTACCACCCGTAGCGGTATCTGTCATGTATATGAGTAGAATACCTACCATAAGGTAGTAAGCAAACCGCTCCCACATCTCTGTAAAAAACAAGGCAAATAATGCCTTTGGATGCTTTCCTGCTTGTGACACTTGTTCCATGTTTCGTTTGATTTTTGTTTTGTCGAAGAATTCTGCGCCTAAATATAAGGGATTCTGATAAATGCCAGGTATCTTAATATTATTATCGAATTTTAGAAATATTTTAAAATATAATTTCGATTATTTTAGTTATTTCAATAAAAATAGAATAATATTTTGTCTGAAAAAGCGATTCTTAGCATCGTGGAAAATTGAACGGCTTTTCAGACAGATACTCCAATAGGGAATCACCCGGGATTTTAGAATTTAAAACTTATGGAGGACCTAAAGTAGCATTATGACGATTGCCAGCTCTGCTATTTTGCCAGAAATCCATTCTTATTGGCCAATGCCCAGGACAAATAAAAAATATGCCTGGAAATGTTTGCTGTTTTTGCAAACATGATCTTTTCAATATCATCCGTGATCCGATGGTAATCTTTATGCACACCACTAAAGAAAAATATAGCGGGTACACCTTTCTCTGCAAAATTATAATGATCAGACCTGTAATAAAATCTATTGGGATCCAATTCAGAATTATATCTGTGGTCCATTTTTAGCTGCACATATTTTTGATTGACTTCAAGATTCAAATTATGCAATTCCGAACTTAACCGATCGGAACCAATGACATAAATATAATTCGAATCGGTCTTATAAATATCGTCTGTACGGCCGATCATATCTATATTGATATTGACCATCGTTTTCTCTAGACTTACAAGAGGTTTATTCACATAATACATAGAACCCAACAATCCTTTTTCTTCGCCGGTCATGAGCGCAAATATCACAGAACGCTTTGGCCTGACACCCGACTCCGACATCATTTGATAAGTTCTGGCCAACTCCATCATGGACGATGTACCTGATGCATTGTCGTCTGCACCATTGAATACTTCAGTACCTCTTTTTCCAATATGATCGTAATGTGCCGAAAGGATCAACACTTCGTCAGGATATGTACTTCCTTCTACATAAGCCAACACATTCCTTCCCCTTTCCACTTTTACATTTCGCTTTTGTATAAATTCCAACTCGGCTTTTAAAACAAAGGGCTGCGGTTTTCCAGTCTTATTAATTTTATCTCTCGCCTTTATGACTTTTTTAATTTGCTTGCCCAACATCATCGAAGTTGTTGTAGAAGATAAATACATGATATTGGTTTTGGCTTCACCGCCTTTGTCTTCAGAGTCGAGATACACTTGTGGCGAAATGACTGCAGACCTGTTGAGATCAACCCATTCCTTAAATTGATCTTCAATCACCATCAAAAGTTTGACCCCGTTTTTGGAAGCTGCTTCATGTTTTTTCGACAAGTCAGTAGCCCATTCAGATAATTCGACCTTGCCGCTTAAATAGGAAATCCCTTTTTTATTTTTAGGTTCTCCTTTGTAAATAATGACCACTTTATCTTTTACATCGACTCCCTTATAATCACTGTACTTTTCGTCATCAATGCCATAACCTAAAAAAACAAACTCAGATGTTTTGAAGTCGAGATCATGATTCTCAGCAGGAATGCTCAAATAATCCCATAATTGTTTGTAAGGAACCTCACCGATTTTAAAAACGAGTTTATCCCAGTAGATCCATTTAAATCCAACTTCCTGAAAGTAGGATTTCATTCCGGGTACTTTAGATAATCTGTTTTTTTCGAAATAAGCTGAAATGTATTGAGCGGCCAAATCATTTCCCCGGCTTCCCAATTCTCTGCCTTCGCAACTATCAGATGCCAGAAATTCTATGTGCTTTCGCAATTGCTCCGGCTGAATGATTTCTGCATAAGCTGTAAGACTATCCTTTATAGCTGCTTTGCTTGAATCCGGGCGAATCACTTCATGAAAATAATCCTTTTGTGCAATTGTATTTGTTAGCCAAACTGAAAATCCAATCAACAAAACTCGTTTTAGCATACGGCAATTTTATCAATTCGATTTTGATGTCTGCCGCCTTCAAATTCCGTCTGCAGAAAAGCATTCACCATTTGTAATGCTTCATCAGGGCTTACAAACCTGGCAGGTATGCTGATCACATTCGCATTGTTGTGTTTTCGGGCCAGTGTTGCCAATTCTGTAGTCCAACACAAGGCACAGCGAACTAACGGATGTTTGTTAGCTACGATAGCCGCACCGTTTCCACTTCCGCAGATGACAATTCCAAAATCCACTTTTTGTTGATCAATGTCAAATCCAACAGGATGGATAAAGTCGGGATAATCCACAGAATCTGCATTGTTCGTTCCGTGGTCCAAAACATCTATCCCTCTTTCCTCCAACCAAATGGCGATCTGCTGTTTAAGTTCAAATCCTGCATGATCGCAGCCCATTGATATTTTCATCCTAAACTATTTTTGAAGCGTAGGTGTCGCGTTGTGGTATTTATTGAGAAAAGTTTCCATCTCCGTTTGAAACTGAGGATCATTAATTTGTTTACTGCGCTCAATAATTTCCCTTACTGCCGACATAGACAAACCTCTTTCCTGACTAAAACCACTTTCCAGTTCATCGGGTTTCAAGCTGTCGTAAAATTCCAGCATATCCAAAGTTTCGGTAGCCAATATTCTAAGATTCTTTTTGGCTGACTCCATATCCCCTGCATCGATGAGTACTTGAATAAACGGCATGATGCGAACATCATACTGAAAGTTCATGTTCGGAAAAGATTCGAAAAACTTATTCGCCATTTTTGCTGCGCGCTCTTTATCTCCACTATCTAATAAAGCCAAAGCGGTACGCATCATGATCATGCGTTTGGCTTGTACACTTGGTGCAAAACTGTGATCTACAAATAAATCCACTTTGTCGAAATTGCCCCATCTAAATTTATCCATGATAACCTCATAGCTCTTGTCGGCATTTATTTTACCCGAACCATAAATGTATAAACTCGGATCGCTTTGAGATTTTAATGGGACAATGCGCAAGGCCATACCTTCAAGCTCCATATAATCCTGTAATCCCAGTAATTTCTCCTGACTGCAGGTTACACTGAAATACACAGGTCGTTCATAGATATTTGACAGGATGATATCGAGAATCGCTATATCATCTTTGGTAATATAAGGTCCGCCAACACCCACCGGAATCTTGTCGACAAAAGTGCTGTCTTCCGGACTACATAAGCCGGCTTGAATGGCACGTTCGCGATTTATTTCAATATACACATTATTGGTTGGCATATAAGTTTCAAATACTCTGCCGGTACCACTTTCAATAGGATGGTCTTCTGCAATAAATTTCAGAAAACTTGAAGCAGACATAGGTGCATCTGTGTTTTTACCATCCGGATTTGCAGGATTGTAGTAAAATACCTGGTTGCGCAAACTTCCCCTCAATTTATCTTGTGGGATCGACATTTTTACCAAGGCTGATTCATTGAATTTCCTTCTTTGATTTTCAATATACCAATCTACGGCAATCAAACTCAAATTGATCACGCGAACATCTGTTCGGATGCCTTCAACTTCCTGAGCATACCATACAGGATAAGTATCGTTGTCGCCATAGGTAAAGAGTATCGAATTCGGTCTGCAAGATTCCAAAATATTTGCTGCGTAATCTCTGGCACCTGTGCTGCGCATTCTGCTGTGATCATCAAAGTTTTCAATGACCAAAATAAGTGGAACAGCAAGTCCCAGTGCAGTTGCAGAAATACCACTCAATGAAGTTGAAAATTTGAGTCGGCTTTGAAGTAATTTGGAAAGTCCAAGAACCCCCATCCCTATCCAAATGCAAAAGGTAAGGAACGAACCCTCCAACACATAATCTCTTTCACGCGGCTCATTGGGCGGAGAATTATTAAATACACAAAGTGCTAAACCTGTAAGAATAAAAAATCCCAATAATGCCAGAAAATCATTTCTGTTTTTGCGATAATGGTATACTACTCCCAATAAACCAAAAAGCAATGGGATAAAATAATATGAATTCCTGGATTCATCTTCTTTGATGACACGGGGCAATTTGTCCTGATTATATAAGCGGGAACCATCAACAGCTTTAACACCAGAATACCAATGCCCATCTTTATTAACCCAGGGATAAAATCCCTGTTCGCCATTTTGTCTTCCGGCAAAATTCCACATAAAATAACGCCAGTACATCCAACCGAATTGATAATTCCACATGAATTTTAAATTGAAAGACATGCTGGGTACTTTAGCCTTGTCTTCATCTAAATGTTTCATCCACATTCTGTATAACTGCGGTCTGCCTTGATCCTGGTGGCTGATGCGGGGAAATAGAATTTTATCTTTGTCTTTGAAAATATAGTCGAATTTTTGATCGACCACTTTGTATTCATCTCCTACGCGGCCCCAGCGATCTTCTGATTTCGTATCGACTGGACGCGCTTCAAAATGAGGACCTTTTAACAAACTTCGATCGCCATATTGTTCGCGATTCAAATATGGGATCAAACGCACCACATCGTGCGGATCATTCATATTGATAGGTGGCTTGGCATTCGCACGAATCAATACCACACCAACGGTGGAATACGAAATGACCAATAACAACATGGTAAAAACCACCTTATGCAATAAATCATTTCCTTTGTTTTTGAAATAACGCAAACCATAATAAGCTATCGCTACGACGACGATCAATGTTGGAAACAATCCTGAGTGAAAAGGAAGGCCGAAGGAATTGACCATGATCAATTCAAAAAACATCCACATTTCAGGTATACCTGTAATGATGATACTTTGAAAAAGGAAAATACCGACGACTCCGGCGAGTCCGGCCAAAATCATTCCTAAAAAACTATGTGTTTTGTATTTTTAAAATAATACAACATGGCGATCGTCGGGAAGGATAGCAAACTTAGTAAGTGAACACCCGTAGACAATCCCGTTGCGAAAACGGCAAAAATCAGCCACTTATCGTTCTTGGGTGAATCTTCGAGATAATACCATTTAAATCCTGCCCATATGGTCATAGCCGTAAACATGGTCGACATCGAATACACTTCACCTTCAATAGCAGAAAACCAGGTTGAAGAAATATAACCACTTGCCAAACCTGCAATGAGCCCGGCACCTAAAATAGGCCAGCTTTCATTCTCATCGTGCTGATCATTGCGACCGATACTCGAAAGTTTTGCAACAATCAAAGTGGTCCAGCTAATAAACATCGCTGCAAAGGCTGAACACAAAGAAGACATGATATTGACGGCAAAAGCAATGTAGGCCGGATTGTCAGAAAGTATCTCAGCAACCCAGGTAAACATCCTCCCAATGATCAAAAACAGAGGCGCGCCTGGAGGGTGAACAACCTGTAATTTATAGGCTCCGGCTACAAATTCACCGCAATCCCAAAGACTTCCGGTTCGCTCGACAGAGAAAAAATAGATGATAAAAACGGCCAAAAATACGACCCAGCCTACGAGATTAGTTTTACTAAATTTCATATAATATTAATAATCAGTATATTATAAATGATAAAAAATTAATATAATTTAATTATGCATGTAAAAGTACAAACTTCCCGCAATACCTGGACCGCGTACTGCAATCAATACATACTAAACGCAATTACCTTCATTTGCGTATGATTATGATGTATCTTTGATTTCCAAATTAAGTTTGAATTTATGATTCGCCTGATTATTTTCGGTTTGGCCATTTATGCAATTTATGCTCTTTTCTTGAAAGACAAAATCATCATTATTGATCCCAAAAAACCAAAAAATAACAAGGGGAATTATAGCGACTACGAAGAAATTAACTGATCATTTCGCTGACAACTTCAATAAAAGATTATCTGCTTTTTCAGGACCATTATCTGGTCATTGCAAATAAGCCTGCAGGTATGCCCGTGCAAAATGATAAAACGGGAGACTTGTCATTGCTTCAATGCCTGAAATCCTATTGCAAAGTTGATTTGCATATGATCAATAGAATTGATAGGCCGGTTTCGGGTCTCGTCATTTTTTCAAAAAACAAAAAGAGCCATGTTGAATTGCAAAAGCAGTTCAGCGGTACTGATCTGATCAAGGAATATCTCGCAATTGTAGAAAAAGCCGAGATCCCCAAAGAAGGAAAACTACATAATTTCATCCGAAAGTCTGATCAACAACACAAAACCCACGTCACACAAGACAGTTCTGATCTTGCCTGTGATCTGGAATACAAAGTCATCGATGAACTCGATAAGTATTTAGTCTTACACATCTCTATTAAAACCGGCCGCTTTCACCAAATTCGAGCTCAATTGGCGCATCTCGGAGTACCCGTAAAATCTGATGTAAAATATGGAGCGCGGAGAGGAAGTGCCGATCGTTCGATTTGTTTACATGCCTGGAAATATTCTTTTTTACATCCTTCCACACATCAGTTATTGCGTTTTGAAGCTCCGCTGCCTGAAAATCAAATCTGGCCCGTTGTGAAAAATAAATTGAATTTGCATGAGTGACCAACAAGATCAACCCATCCGCACCGAAATTTCCGAATTGGGTGAATTTGCTTTAATAAAAAGACTTTCGGAAAATTTTCCGATCCTGAAAAACTCAACACTTAAGGGTATCGGCGACGATGCTGCTGTCATCCAATACGAAAATGCTGCTACAGTTGTTTCCACAGATATGATGCTGGAAGGCATTCATTTTGATCTGGCCTATTTTCCGCTCAAACATTTGGGATACAAAGCAGTCATCAGCAATTTGTCGGATATCTATGCTATGAATGCCATGCCCGAACAAATTACAGTATCAATTGCAGCCTCCAATCGGTTTTCTGTAGAAGCCCTAGAATTGTTATACGAAGGAATCCGGCATGCTTGTAAAGAATACGATGTAGATCTAGTCGGCGGTGATACTTGCTCTTCCTTGCGAGGTCTTGTGATCTCTATCACAGCGATAGGCAAACAAAGTCCTGAGAAAATAGCCTATAGGTCCGGTGCCAAACCAGGCGACTATCTCTTTGTAAGTGGTGAACTCGGTGCTGCTTATTTAGGTTTGCAACTACTCGAACGCGAAAAACAAATTTTCCTCGAAGATCAGAGCATGCAACCGGAACTCGAAGATCAAAAACAACTCATCGGCAAATTTATAAAACCGGAAGCCCGCAAAGATGTCGTTTTATGGTTAGAAAAAGCAGAAGTGGTTCCTCATGCCATGATCGACCTCTCCGACGGACTTTCATCTGACTTGATGCACCTCTGCGAACAAAGTAAAATCGGTGCTGAAATTCAGGAAAATTTGATACCCATCAGCGAAGAATCAAAATTGATGGCGCTGAAATTCAATATGGACCCATACACCTGCGCTCTCAATGGAGGCGAAGACTACGAACTCTTGATAGCCGTCGATCCCATTGAAGCCAAAAAAATTCAATACCTCCCCGGATTTTATTACATCGGCGAATGCAAAGAAAAAGACTTCGGCATTCAACTCAAAACCAACAGCGGCAATCTCCACAAAATGAAAGCACAGGGTTGGGTGCATTTTTGATAGAATTGAAAGGATATGGATTATGGATTATGGATTATGGATTATGGATTATGGAAAATAACAAACTAACATTTGTTAGTATTAAAAATATCCGATAATTAATAAAATTTTATTCAGCTCTGCGTAGTCTCTTCCCGCTTTAAGTATCTTTAATGATTCAAAATAAATTTTCAAAGCGGGATACGCTGGGGCGATAGGAAAACTCCGTTTTCCAAACAGATGATGAATCAAAGTTCTGATCCATTTTTCAAACGAATGAATTTCAATACTTCAAAACTGAATGCAAAAGTCCAATTCAAACAAAGACTGTTAATTGTAAACTTTCCTCATTCTAACATCTGAAAACGATTCCACCAAACAAATCGAATCCTGCGAACTAAAAACTGCCAACTTTCCTCAAACTTCCTCACTTCACCGCTCTGCAGTAATAATCCAATTGGCCCCCATCCATTTCTTTGATAAAAAAATTAGCGGTGCTAATGCCACTCACCAGGGCATCGTTGTTATTTTTCAGAACATTCCGATTCATTCTGTTGAGGATATCGTATGGAATTTTAAACCACGAAGCCGGAAGATGTTTTTCGAGTCCGAGAATGTCGAATTTCCGGAATCGCTCGACAGATTTTCTATTGCGTTCATGATATTCCATGACAGTTGCATCACCGAAAACGCCTCCAAAAAATATTTTTTCGGAATCAAAATACCTGCTCAATAATTCGCGAAACTGATTTGTATTGTATTCCCGGATGTGATAGGGATTTCTACTCAAAGTCATGGATTGATTCGGCGTTGTTAGCAACAATTTACCGCCTGGTTTTAACACGCGATATATTTCTTTCAAAAGCGTTTGGTCATCCTGGATATGTTCGATCAGCTGAAAACAAATCACCACATCAAACTGATCGTTTTCCATTTCAGTAAGCCATGGCACTTCCATATTGATAAACTCGACATGCGCAAAATTCTGTTGATTGAGAGGAATGTGTTTGTCTATTGCCACATAACGACTTGCTTTGGGAGACAGCCATTTTATTCCATAACCTTCGCCACATCCAATTTCCAGAATGCATCCGCTAACTTCTTCTGCAGCTTGCGTATATGCAAACAGTTGCCGCATGAATACCGGATTGTCTGATACTGCATTTTCATCTGCACGCTCCGCTGTATATATTTTATCGAGTATTCCCATCTTTAAAAATCTAAGGGACAAAGATAGCCGTTTCTTACTTTTGTACAGATGCGAAACAAGAAGCTCCTGTCCTGTCTGATAAAACACCATGAAACCTTAGCAGTTGCTGTGTTTAGCTTTTTTTTACTGTTCGGATTGGGATTTCACATAATGCTTTACTTTCCATTACATCAGAGTCCCGATATCCAGACCTATTTAGCAATGGCGCAGTGGGATTTTGACCAAAGTGAAATCCGCAAATACCGAATCATCATTCCAATAATAGCCGGTCTTATCAATACGCTATTTCATCCGCTGTTTGAAATCATGGCGCCCTGGACTTTTCAGGGTGATTTTAGTTTATGCATGAGTTTTCTCTTGATCAACACAGGTTTTATGAGCCTTTCAGCCGTGTTCATTTACAAGATCAGCAAAATCTATCTTGATAATAAAATGGTTTGCGGAATAGCTCTACTAGCTTTCCTTAGCAATCGATGGACCCTCGAAACTTCTGGACTTCCTTTGGTAGATAGTTTGTATTTGCTGTCAATAGTATTGGGTATTTATGGTATGCTCTCCAAAAAGTGGCCTTTAATACTTTGTAGTATCCTGATTGGGCCCTGGGCCAAAGAAGCTTATATTTTTATGATCCCACTTCTGATTTTTTATGGATATCCAAGTCGCTTGAAATTAGCTTGGTCTTTATTGCTTTCAGGATGTTTGGTATTTAGTTTTCGCTTTTTGATGGACCATTATTCAGCTCATCACTGGTCATCAAGTTTGTTAAAAGATTTGGATTCATTTCAAACCATTCCACTTGCCTTCAAACGATTGTTCAGTTTTCATGGACTCTATGAATTGTTCTCCGCCATCGGACTCTGGTTCGTGTTTCCACTCAGCGCATTACTGTTTCACACCAAAGAATTTACAAGTAAAATTTTGCAACACGGCCGGGCGATCTTTATTGCTTATCTGCCCTTCGTACTATTACAAGCTCTTCTGTCAGCAGATCTGGGCCGCATGTTTTATCTTGCCATTCCTCAAGTGATAATTGCGGTAGCCGTCGCACTAGATATTTGGAGGAAAAAGCTTGACTGCTTGACTGGAATGGGTTAAAACCCATTCCTAATGATGGTCTCGGGTTCATTTTATGTGCTTTTTGAGTTCCGTTTTCACATTAAAGCTATTAAGGATTTCATCTATTTATCCGGCTGAAGCCGGCATCTGCTTGTGAAATCGTGTTTTATTTCGCGCTTAAAAAATGACTTACCGGGATATGTGAGACTTGACTGCTTGTCGGGAATGGGTTAAAACCCATTCCTAATGATGGTTTCGGGTTCATTTTATGTGCTTTTTGAGTTCCGTTTTCACATTAAAATTATGAAGGAATTAATCTATGAATCCGGCTGAAGCCGGCATCGGTTTGTGAAATCGCGTTTTATTTCGCGCTTAAAAAATGACCTACCGGGATATGCGAGGCTTGACTGCTTGTCGGGAATGGGTTAAAACCCATTCCTAATGATGGTTTCGGGTTCATTTTATGTGCTTTTTGAGTTCCGTTTTCACATTAAAATTATGAAGGATTTAATCTATAAATCCGGCTGAAGCCGGCATCGGTTTGTGAAATCGGTTTATTTGGCAAAAATGACCTACCGGGAATGCGAGACTTGACTGTTGCTGGAATGGGTTAAAACCCACATGAGTTTGGTTCATTTTAGGGGCTTTTTGAGTTCCGTTTTCACATTAAAATTATGAAGGATATAATCTATGAATCCAGCTGAAGCCGGCATCGGTTTGTGAAATCGCGTTTTATTCCGCGATTAAAAAATGACTTATCGGGATATGCGAGGCTTGACTGCTTGTCGGGAATGGGTTAAAACCCATTCCTAATGATGGTCTCGGGTTCATTTTATGTGCTTTTTGAGTTCCGTTTTCCATTAAAATTATGAAGGATTTAATCTATAAATCCGGCTGAAGCCGGCATCTGCTTGTGAAATCGTGTTTTATTTCGCGCTTAAAAAATGACTTACCGGGATATGTGAGACTTGACTGCTTGTCGGGAATGGGTTAAAACCCATTCCTAATGATGGTTTCGGGTTCATTTTATGTGCTTTTTGAGTTCCGTTTTCACATTAAAATTATGAAGGAATTAATCTATGAATCCGGCTGAAGCCGGCATCGGTTTGTGAAATCGCGTTTTATTTCGCGCTTAAAAAATGACCTACCGGGATATGCGAGGCTTGACTGCTTGACTGCTTGACTGCTTGACTGCTTGACTGCTTGACTGCTTGACTGCTTGACTGCTTGACTGCTTGACTGCTTGACTGCTTGACTGCTTGACTGCTTGACTGCTTGACTGCTTGACTGCTTGACTGCTTGACTGCTTGAAATCCGATAAACTAACGATAGTTAGTTTATCGGATTTCAAGCATAATACAGAACTTTTATTGTCAAGAGCATCTTGATTTGGGCTCCCGACATCATTAAGTTATCATCATTAGTTTGCTTCTTCATGTCGGGATGACTATTGACTATTTACTCTTGACATTTATTCATGTCCCGTAGGGACAAAATATTGGTAAAAAAGATAGAAGAAAACTTCTTCGCGTGCCGTAGGTACGCAACAACATCATCAGATGTAAAACATCAATTGGGTAAACTCACTACAGAATTTTCAGAAAAAACCGAAAACCATCAAACCCATATGGAAGCATCAGCCACAAATCGTGAGATTTCCCGCAAAAGATTTAATAAGATTCAAGTCAAAATAGAATTGGAAATAAAATAAAACTATCAGCTGCCAAATTTTTCCCCCTCTTCAGCCTTTTAACTTTAAGCTGAGGCCCTCCTAATTACATCCTTCGTCTATCCGCGATTGTTCATCGTTGTTCGGAAAGCACAAAAATGAAAGATTGTGATCTGGTAAAAATCTCGTGAGATTTGGATCGTACAAACCGTTTTCAAGAAAGTCTGTAAGTTCATCAATTTCTTTTTCACTGAGTTTCAGTGGTGTAAAAAATCCGCTTATCTGCGATTTGGGAACTAATGGATTCTCAGGAACGGCTGCATTAAAGTATTCAACTACTTCGCGAAGTGATTTTTTACTAGCTCCATGGAAATAAAACCCAACATCCTTGAGATTGTATAATTGTGGAACTTTGAATTTGTATAAGTCTTCTGGATTTTCAGTAAACCCGCCACGTCCTTTTACGCGTTTATCTTGCGGACCGGTCCGAAACGATTCCCCGTGCGGACTTTGATAAAGATCATAAACACCTAAAGCAAAGAAGTTGAAACTGTTTAAGGAAGGACTGCTATGGCAACGCACACAGCCTGCTTTACCGAAGAAATGCGTGGCCCCTCTTTTTTGGGCATCCGTCATTGCTGTTTTATCACCTTTTAACCAATGCTGGAAAGGAGCTTCAGTTGTGGTAATCGTTCTGAAGTAAGCGGCTATAGCAAAGGCAGTTGTTTTTAAACTATATCGTTCGTGCTCAGGTATATCCGGAAAAGCTTGGTCAAAATGTTCTTTATAGCCTAATTCTTTGGCCATTTTCTCATTCATGGTCATTCGATGAACTTGTAAAGCTCTGATATTATTCGCTTCCAGTCCTTCAAGTCCTAAATGATTGATAGCGGTTAAAGTGTCATTGTTCCAAACAGATTCAGTACCTACATTTAAACTATAAGTTCCAAAATTACCGGCCCATAAAGCATTTCTTACATATGCCAAATTGATGGTAGGTAACGGGCGAGCACCCTGAGCATCCACTTCATCTCCTTTATAAAGAGGTGATTTTTGCCTGGCTTCTCCACTGTGCCCAAATCCAACAGCGCCATCGGCAATTCCCTGAAATCTTCCAGCTGTAAAACCCTTCTCAGCCACATGGCAAGATGCACAGGTAAAAGTCATCATTCCTTCCGGCTTATTGGGCAAAACCCCTATAGCTGGTTCGTGAAATAACATTTTACCTAAATGTATTTTCTTTGGATTTAAAGGATTTTTAGGATCCTGATTTGGTATTTCCGCCAAATTAGATCCATCTACCAGGACATAATCCCGGATATCGCCATTTGAAGAGCTTGTTTCAAGAAGTTTGGTCAGTTTATCATCCAGAGAATAATCCTGAATGACTTCTTCTCTGCTGCATTGGTAAAACAGCACAGATACAAACAATATTAAAACACCAAAAGAGGGGTATTTCTTATTCATTGAGATCAATTATCAGGGATTAATAATATTCCTATTATTAAAGGATTGGAGACAAAATTAGAAATAATTTTCAATCCATAAAGCTATTAAAAATTAAAATCTACTAAGAACAAAAAAAGATTTAAAGATCTTAATCCATCATTAAATGTAAAATGAATTCAAATGCCATAATGTTAAGGCTTTATATATTAAAAATTGTAGTTTTGTCTGGGCTTAGAAAAATTAAATTTTCACAAGAATCTCGTCTAATTTGAAGTCATAAAGCTCAAAGGCAGGATTTTTAAACTCCTTTCCCTAATGTTAAACCGATCGCCATGGGCGAGTATATGAGTAGTGAGGTTTGACAATGACATAGGAGTTCCGGGTTCCAAATCTTCATACCTGTTATGGCTTAGTTGTCGAGCATCAAAAAGGATGACCATTCCGGATCCAATCACTTCACATAAATTTCCTTTTTTAATGACGATCCCAGTATCTTCCGCTAATCCAATCCCCAATAATTGCGGAAATCGGGCTACTGCTTCAGCCAACCTTCCGAATCTGCCCCTTTGGATGAAATGGGTATCTATAATCCCTTGCTCCAGAAATCCCATACCCTGAGACATTCGAACATTGCCCTTTTGCATAGAATCCGCTACACTTCCTCCTGAGATCATCTGAAAAGACATGGCCATCGCTCCTGCACTGGTGCCGGCTAACACAAAATGCTCTTGTTTTAGTTTTGTTTGAAGTAATTGATGCAGTGGTGTATTTAATAAGAATTTGGTAATCTTGGATTGATCGCCCCCAGAAAACATGACACAATCTGCCTCTTCAATATATTTATAATAGA
Source organism: Saprospiraceae bacterium (assembly GCA_016719615.1). Taxonomy (NCBI): domain Bacteria; kingdom Pseudomonadati; phylum Bacteroidota; class Saprospiria; order Saprospirales; family Saprospiraceae; species Saprospiraceae bacterium. Next base: position 25,896 of record JADJYQ010000003.1, read on the forward strand.
TTTTTGATTGTGCTTCACTCCTTTTCCGGATATCCAAAAGGCGAACATTTTCACAACCCAGTGCCGCAAATGCTTTCATGTAATTGTCGCCAACCTCCACAGGTATTGAGGAAGCTGATGTGATGACCACCACACGGGCTTCTTTTCCGCCACTTTCCTTTACAATTCTTGACAAAATGCCTTGCTCAATAAAGTCCATGGTGTACATTTCATTGAGTCCTGTGCCCTTGTCTTCATTTCCTCCAACCGGAATTATAGTTCCTTTATATTCCATGTAATGCGGTTTCTGATCGGCCACAAATGTATAAGGATTGTAAAGAATTAAGCAAAATTATTACCTTAAAGCCTTAAAATATAAAAATGCGCATACGGGAAATCAATGTCATGAGAGGACCAAACTATTGGTCTGTCAGACGACATAAATTAGTTGTCGTTGTTTTGGATCTGGAAGAGTTGGAGCAAAGACCAACCCACACCATAGATGGTTTTTTAGATCGGCTTAAAGCTTTACTTCCCGGGATGTATGAGCATCGGTGTTCTATCGGTGAACCCGGTGGTTTTTTTCAAAGAGTCACAGAAGGAACCTGGATGGGCCATGTAGTCGAACATATAGCTCTTGAAATCCAAAGCATTGCCGGTATGGAAGTTGGATTTGGAAGAACTCGAACTTATGGTGAAGAGGGGGTTTATCATGTCGTTTTTGACTATCTCGAAGAAAAAGTAGGCATTTATGCGGCCAAAGCTGCCGTGCGAATTGCGCAAGCAATTATCGACAATGAACCTTATAATCTTGCAGCTGACATTCAGGAAATGCGGGAATTGCGGGAAACGGGAAGGCTTGGCCCCAGCACCTCTGGTATTATCGATGAAGCAGTTGCAAGGGGCATTCCATGGATCCGATTAAATAAATACAGCCTGTGCCAGCTAGGTTATGGATTTAACCAAACGAGGATACAAGCCACCGTCACTAGCAAAACATCATCTATTGGAGTTGATATTGCAGGTGATAAAGAAGACACTAAATTTTTACTCAGCCAAGCAGAAATACCTGTACCCAAAGGAGAAATCGTTCGCACGGAAGCCGGTTTGAAAGAAACCATCGATTATCTGAAGTATCCACTTGCTATCAAGCCCATTAATGGCAATCATGGCAGGGGAGTAACCACGAATATCACCAATTGGGAGCAGGCTTTGGATGCCTTTAACCTCGCCAAACGAATTTCAAATTCTGTGATTATCGAACAATTTATTATCGGCGAAGATTATCGCTTGCTGGTGATCAATCATAAATTGGTGGCCGCTGCCAAAAGATTGCCTGCAAGGATTATTGGAGACGGTACATCCAGTATTCAGCAATTAATTGATAAAACAAATGCAGACCCACGCAGAGGTTACGGACATGAAAAGGTTTTAACTTACATTACGATCGACGACATTTCGCGCAAATTGCTGGAACTCAAAAACTACACAACAGACAGTATTTTGGCAAAAGATGAAATCCTCATCCTAAAAGATACAGCCAACCTATCAACCGGTGGAACCAGCATTGATGTAACAGATATTGTGCATCCCGGAACCATTTTTATGGCCGAGCGCATCTCTCGCATCGTTGGACTTGATATTTGCGGTATTGATTTTCTGACCAGTGATATCAGCAAACCTGTTTCTGAAACGGGAGGCGCCGTCATTGAAGTCAATGCCGGACCCGGATTCCGCATGCATTTAGCCCCGGCAGAAGGCCTTCCCAGAAATGTAGCTGCACCCGTGATAGATATGCTCTACCCTCCGGGTAAAGACAGCAGGATACCCATCGTTGCAATCACCGGCACCAATGGGAAAACCACAACGACCCGGCTTATCGCGCATATGGTAAAAATGATGGGTTACACTGTGGGTTATACGACAACAGATGGTATCTATATCCAAAACCATCTCATGATGAAAGGAGACTGCAGTGGACCCGGAAGCGCTGAATTCGTACTCAAAGATCCAACCGTCAATTTTGCTGTGTTTGAGACCGCACGAGGGGGCATATTAAGAGCTGGACTGGGATATAAAAATTGCAATGTCGCAATCGTTACAAATGTAGCCCCTGACCACCTAGGTCTTAAAGGAATCCATACCATGGAGCAATTGGCAAAGGTAAAATCAGTTGTTGTAGAGTCGATTCTTCCTGAAGGCTATGCGATCCTAAACGCAGACGATGATCTCGTTTATGCCATGCGTGAGTTACAAAAAGGAAAACTGGCCTTATTTTCTATGAATGAAAACAATCCCAGGATCAAAAAACACATGAAGAATAATGGGATTTGTGCCTTATATGAAAATGGCTACATTACGATTTGTAAAGGAGAATGGAAGCTGCGCATTGTGAATGCCGTGAATGTTCCGCTCACTTTTGGCGGTCGTGCAAGTTTCATGATCCAAAACATCCTTCCTGCAGTGCTTACGGGATATATTTATGGATTTGAATTGGATGACATTCGCAATGCTCTAGAAACTTTTATTCCATCTCCTGCTCAAACCCCGGGCAGGCTCAACATGTTTGAGTTTAAAAATTTTACAGTAATGCTCGATTATGCTCATAATCCTGCCGGACTCCAGGCTTTGAAAAATTTCGTAGATAAAATTGATGCTACGAACAAAGTGGGCATTATCGCTGGCATCGGAGACCGCAGACCGGAAGACAACGAAGGCATTGGAAAAGTGGCTGCAGAAATGTTTGATGAGATCATCATCAGGCAGGATAAAAATCTTCGGGGTCGTTCTGATAAGGAAATTATCGATATGCTCACTGTGGGCATCCAGCAGGCAGAAAAAGAAACGAAACTCACGGTCATTAAAAAAGAACGAGATGCCATAGCTCATGCTATTGAAAATGCAACGGAAGGTTCCTTAATTGTCATTTGCAGTGATGTAGTGCCAGATGCACTCGAACAGGTTCAGAAATACAAAGAAATTGAAGCCGGAAATCTCTATAAATTCAGAAAAGAAGACATTCCGAACACTTAATTTACAGTCATATATAAATGAATCCAAATTTCAAGTAAAAATTTAAATCATGATTTATCTAAATGTATATACTATTAATTATTAGTGGAATTACATAGTAAATCTGGATAAAATATCAAGACTCAAAGATTAAAAATTTCTAATTTTTGGGATTTTTTTTAATTAAGGTGTAATTTCGCTCAGTTTTTAGAAAGACCAAACTAACTTACACTTACTTAACTAAAGGTTGATTTTTATGAAAAATCTCATGAACAAGCTGTTATCGAGCTTTGTGATTGTCTTACTGACGTTCTCCTCTTGTAATAAAACGGACGTAATAGAAGAAGGTAATACCCTGTTAAAATCTCAGGAAAGTGATGTTTATCACGAATGGAGCAACGTATTTATGGAAGTTGAGCGCTATGCTTCCTTCTTCAGACCCGGACCCGCGCCAAGAGCCTTAGCTTATTTAGGATTAAGTGCTTACGAAGCCTGCTTAGGCGGCATGCCTGAATATCAATCTTTGCAATACAGATTTGGCATTACAGATATGCCTGAAATTCAAAAGAATTTGTACTGGCCTGCAGTTATTAATGCTTCTTACGGGTATCTGATGATCAAATTTTTTGAAAATGTAACATTTAAAGATAAAAGTGGAAATACGCTGGACCAAAGACAATTTTTAAATTTAATCAGATCCAAAGAAGCTGAACTTAAAGCCAGTTATCGCAAAGATGCCATTGAAACAATTCTGATTAACTCTGAAGCTCATGGCAAAGAAGTTGCTGCTGCCATTTGGAGGTTTGCGATATCAGATGCGGTTGGACATAATGCCCACCTTAATCCTTATCCTGATCCTGTAAATGCAAGCGGTTGTGAATGGGTCCCCACAGATCCGCTTACAGTGACCGACAGAGGATTATTTCCGCAATGGGGAAAAGTGAGGAGATTTGCTTTGAGTCAAGCTGATATGGATGCTTTAGTAGCACCTATTACTTGTAGTTCAGATACTGGTTCTCATTACTACTTGCAAGCAAGGGAGTGTTATGTGTTAACAAATCTCGCCAGAAAGGAGCCTACAGGTGACTTAGAACATATGGCTGAGTTTTGGAGTGACGATCGCGTTGGTTGGACTTTTAGCCCTCCTACCCGACTGATCGCCATTGCTGATCAAATTATAGAAAATGAAAACATGGACCTGGAAACCGTTGCGGTGATGTATGCACGCCTCGGTTTGGCTTTGAATGAAGCAGGTGTTATTGCATGGTATAATAAATATAAATACAATGTTGAAAGACCTATAACCTTTATTCAAAGAGAGATTGACCCGAACTGGACCATTCCATGGTTAGGATTTACACCACCCTTTCCAGCTTATCCTTCCGGTCATTCGACTTTTGGATTCGCAGGTGTAGGTATCTTGGAAGCTTTTGTTGGTGGTAATTATCCATTTACTGATAATTGTCATGCCAATAGAACTGATTTTCTGGGAAGAGCAAGATCCTTTAACACATTGCGCGATCTAGCCAATGAAAATGCCTTGAGCCGATTACCGCTAGGTGTGCATTACAGAATGGATTATGACAGTGGAAATTTCTGCGGAACACTAGCTGCCAGAAAAGTACTCGAATTGCCCTGGAAAAAATAACAGGATTGACAGGATTAAAAGGATTTTTGGATTTGTGGGATTAGGAATGATGTTGTTTCATACTTTAATCTTATGAATCTGTGTTGTTAGTCTATTTGTAAATTCGGGAATTTGAAAATTTTACTATACACGTTTTAAGCCTTCGTAAAATCCTTTAGCCAACAGGCATCCTACTCCTCATAAATAATGATTCGTTTAAACCGAACATAAAAACTCAATTCAATAGTTGTGTTAATGGTAGATTGTTCGTAGCCGGGAAGTACTTGTCCGGTCCAGGGATCAATTCGACGAATGGTGGCCGGAACATAAACTTGTTTTGACAGATCTGGCGCGATATTCAGCTCTAAGCCGTAGTGTACTAACTTTTTAGCTGCAAATTCAGTTCCCAGGCGAAGGCTTACCCCATAATTCCATTTCTTAGTCCACTCTTTCAATTCAGGATAGACCTCGAATTTGGTTCCCAAAGTATATTCCCCACGAAGTCCTACCGCATAAAAAGGTTTCCACCGATTCATTTTTAAAAAGCGTTTCATGCCCAATTCAAAAACCAGATTATGAAACTCCATAGCGAAGCTAGATCCGGGCAAGCGGTTGCCGTTAATATCGTAAATGGCACTGAACCTGAGAGCGGCACCTTTCACATGATAACCCAGTTGTCCATAGATAATATTTTTTCCATCCGAACTTTCTGAATCCATAAAAGCAGAGACATGCCAGCGCCAGAGCGGATCCAATTGATTGCCGCCACCCCACTTCTGCAGTCCCATGGTAGGTCCAGCTTTGAATCCAAATCCGGTGGACTGGGCAAATAATTGCGGATTTAAAAGCCCCAGGAACACCAGATTAATAGTCAGTAAAAACTGCCTGAATTTCATAATAAGTTGAGTTTAGAATAAACAAATGTAAGCCTAAACTATCAAATAAGTATAATAATTATGCCATTATGTCTGGTTAAAATTTAATATTGCGCCATTATGGCATAATATTAAAGCAAGAAACTGTCAATATCTTTATTTTTTCGGCATGGTACAACAATTGATCTAGTCCTTTTATAAAATTATTAAAATTATGATGTATTCAAATTTTTACGCTTGTAGCCCCAAAAGCTGTGGAACCGAAAGTCAGGTTCGCAAAACTGCTGAAATGAAAAGGGAAATATTCCACAAACCCTTCATGAATCAAAAAGAGATGGAAGATGCTATTGAATTGGAGTTCTCATTACCTGGTGTCTCCAAAGAAAACATTAAATTAGAATGGCAAGAACAGGTATTGACTCTAAACGCAACTCGCATCCTCAACAGAGAAGGAATGACGCTTAAACACCGTGAATTTTCAGATCGGAAATTCAAAGCTATTTTGAGAATTGGAGACAGTCTTGATGTTTCATCTGCAAATGCACAGTTTGAACATGGCGTGTTAAAGATTAAAATTGCTAAAAAACCTATTGCTAAAATTTCAATTGAAGTGAAATAATTATTTAACCATTTAAATCAGAAAAATATGAGAAACAATTTCAATGCATTAGTACCATTTGTTCAGATCGTGGATGATCTATTTTCTAAAAGTTTTAGCGATGTGAGCGGAGGATCTCTTCTGCGCAATCAAACGCCTGCTTTAAATATTTTGGAGCTTGAAAAAGAGTTCAAATTAGAATTGGCAGCGCCCGGTTTGGATAAAGCTGATTTTAAAATTCATGTCGAAAACAATTTTCTAAACATTTCTGCCGAAAAGAAAGAAACAATAAATGAAGAAAAAGAAAACTATCGCAGACGTGAATTCAGTTATCACTCTTTCAAAAGATCTTTCGAATTGCCACAAAATGTACAGGCAGATAACATTTCAGCAAAATATGAAAACGGAATTTTAAATGTTTCAATTCCTAAATCCGTCATAGAGCAAAAGCAAAATAAAACGATCGAGATCGCATAAACATTAGAATTATTAGGGAATTCGTCATAAAGAGGATCATACATTTCGTATGGTCCTCTTTCCTTTTAAGCTAATAAGTTCAAAGGAAAAAGTAAAAGGTAAAAGGTAAAAGGTAAAAGGTAAAAGGTAAAAGGTAAAATTTCATGAATATAAATGATAGATCAAACCCAAACCAGGATTTTCCGATAAATTCTTTTCAGGAACCTTAATAAGTCTCAAGAAAATGTCTTATTAAGTTAAAAAAATCAGAAAAATAAATTCAACATGAAGACCCTCTTTTGAACTAACACCCGTTAGTAATTGTTAACCCTAACAGCCTAACAGCCTAACAGCCTAACAGCCTAACAGCCTAACAGACTAACAGCCTAACAGACTAACAGACTTAAAGCCTCTCAGCCTTTATCTTAAGCACTGTTCCGACCTGAAGTGATTCCGGATTCGTAAGTTCATTCCAGCTTATGAGATCTTCAAGTTCAACCTGATGAATTTCAGAAATGGAAAATAGAGACTCCCTTATACCAACAATGTGATATTTAAATTCAGCTGAGGGCTCCATCGGCGGAATTGGTATTTCATCAATTGATTTCGGACTGAATTGAAAAGCTATGCTGTGTTCATTGACCTGAACGATGGAGATATTGTCGGGATGCGTAATTTGAGGTCTGCAAAAGGAGATAATCTCCGCATCTGAGAGCGTGGCAAATTCCATAAGCGTCTGAACTTCACTCATGGATTGATTTTTATTATTTCTGTAAGTATAATAGTCAATAAATTCAACCATGAGGCTATCCGGTAAACTGATGTAAAATCCTTTAGGACTAGCTGGTATGAGACCTCTTTTATAAACCGGATTGAAGGCTTTAAATACATCCGGAGTTATGTTTGTCTTTTTATACAAATCCTTTAAGCGTACTTCTTTAAATATTTTAGCGAAAGTGAGTCTATTGGATTCAATGTGATTCACATCTAAAATCATTTCGTGCTCGTCAGAATATTCAATAAAATAAGTAGCGCCAATAAAAGCTGGAACAAATAACTGCGTCTGACGAGGTAAATTTGAACGCAAACTCCAAAAATCCTTTTTACTGGAACTTTGCAATAATCTCTTGATGCGATTTTCGCCACAGTTGTATGCTGCTAGAACCAATGACCAATCATTAAACATCCCATACAAAGTTTTAAAATAACGGGCAGCTGCATGAGTGGATAATACGGGATCTAAGCGCTGATCAATTTTATCATCGACGCGGAGATTCAACAATCTTGCTGTGGATGGCATCAATTGCCATAATCCGGCAGCGCCTGCATAAGACTTTGCATTGATGACCAATGAAGACTCAACAATGGTAAGATACTTTAATTCGTTCGGGAGTTCGTATTCCGCAAATATTTTATCGATGAGTGGGAAATAAGTTTCGGTGCGATGCAATAATTCCATCGCCCGGTTGCGGTTTTTACCAACAAACCTTTTCACCTGATCAATGACATCTTCTTCGGCTTTGGCAAATACCAGACATTGCATTAGTCCAAGGCGGGTAATGATGAGATCTTCGAAAGCTGCCGGATTGTTTGCCAGATTCTCTTTTGTCAAAAGAGAATCAACTCCGGAATTGGAGGACGCATTTTGAAGACATGCGACGGCAATCAGAATACTGAAAATAGATTTCATTTTGTTCATGGATCGAAAAAGGATTTATCCGTTTCTCTATCCCTCAGCTTTTAGATAACTTCCATAAATATACACCAAAAAAGTCATATCTAAATGCAGAAGGATGACAAAGATACATATTAAAACTGAAAACAAAAAGTTAACAGCCTAAATACATTGTTAATACATATAAAGATATTTTTTAATATGTATTTACAATTGCTTATCAATAGCGTAGTTCGCCAATTAAATATTATGGTTAAACGGGCATTTTACAGCTATTTAACAAAGAACCTGATCAATTCGGATTCAGGGATCCGGATTTGTTCTCCATTAGACTGATCCTTGATATTTAGAGTTTGGGTTTTAAGTTCCTCTTCCCCAATAATGATGACATATGGTACTCCTAATTTTTCAGCATGCTGGAATTGCTTTTTAAGTTTCTGAGCCTCAGGATAAACTTCTACTGGAAGACCTGCAGCTCTCATTTTTCCTGCCTGGTCGAAAGCATAAAGTAAGGCATCTTCATCAAGTGCACACAACATGGCCACGGGTTCTTTTCCAAGTCTTTCCGGAAATAAATTTAACTCTGAAAGCACATCGTAAATACGATCAGCCCCAAAAGAAATTCCTACACCCGAAACTCCTTTCAACCCAAAGACAGCTGTGAGATCATCATATCGTCCACCACCGCCCAAACTTCCCATTTGAAAATTTTTAGGTTTCACTTCCAAAATACAGCCCGTATAATAGCTCAAGCCCCTGGCCAATCCCGGATCAAAAATGACGCTATTATGAGCCTGGTAGTTTTTATTGAATGCAAATACTTTTTGCAGCTCTGAAACACCAACTCCTGCGACTTCATTGATATTAAAAACCGAGACGTCCTTTTGCTCCAGACTTGACAATAACCAATTGCTTTTATCTTCATGAACTCCCAAATTAAGGAGCGATGATTTCAAAACTTCAGGTCCCGATTTATCCAACTTATCAATTTCAATGGTCATTGCTATAAACTTGTCGGGAATACCTGCTTCTATGGCCATGCCTTCCAAAATTTTACGGTGATTGATATGAATGTTCACCGGTATTTGCAATTCTCTAAAAACCTGGTCATAGATCTGAATCAATTCTGCTTCATACAACAATGAATGAGAACCCACTACATCTGCATCGCACTGATAAAATTCGCGATACCGTCCTCTTTGCGGCCGATCTGCCCTCCAAACAGGTTGGATCTGGTAGCGTTTAAAGGGAAAATTAATTTCGTGTTGGTTCATTGCTACCACGCGTGCAAAAGGCACTGTTAAATCGTAACGCAATCCCTTTTCGCAGATGTGCGTTGCAATTTTACCGGCTTCTCTGTTTTGAAGCATGTTTTCATCGACATCTTTCAGAAAATCGCCGCTATTGAGTATTTTAAATAAAAGCTTGTCTCCTTCTTCGCCATATTTACCCATAAGTGTATCGAGATTTTCCATGGCCGGGGTTTCAAGGGGTTGATAACCATAGCGAATGAATTGATTTTCTATGGTTTCAAAAATATATTTTCGCCGGCGCGATTGCAAGGGTAAAAAATCGCGGGTTCCTTTAGCAAGTGTTGCTTTTTTCATAGTTTCGTAATCTGCACTATTTCGGGATTCCTTAAAACTGGTTTAGAAATCTCACATCATTTTCAAAAAAATACCGGATATCAGGAATCTTGTGTTGCAACATGGCTTGTCTTTCGATGCCCATTCCAAAAGCAAATCCGGAATAAATATTTGGGTCAATTCCACAATTTTCTAATACTGCAGGATCCACCATTCCACAACCTAAAATTTCAAGCCAGCCTGTGCCTTTTGTAATGCGGTGGTCCGTTTCATTTTTAAGACCCCAGTAAATATCCATTTCCGCAGAAGGCTCGGTAAACGGAAAATAGGATGGCCGAAGTCGAATTTGTACATCAGGTCCATACATTTCGCGCGCATAAAACAACAAAGTTTGTTTGAGGTCGGCCATAGAAATTCCTTTATCGATGTACAAACCTTCTACCTGATGAAATTGACAATGGGACCTGGCCGAAATTGTTTCATTCCGATACACCCTTCCCGGTGCAAGAATTCGGATGGGCGGCTTATTCTGAGTCATAAACCTCGATTGCACAGAGGAAGTGTGTGTTCTCAAAAGGAGGTTTGCGAAATCTTTCAGGTAATAAGTATCCTGCATATCGCGAGCCGGATGGTCCTCAGGGGTATTCAAAGCCGTAAAATTATGCCAGTCGTCTTCGATTTCCCTATCTTCTGCCACTTCAAAACCAATTTTGGAAAAGATGTCAACGATTCGGTCCATTGCCTGAGAGATTGGGTGTCGGCGGCCGGTATGGAGTCGAACTGGCGGAAGACTCAAATCAGGAATATCGACAGTTTGTGATCCAACCTGAGTTTGTGAATCTTTGTAATCTTCAAATTTTTGCTCGGCAGTTGTCTTGGCCAGGTTGAGAATTTGGCCAAATTCTCGTTTTCGTTCGTTTTCAACCTGAGCCATGAGCGCAAATAGTGGTTTTATCTTATTTTTTGTGCCCAAATAGCTAAGCCGGAAAGACTCAAGTGCATCCTGATCCTTTATTTCAAAAGAATTTATTTCATCAATCAATCGTTGTACTTCTGCAAACCTGTCTACCGACATTTGTATTATTTTACGCGACAAAGTTAAACTTCAACAGCGGGTATTTTAAGCAATGAGATCATTAATGTCTAATTGGAAAGAAAATTTAGGCTCCTGGCACTTACTCCAATGGGCTTTTGCATTAGGACTTGTCCTCGTGGCGACAGGCATCAGCTGGTCCGTTTTTCTCGTTTCTAACAGCGTAATCGTCTTGAGTTTGCTGATTCCCTTTATGTGTTCAAAAAATGGCTTTATCCCAAAGATAAATGTTCTTTGGAAACAGGATTTCGGAGAGATGCTACAGGAGCCCCTGCTTTTGTCTATGATGCTCTTTTGGGCAACTCAATTTATATCGGGTTATTGGTCTGATCTCCCTAAAGACTGGATCTGGTTTTCAAGAATGCAACTGCCATTTCTCCTTTTGCCTTTTGTCTTTTACCGGCATGCATATCTAACATCCAAATTACTTTATGCCATACTTGGCATTTTCATAGTAGTTTGTTTTATAAGTTCTCTGTATATCGGATTTGATTATTTGCAAAATGCGGATTTCTACAATCTTCAATTACTCAAAGGCAAACCATTTGTGACTCATATTTCTCACATTCGCTACAGTATGTTGATTGCTATGTGTGCTTTAATTTGTTTGCACATTTTTTTCACAAATTTAAATGCTCCTAAAATTTGGACAAAGGTCGGATTGTTGCTTTGCATTTATTTTTTTTCATTCAATCATCTCTTAAGCGCAAAAACCGGCTTGTTTTCGATGTACCTGGCCATCATCGCATATATGTTTAGCGGACTACCGGCTGCGCGTATGCAAACAAAATTATTTTTAATGCTGAGCTTGTTAGGCATAACATTCCTGAGCTATTATATGCTGCCCAGCTTACAACAAAAAATCTATTATACCTGGTGGCAGATCGGCGAATTCAGTCGCGGAAAATGGTTGAACTATTCAGACATTGAGCGTTGGATGTCCATACAAATGGGTCTGGAAATGATCAAACAAGAGCCCTTTTTTGGGTGCGGTATTGGCGATCTCTACAAAGCGACTGCTAACATATACCAGGAATGCCTAAGCAATGAAAATTACAAATTGCCACACAATCAATTCATCTTCACCTGGGCTTTTACCGGTATTTTCGGTTTTCTGAGTCTGTTATCGATCTTATACTTCAGTGCTTTACAAAAAACCTGGTGGCGACATCCTCTTATTATTTCAATACAAGTCATATTATGGAGTTCCTTTTTCGTTGAATATACGCTAGGAACACAAATTGGATGCAGCCTATATGTGTTTTCAACTTTGCTTTCGTGGGGTTATTTGAGGAAGATGACTGCTTGACGGGAATGGGTTAAAACCCATTCCTAATGATGGTTTCGGGTTCATTTTATGTGCTTTTGGAGTTCCGTTTTCACATTAAAATTATGAAGGATTTCATCTATGAAGCCGGCTGAAGCTGGCATCGGTTTGTGAAATCGCGTTTTTTATCGCGCTTAAAAAATGACGTATCGGGATATGCGAGGCTTGACTGCTTGACGGGAATGGGTTGAAACCCATTCCTAATGATGGTTTCGGGTTCATTTTATGTGCTTTTGGAGTTCCGTTTTCACATTAAAATTATGAAGGATTTAATCTATGAATCCGGCTGAAGCCGGCATTGGTTTGTGAAATCGCGTTTTTTATCGCGCTTAAAAAATGACGTATCGGGATATGCGAGGCTTGACTGCTTGACTGCTTGAAATCCGATAAACTAACTATCGTTAGTTTATCGGATTTCAAGCATAATACATAACTTTTATTGTCAAGAGCATCTTGCTTTGGACTCCCGACATCATTAAGTTATCATCATTAGTTTGCTTCTTCATGTCGGGATGACTATTGAATATTTACTCTTGACATTTATCCATGTCCCGTAGGGACATCATATTGGTAAAAACTCGCAGAAAATTTCTTCGCGTGCCGTAGGTACGCAACAGCATCTTAGGGTGCAAAATGTTTACAGGATTGAAAGCATTAAAAGGATGCCGAAAATTAAAACACAACTAACGAACGTTTGTTAGTTCCATCGACAATCAACATTTATTGATCATCTCCAACATATCGGTATTTGCCTGAATAATTTCTGCGCGCAATAAATCCGGCAATGACACCAAAAATGAAACCACCGATATGTGCCCACCATGCTACACCGCCTTGTTCTTCGGTACCTAGTCCCAGGGTTCCAAATCCGGATACCATTTGCTGCAAGATCCAAATTCCGAGAAAAAGCAATGCAGGCACGTTTGCAGAACTAAACAAAAACAAAATAAATACGCGAATTCTCGATGCAGGAAACAAGATAAGATAGGCTCCCATTACGGCAGAGATCGCTCCACTGGCGCCTACCACGGGGATATCGCTGATGGGATTGAATAAAGCATGGATCAAAGTTGCGGCAATTCCACCCAGAAGATAAAACAAGATAAAATTAAACGTGCCAATGATGGCTTCAACGTTGTCTGCAAAGACCCATAAAAAAAGCATATTGCCAATGAGATGCATCCAACCTCCATGAAGAAACATAGACGTAAGCACTGTAAATAAATCTACTCCGGATAGCAGTTCTAATGGGATATTCCCAAATTCAAATACAAAAGCTTCTGCCTGAAAATGCTGCAAACTAACTTCGTATAAAAAAACCAATACGTTCATCAGGATCAGGCTGTATGAAAACAGCGGTTTACTTCCTCCTTTTACATTATCATCGCCAATTGGAAAAAACATATTGGTATTTTAAATAATGCCTTCTTTGATTAAATCGTGAATATGCACTACACCTACATAAATTTCTTTATCTGCCACCAATAATTGCGTGATGTTGTTTTCGCGCATCAACCGGAAGGCATCCACGGCAAGGGCTTCGGCATCAATAGTTTTAGGGTTCGGACTCATGATGTCTTTTGCACACAATCCGTTTATTTCTGTACTATTTTGCAACATTCTGCGAAGGTCACCATCCGTGATAATTCCTACAATCCTTTGATCATCATCCAACACAGCAGAAACACCAAGTCGCTGACCGGTCATTTCAATGATCACTTCGCGCAAGCTTGTATTCAAATTTACTTTTGGTTTTCCGTGTAGCGGATAAATATGATTTACGCGCAAATAAAGTTTTTTTCCCAATGATCCGCCCGGATGAAACATTGCAAAATCCTGGGGACTAAAACCCCGCATGGCCAAGAGGGCAACCGCCACGGCATCACCTAATACAACTTGCGCAGTTGTGCTGGCTGTTGGTGCAAGGTTATTGGGTTCGGCTTCATGGGATACAGGTGTATGGAGTATAAAATCAGCTTGTTTTGCTAAGGTGGAATCGCGCTGTGAAACCATTCCGATAAATTGAGAACCCAATGTTTTAATAAGGGGAATCAAAGCCTTAATTTCTTGCGTCTCTCCACTTTTTGATATACACCAAACGATATCGTCATTGCGGATCATTCCAAGATCTCCGTGCAATGCATCAGCGGCATGCATAAATAATGCAGGCGTGCCCGTCGAATTCAGAGTCGCTACAATTTTTTGTCCGATGATCGCACTTTTTCCAATACCGGTAATAACCACTCTACCTTTCATATGAAAAAGTGCTCCGACGACATTTATAAAATCATCGTTTATACTATTCAATAATTGATTGATAACATTGCGCTCAATTTCAATGCAAGAACGAGCGGCATTACAGATAAGTGTTTTTTGGTTGTTGCTAAGCATGCCGAATCATCAAATATTCAAATACATCTTAGGCGCGTCTTCGGTTGTTATTGTTGTTACTATTCCGGTGCTTATTCATCATTCCGCCACCTTTTTTGTTCTTGTAGTTTTGCTTGTGAGAACCTCTAAAAGTGCGCTTTTGGCTACGCGGTTGTGAATCTACAAGGGTGTTGAACTGAACATCATCATCTAATTTGAGTTGGCCTCCTGATATTAGAATCAAATCACTTTTGATCAGATCATCGCTGACATAGTGTTCTTTGTTCCAGTTTTTAAAAGCCATTTTCATGTAAGAACCAATGATATGAGAAAAAGCTTCGCGCTTCGGTCCCGGCTCCATTTCCAATGCTTTTTTGATGAGCTGATTGACATAATTTCCATAATGTCTGTATTTATCAGTTCCCTTAGGATAACTTACTTGTTCGGGTGTCAATTTATCATCATCAGGGGTGGGTATAATTCCACTTATTGGAATCACATTGATATCGTATTCTGCGATTCTGAAAAAGTGATGCCACAATTTTTGTGCGATGCTCATCCATATTTTTATTGTATGGCGTAATAATATGCATGAGGTCGATCACTTCATCTGCAAAGTGCTGACGATAAATTGGATCCTCGATAGATTTGCAAAAAAGAATCAGGTCCTGAATATTTCTTCCATATTCAGGCATGACGAGTTCTATTTGCGAGGTATTGTAACTAAATTGGACGTTTTCGAAGCGCATAAATGAATTATTCTACTGTGACTGATTTGGCTAAATTTCTGGGTTGATCTACATCACAAGCTCTTAAAACTGCAATATGATAAGATAATAATTGAAGTGGAATAACGCTGAGTAATGGAGTCAGCGGATCTATCGTTGAAGGAATTTCAATACAATGGTCTGCTATTTTTTTAATCTCTTTATCTCCTTCTGTGACGATAGCAATGACAATGCCTTTGCGGGCTTTGACCTCTTGAATATTTGAAATAATTTTTTCGTAGGCACTTACATTGGTAGCAATGACAATCACCGGCATATTTTCATCAATCAATGCGATGGGCCCGTGTTTCATTTCTGCTGCTGGATAACCTTCAGCATGGATGTAAGAAATTTCTTTGAGTTTTAAAGCGCCTTCCAAAGCTACCGGAAAATTAAAACCCCTGCCCAAATAAAGTACATTATTATTCTGTTGAATCTCTTTTGCCAGATATTTGATTTGATCATTGAGCAACAAAACTTTTCCTACTTTATCCGGTATGCTCCCAAGTTCGGCTATGAGCTGATGATAATAAGAATTGGATAAGGATCCGTTTCGATGACCCAATACCAATGACATCAAGGTCAACAAAGTAACTTGCCCGGTGAAAGCTTTGGTAGAGGCCACTCCAATTTCCGGACCGCAATGTATATAAGATCCTGCATGTGTTAATCGCGCAATAGAAGAACCTACCACATTTACGATTCCATACACCAATGCACCTCTTTCCTTCGCTAATTCTGCCGCAGCAAGTGTGTCTGCAGTTTCGCCCGATTGTGAAAGCACCAAGACAACATCATTCTCTGTAAGAATCGGATTTCTGTATCTAAATTCGGATGCGTATTCAACTTCAACGGGAATTCTTGCTAAATCTTCAATTAAATATTCTCCAATAAGCGCACTGTGCCATGAAGTGCCACAGGCAGCAATGACGATCCTGTTTGCTTTTAATATACGATTGATGTGTTCTTCCAATCCTCCTAAACGAACCCAGCCTTCGGTTGCATTTAAACGGCCGCGCATACAATCGGAAATCGTTTGAGGTTGTTGGTAAATCTCTTTCAGCATGAAGTGTTCGTAGCCTCCCTTTTCCAATTGATCCATGCTCATGTCGAGTTCCTGGATCAAAGGTTCCTGCACTTCTTCATTGCTAATGGTCGAAATCTCCAATCCTCTTTCTTTTGTTAAAACGGCAATTTCTTCGTCGTTGAGATATACAACTTTGTTGGTGTATTGGATGATAGGAGTTGCATCGGAAGCGATGAAATTTTCGTGATCGCCCAAGCCGATAACTAAAGGACTTGATTTCCTGGCTCCGACCAGTTTGCCAGGATCATCTTTATCCATGACTACAATTGCATATGCACCCACCACTTTTTTAAGTGCTTTGCGAACCGCTTCTTCTATGGGTAGTTGATCCCTTTTCTTAATTTCTTCTATGAGGTGAATTAAAACTTCCGTATCTGTTTCACTTTTAAAGTTGTGGCCCAGTCTTGTAAGCGCTTCTTTCAAAGTAGCGTAATTCTCGATAATACCATTATGAATGATGGCGAGTTTGCCATTTTCAGAAAGATGCGGGTGCGCATTGATATCATCCGGTTTGCCGTGTGTGGCCCAACGGGTATGCCCCATTCCTACTGTAGCAAAAAGTTCCTTTGATTCTGTGAATTCACATAATTCCTGCACTTTGCCCTTTTTCTTATAAATATCCAACTCCCCGTTTAAAAGTGCGATTCCGGCCGAATCATATCCTCTGTACTCTAAGCGTTTCAAGCCTTCCAATAAAATCGGATAAGCATTTTTTTTACCTAGATATGCTATTATTCCACACATATTATGTGTAAATGTTATGTATTTTATATTTACTCTGAATAGATTAACTCAAGTCTTGCACTCGTCGCCCGCAAATTTCTACCATGCCAAACCAGTCGTGCCGGTGATTCCAATTTTGAAAACGGAGAAATCACCAAATCCATGTCGGCATTTTTTAAACGCGCTTTCTGAAAATGTCTTGTGATGTTCATTTTGTACTTATAAACTTTCTGGCCACTTGTTGAATCAATGACCGGATGACCTCCAAAAGCTCTCTTATATGAACTCAGTGAACCTGCAGCAACCACCACATCGTCAATAGCTATTCTCGTTCCGGAACTGACATCAAAAATCTGAAGCAAATCCGGTAAGTCATAGTTATCTAAGTCTACTCCGGGCATTTCCGATACTTCAAAATTCAAAATGGCATAATTAATAAATTTTCCGGTCCAGGTATTTTGATAAGGCAATTTCAATCGAACATCTCTTCCAGCTGCACCCTGGATTAGCAACAGACTATCTCCGGTAATAGTTCCGGAATAACATTGTTCTGCAATACTACCCGTCGTATTTCTCTGATAAAAAGGCGTTTTAACAGCGAGACTGCTCATATACAACTCTACCTTACTTTGTCGCATGGTAGTATCCCTGTAATATATGGTCAATTTGCTGTCTCCGTGTTCGGGTAAGACTGATAAATATCCATTACCATCTTCGCATACGATGGCAAGGCCATGAAAAAGTTTGGAAAAACTATCGCTCACATAATAAACTGTATCGGCATAATTTCTCATGATTCCCATTAATAATGCGGTATCCAGATTTACCCGCAATTGTGGAAATAAAATTTTCTTGAGTGTGTCTTCGATGATTTCGAAACTATCTTTTTTATTGACGACATAATTTATCAACTCGCCATACTTTTTGGATTTGTCTACCGGCAAAAAGTGATTGCTGTAATAGACCTTACTTGGATCATAAGGATCTTCAAGGCCATAAACAGAGATCCGCATGGGTTCAATATATTTGCCATAAAACAGGCTTGTATCAAACCTTAACGACAAAACGATCGAATCAATAGGTGCATCCAAAAAATCCAGATTATCTGTAGGTATAAAACGCAATTGCGTTCCAAAACCTGCAGAAGATTGACCGAAAATAGGATCTGTCATATATCCAACGGGAAAAGCGGCATTTACAAAACCAACCGCTCCCATCGTGGTAAAGGTCGCAAAACTCACTATCGAATCTGGCTCAGCGGGACTAACCGTAAAATCGTAGACTTCCTGACCTTTTGCCTGAAGCCAACCTGTGTCGAGTAGATCTGATCCGAATGAATCAAATTCATTGCAAGAAAAATTGATGATGTATATAAAGCCCAGGCCAACCAGCCAGTACTTTCCTTTCACTAAAATGCTCATCCGATTAAAGAATTCTAAGAGTAACGACTTATTGAACGAGATTCTTATAAAAATCAAGGTATGAAGGTAAATATTCTTCTCCTTCCGTCTTGATAAAAGGTTTTTCAGAAGCCTGAATCGCAGAAAGCACATTTTCGTTCAAAATCTGGCTTCCTTGAATCAGTCCATCGGCATATTGGATCGCACCTTTATCAAGTGTAATTCCTGTTCCGTTTTTATATGCCAAAAGCTGATCCGGTTTTAAATTATTAATGGCCGCTTTCTTTAAAAAATCTTCTGTGAAACTTCCTTCGATTTGCTGATCGTAAACGGAAAATACCACTTTTGAATGTTTAAAAACAGGATCATTTTTATAACTGCTTTTCAAATAAAATGGAATGAGACTGGTCATCCATCCATGGCAATGAACAATGTCTGGTGGCCATCCAAATTTTTTAACAGTTTCAAGGGCGCCTTTGCAGAAAAAGATCATGCGATCCTGATTGTCCTCAAATAATTTGCCTGACTCATCTTCAAACACCGATTTTCGCTTGAAAAATTCATCATTATCCAAAAAATAGACTTGAATTCGAGATCCTGGTAAGGATGCTACTTTAATGATAAGGGCAAAATCATCGTCATTGATAATGATATTCATTCCAGAAAGTCTCACGACCTCGTGCAAGCGGTGCCTTCTTTCGTTAATCGTCCCGAATCTAGGCATAAGGATTCTGATTTCCATACCACTATCTTGGGCATAAGCGGGTAATTTTTGAATCAAAGAGCCGATTCCGGAAAGATCGAGATAAGGCTCCATCTCTTGGGTAATGAAAAGAATTCTGGTTTTACTCATACTTAATTAATACCATTAACTTTCAAAAATGGAGTGCAAAGGTACAAAAATTTAAAGCAAAAAGAGGATTCAAGCTGAAATTGCCAACACAATTCTGTAAATCAAGCCATTATAAAGCTGTCGACAGTAGTAATTCCTTCTGATCTAGATCCGCATCTTCCAGTTTAACCTTGATGATATCACCAAAAGTCCACTTTTTGCGACTAGATTCAGAATAGGCATGCAAACGGCTACTATGCAGGCTAGTTTCCTCATCAAGCTGACTAAATGGCAAAAAGCCCTCGCATTTTGTATTTCCAATTTCAATAAATAGCCCCCTTTCGTTCATGCCGACGACTCGGCCATCAAAATGCGCTCCAATTCTGGACTTCAAATACAAGACCTGGAAATAACGATTGGACTCGCGTTCAGCTTCCATGGCTTTCCTTTCCTGATTGGAAATATGTAAACAAACTCTTTCGAGATTCCTGCCATCTACGCGGTAGCTACCCTTTAGATTTGCATTTAAAATACGGTGCACCACCAAATCCGCATATCGCCTGATGGGAGAGGTGAAATGCGAATAATCCTGAAATGCCAAACCATAATGGCCAATGTTTTCAGTACTGTAAGCTGCTTTTGCCATAGCCCTTATGGCCAATGGTTGAAGTACTTTGAATTTTGGGTCCTTTTTTGCCAGGTCACTCAGGGTATTTAACGAAGTCGAAATGCGTTTTGGACTACTAAAGTCCAGATGAGCGCCCAGCTCTCTGGCGTAGGTTTGAAACATTTCCAACTTCTCCGGATCCGGTTTGTCGTGAATGCGATAAACAAATGGAATCGGAGTTTGATTTTTTTGCTTTTTGGCAATAAATGCAGCTACGTATTTATTAGCAAGCAACATAAACTCTTCAACGAGCATATGTGCTTCTTTGCGTTCCTTCACGACTAATGTCTCCGGAAATCCTTGTTCGTTTAATTTAAATTTGACTTCCTCAGAATCAAAATCGATCGCTCCGTGCTGCATGCGTTTTTTGCGATACTCCTTTGCTATTGAATTGAGTTGAAGTAAACTGGAAGAGAAGGGATCGTTTTTGCCCTCAATAATTTCCTGTGCCTCTTCGTAGGTATATCTGCGATCAGAATGGATAATAGTTTTACCAATCCAATGTTGGTGAATTTTGAAATCATCATCCATTGTAAAAACTACTGAAAAGCAATATTTATCTTCATTCGGTCTCAATGAACATAATTCATTCGATAATTTTTCAGGAAGCATGGGCAATACGCGATCGACTAAATAGACCGAGTTGCCTCTGTAACGGGCTTCCAGATCAAGTGCGCTCCCTTCCTCCACATAATGACTTACATCGGCAATATGCACTCCCAATTCCCAAAGTCCTTTTTCGTTTTTCCAAAGGGATAAAGCATCATCAAAATCTTTTGCATCAAAAGGATCTATGGTAAAAGTGAGCCAGTCCCGCACATCCTTTCTCTCGGGAGAAGCCTCAATTGTCAATGGAATTTTCTGGACCTGTTCTAGAATTTTTAAATTCCATTCCAATGGAAATCCCTTATCTGCAAGAATGCTTTGCATTTCAACATCAATGGAAGATTCACGACCCAGATTTTTAATCACAACGCCTTTCAATAAATCTTTTGGGCGTTCCTTGTAATGGGTTATTTGAACAACTACCCTGTCGTATTCTTCTACAACTAAATGCTCAGGAATTAAAATGTCAATCTCATACAACCGCCGGCCACTTTGTGCAAAAGCAACTTTGCTTTTATTGAAAAACCTGGCTACGCCTACAACCTGCGTTCGAGCGCGTTGCAAAACTTTAAAAACCCTACCCTCCGGCCGCCTTCCTTTTCCATGGATATACTCTACGCTTACCAGGTCTCCATCGTCTGCACCCATTAAATTTTTCTGGGCTACATAAATATCTTTAGCTCCATTTTCACAAATAATGTAGGCAAATCCGGCTTTTGCCATATCTACATAACCTTCGTATAATTCTGAATTTTTGACCGCAGTTTCTGAAACATTCAAAGAATATTTATGGCTACTGGATTTAAATAGAACTTTCTTTTCACAAAGTTGGTCCAATTGATGGATTAGTGTTTCGGGATCCCTGGCTTTGAGTTTCTTAAGGATCTGAAATGCTGTATATTTTTTCGTGCGGTGTTTGTAAAAAAAAGCAAGGATACTTTCGCGCAATTGATTGGGTAAAGAGCTTGTTGATTTCTTAGAATTACTCTTTTTCTTTTTTCGTTGATCCATGATATTATTCGGACATCTATTTGAAATTCTGGCAGCTATTATCAAATAAAATTATTAACTGCTGAAATGTGAGTGAGAGAATTTGTTTGTTATTATATCGATTCAATTTGCATTTTTTGGATATGGCCATCAGGTAAAATATTCAATACCCATTTTTTGGTCTGATCTGTTACGATTTGTTTTTCATTCGTACTTAAATTGGTCTCCACAATATAGACTTCTGAATCTTCATTCAAATGAGCCATCCTTTGAAAAACTTCCTGCCGATCTGAATAAAAACCGGCAATTTCAGCTAAATCAACAAACCGCCCTGATTTTTCATAGGTAATGAGGTAAAATGCATAATGCATGAGTCTTCCGGTCCAAAAAACGAGCTGAATATTTTGTTCAGTTCCATAAATTTGAAAGCAAGGTAGAAATTCTGTGAACTCATCGACTTCAAAATCCAAATAAGGCAAGAGATAATCAGCTAAAAATGTATCTGGCAAAGGGTCATTTGTCTTTGCATAACTATGCAAGTCGTTATACTGCACCGTCAATGGCAACTCTGCCGGTGGAAAGTAACTCACGAAATCCTGAAAGCTATTATGTGCGGCTTGTCTGGTCATAAAAACTAGTGCAAAGATACGATAAGCCCCGAGTCTTTGCTAATAAACTGCTGAAAAGGCCACCTATACCCATCAAGATAAAATTATATTTTGGAATCCAGATGATGAATACTCTTTTGTATTATCCCTTGAATTTAAACAATGGTGTCTGTCAATTTTTATTAATAATTAAATAAACTATCGTGTTCATTTCCTTAAAATTGCTTACATTACTATTTGATTTTAATCCAAGAATCCAAATGGTAAAATGATCTTGGTATAAAAACCCTATTTAGAAATTATGAATTCAAAATTATTTTTAGGATTTGTTTCCGTCTTTGCGATTGCTAATGCAGCTTATTCACAAAATAGTGAAGTACAATTTGGAAAAACCCAAATTGGAATTGCTTATTCATCTTTTGGAACTAACGATATGTTCTATTTTGAGCAACTAGATGGTGCAAATTCGTATCAATCAGACCATTTTTTCACTTTAGGCTTGCATTATTTGCACCGATTAAATCCAAAATTGTCAATTGAAACCGGGATAGAATATTCGCATCATAGAATCATTGTCGAACCAAATGTTCCACCAAATGCAGATGATAGACCATTTGCTGCCAACTTTTCATTGATCAGCATTCCTATCACTTTGCAACTCAATCTAAGTCCATTTTTTTTCATGAATGGCGGTCTTATTCTTGATATGAATACCAGTTTTGCCAGCGATATTGATGCGCAAACAGGGATGGGTGGAATGTTGGGTTTGGGACTAGGCTATGGGCTTCCCTTTGGTATTTCAACATTTGTAAATCCTTATTTCAAAGTGCATTCATTGCTTCCATTTTTTTCAGACCATCATCCTCTCAGGCTTTTGGAAACGGGCATTAGGCTGGGCTTTATGTACAGATTACCTTAAACTTGATTCTGGCACTTCATACACTGAGGAACATCTCAATCCGGAATATTCCTGGAGAACACTAAAAGTGAAATGCGCATATTTTAATCGACCCATTAACTATTGCTCATTTCTCAAGACTATATTTAAAATTAATTGCCTTTCTACTTATTCAATTCAAACAGTTGATGTTCATTTTATTATTATCCAACTCATAATTTAAGCTTCTTCAATCATTTCCTTACGGCTTTAAATAAGTGCTGTCTTATTAAAAATTTTGTCTGCTTAACTTGGCCTTATAATCTGATACAATTCCAAATAATAAGCTATGCATGAAAAATACCCACTACATCTACCTATCAAATGCTGGGCAGAAGACGACAGACCCCGAGAAAAACTCATTCGCAAAGGAAAGGCGGCATTGAGCGATGCAGAATTATTGGCCATCCTCTTAGGATCAGGAACCAAAACCCATGATGCCTTAAGCCTTGCAAAACTTACGCTACAGTCCTGCCAGTTTAATCTCATCGAACTGAGCAAAATGGATCATTTCCGGCTTGGTAAAATTCACGGACTTGGGCCTGCAAAGTCCTTGCTCATCGAAGCTGCCTTGGAATTAGGCCGAAGGCGACAACATGCCGAAGCCCTTGAGAAAAAACAACTGCTTTCGAGCAAAGATGCTTATTTGCTGATCAAAGCTAAAATGGAGGATCTGACGCATGAAGAGTTTTGGGTTCTATTTCTGAGTAGATCCAATAAACTTCTGGCCATAGAAAATTTTAGCAAAGGAGGATTAACAGGTACTGTTGCAGACTCAAGACTCATCTTTCAAAGGGCGCTGGACTGGAAATGCACAGGACTTATACTGGCTCATAATCATCCATCCGGGGCACTTAAACCAAGCCAACAAGACATTGACCTGACCCGAAAAATGAAAGCTGCCGGACAGCAACTCGAATTGAATGTTTTAGATCATCTCATCGTAACAGAAGATAAATATTTTAGCTTTGCAGATGAAGGGATGCTATGAAAACAATTCCATCGTTCTAATTTATTGTGTCAGGTTACCAGGTACTAAAAAGACTCCTCGGATTTACGCGTCCGTATAAATGGCTCTTATGGGGCTCCGCTATATTGGCCATCCTCATGGCTCCACTTAACGCATGGATGCCTTTTTTGGTCAATGTCATGGTGGATGAACACATTCTAAAATCGGATCTGAAAGGCCTGCAGAAAATAGCACTGATCTACCTTTTATTGCTGATAATGCTTTCGTTATGTAGATATGCTTTTTCGATAATGACCAATAGCCTCGGACAAAATATCATTCTCGATCTTCGCAAACGCATTTATGAACACCTTTTGTCGCTCAAACTATCTTACTTCGACCGCACACCGGTTGGCACTAACACTACTCGTGTAATTAATGATCTGGAAACCGTCAATTCCGTATTTGCAGAAGGATTAATCACCATTCTCGCTGATATTTTGGCTTTGGTAACTGTATTGGCCCTGATGTTCTACACCAGTGTGAAACTTACTTTGATCTGCCTCGTAACTTTTCCACTCTTGCTGGTCGCCGGATATATTTTCAAAGAAAAAGTGAAAGGCTCTTTTCAACGCGTTCGCAACGAAGTAGCCCGAATGAATGCCTTTTTACAGGAACACCTGAGCGGTATGAAAACAGTTCAAATTTTCACAGCAGAGGGACGCGTTTTGAATAAGTTCAAAAACATCAATCGGGAGTATACACAGGCGAATCTCGATGGCATTTTTTATTATGCTGTTTTTTTTCCAGTCGTTGAGATCATTTCTGCGGCTTCACTTGGGTTTATGGTATGGTGGGGCGCTCAGGGCGTTTTGGAAGGCGTAGTTACGATCGGTCAATTGGTTGCCTTCCCTATGTATCTAACAAGATTATTTCAGCCTGTAAGAACACTGGCAGATAAATTTAATACCCTACAAATGGGACTTTTGGCTGCTTCAAGAGTACTCGAACTCATGGATAAACAGGAAGGTCAGGAAAACAAAGGCACGATTAAATCCGGTGGATTAAAAGGTGATCTCGAATTCAATAATGTTTCATTTGCCTATCATGAAAACACCCCCATCCTTAAAAATATTTCATTCCAATTAAAGCAAGGTGAAATGTTGGCCATTGTTGGCACCACCGGGTCCGGAAAAACAAGTTTGATTAGTCTGATCAACCGACTGTATGAAGTTAATTCAGGAAGAATTCACCTAAATGGAAAAAATATAAACGAATACGATCTCAATTATTTGAGGAGCAAAATTGCAGTGGTATTGCAGGATTTGTTTTTATTTCAGGGCACTGTGCTTGAAAATTTAAGACTCAAAAACCAAAATATATCTTTCGAAAAGGTTGTAGAAGCCAGTCAAAAAATTGGCGCGCATGACTATATCATGGCACTTCCAGGAAATTACAACTACATGTTAGCCGAACGCGGAATCAATCTGTCCATAGGACAAAGACAGTTGCTTTCGTTTGTACGAGCTTTGCTTACCGATCCCGATCTGCTCATTTTAGACGAAGCCACCAGCTCCCTGGACACAGAAACAGAAGCTATACTTCAACGAGCCTTGGAAAAACTGATTGCCAATAGAAGTGCAATTGTAATTGCCCACAGGCTGTCTACCATTCAAAAGGCAAATTGGATTCTAGCGCTGGAACAAGGCGAAATAAAAGAATTTGGCAAGTCTGATGAACTAATTCAAAAATCCAATGGTTTTTATAGAAACCTGTTTGAGAAATATTTTCAAACAACTATTGGATAAAATAATCACTACGATTAAGTTAATTTATTCATATTATATCTTTCTTTAATGTATTTATATTATTTTTGCCAGACCAATGGGCACATTTAAAACATATCATTATTCTTCCGGAAAATCCTACTGGGAAAGACTTTTGGGAAGCATTCTCTTTTTGGGGCTCATGGTGTTATTGTTTTATTTGTTTTTTCAGTTGTACAAGCTTTTATGGTTTGCAGTACCTGTTTTTATTATCGTTTTGCTTATTCTCGACCGCAGAGTCTTATGGGCGCATTTCAAAGGCCTTGCAGATCAAATATCCAATAATTGGCTCGCAGGACTCGCCGGCGCATTGGTGAACTTATTAGGATTGCCCTTTGTACTTATAGGACTTATTCTCAAATCGTGGATATTTAAAAAATTTGGAAAACTTTCAAAGGATCAAAATCCTGCAAACACAAATGATACTTTTACAAGTTATGAAGAGGTGGAATCCTTACCTAATCAATCCAAGCAATCCCGCCAGCGCAAAGCTGAGTTAGACCATCGTTACGATGATCTTTTCGAATAAACCGGCATGCTGATCATTTTTATATGTATTCTACTCCTTAGTTTGGCTTATAGCGGCCTGATAGCTTATTTTATTTACTACTGGAAAAAATCGATTCCGCCAACCCACCCTACTTTTCCGACTGGTTTTCGATCGAGTATCATCATCGCAGCGAGGAATGAAGAAGAACATATTCTTGAAAGTGTGCAATCTTGTCTAAAGCAAAAAGAATTGCATCAGGAAATGGAACTCATCGTGGTCGATGATCAATCAGAAGATGATACTTATGCTATCCTGAATGCGATTGAACATCAGAATTTTAAGCTTATGCGGCTAGGAGTGTACAAACGCACTACCATAAAAGGTTCGAAGAAAAAAGCACTGGCATATGGAATCAATCATGCACAAGGTGAGATTATTCTGACTACAGATGCTGACTGCATAGTTAAAGATCAATGGGTAACTAAAATGCTCGACTATTTTCAAGAGCCCCAAATCCAACTCGTGAGTGGACCGGTTGGCATTGTACAGCCCAAAAGTTTTCTGGATTATTTACAAGCTTTGGATTTCTCCGCAAATGGATTGATTAATGCAGCTGGCATTCAGTCAGGGACACATTATTTATGCAATGCTGCCAATCTCGCTTATCGAAAAGCTGCGTTCCTCAATGCCGAAGCATATGAAAATAATTATGAAATTGCGTCGGGAGATGATGTCTTTCTCATTGAAAAAATAAAGGAGCAATATCCCGCTGGAATTTGTTTTGCACATGAAAAAGAACTCATGGTTGAAACCTATGCCATCCCAGGCTGGGGTTCATTTCTCGCACAACGTTTGCGCTGGGCCGGCAAAATGCGCTTTGTAAAAAGTTGGAAATTATCAGCATTATCAAGTTTCGTTTGGATCCAACGCATTTCAGTGTTCATTGCATTGGCATTATCCATTTATTCAAATAACGTCTATCACTGGGCGCTTTTTGCAGCTTCATTTATTATACAATGTCTCTCAGATTTTATTTTGCAATATCACGCCAATCATTTTTATGCGATTCCATCCTGGAAAAAATGGTTTTTACCCGTTTGGATGGCGCACAATATTTACTTTGTTCTGATAGGCTTGCTTTCATGGTTACCTATAAGCCATAACTGGAAAGGTAGAAAAGTTTGACAAGGATTAACAAGATTGGATGTAACTTATTATAATGGTCGGATTTAAAATTTAAAGCGATTGAATTTTAATGAAATTCGATTCGTTCAAAAGTTTGAATTGATTTATGAGCTGAATTTGGAAAGTCTAGCTTATTGAACTCTTTATAAAATTTCAGTCGCTGATCATTTAACTTATGATTTCTCATATCGCTACAACAATGAAGGTATTATATAAGGATTGTTGAAAATAGATATTTGTAAGTTACATTCGTGGCTGAATCTATTGAGGTTGAGATTCAAATAATATTATTACAACGCCTCTTTTTTATAAAACAAACAAAAGAATCACTCACCTGTTTATTTTTGTATAATGAATGCGAAGTGTTTGCTATTGGCGGGGTTTTTTATTTGCCTGTGGGCAGCCTGTGCCAATATTCAGGGAATCTCGGGAGGTCCGGATGATCTCACTCCGCCCAAATGGTTACCAGCCGGTTCCAGTCTTAATCAGCAAACTGAATTTAAAGATCGCGAAATCAAATTTTTGTTTGATGAATGGTTTCGCCTGGATAATCCCAACACTCATATTCAAATAGCGCCCTCAACAGAATATCCATTGATTTATAAGATCCAGGGAAAATCACTTCTCATAAAATTTGATGAGCGCGAAAATCTTAAAAACAATACCACGTATATACTTCAGTTGGGTGCTGCCATCAAAGACATCACAAAAGGCAATGTCGCTGAAAATATGCAGTTCGTTTTTTCCACAGGAAGTTTTATTGATTCCTTGAAAATTACCGGGACTGTAATCGATGCATTTACCGGAGAACCTCAAAAACAAACACTCGTTTGCCTGTATCTGGAATCTGCAGATTCCATTTTCAAAACACGAAAACCTTATTATTATGTGATCACAAATGGTAGCGGCCAATTTGAGTTAAAACATTTGAGTCCGGGGAGTTTTACTTTATATGCACTTACAGATAAGAACAACAATTTTTATTTTGACCAAGCAAGCGAATCCGTTGCTTTTCATGATCATACCATTCAGCTTATTCCCAATCAATTACAAGCACCCATTTCATTAAAAATGAGCTTACAGAAATATGCGCTAAATGTAAAGGAAAAAAATATAAAATCCGGGTACACAAGTCTTGTTTTAAACCGCAAACCCATTGAGAAGGTAAATCTATATTCCAACAGCGATAGTGTAAAGCTCTTTCATTTTCAAGATAGCATTATCGCCTGGAACTTCTCATCCAAACCTCAGGAATTCCGTATTCAGTCAGAAAATTTCATGGATACCTTTCCTGTTAAAGTTCAGCAGGTCATAAATCCTGATTCTAGTTTTAAAGTAAAACTAACAAATGTTAGTATTGTGCCAACAGATACCTTAATACTTAGGAGTGAATATCCTATTTGTAAGATGCTTCGACAGCATATATCAACCGACGACAGTACAGCGATCATTGAAACTATTCAACTGAGCGAAAAAGATCCGAGAATCATAAAGGTCTCCGGAAAATGGCCACCCGGAAAACAATTCAACTGTATTTTAGGAGCAGATATTATTACAAACTGTTTCGGTCAAATGAATGCTGCGGATACGCTCCAAGTATTTTGTCCGCCCTTAAATTCATATTCAAGCCTGATGCTGGAGTTGGATTCCATCGCTACTCCAATAAATCTCACTTTACAACTGTTAACCAACAATAAGCTGGTAGCAGAACGGTCATTGCTCCTGTTAACTCCCAATACAAATCTGATCTTTAAATACTTACCTTCCGGATCCTATCGCTTGCGCGTAATCCACGATTTGAATCAAAACGGGCAATGGGATGGTTCTGACTTACAAAATAAAATGCAGGCTGAACCAGTTTACTATTTCAATCTTCCTGAACTTCGCGCAGATTGGGAGGTGAAAGCTAAAATTAAACTTTGAAATGAAACTTCGCACAGATCACTTGGTAAAAATATATGGGCAAAGAGCCGTCGTGAATGGCATTTCAATAGATGTCAACCGGGGAGAGATTGTAGGATTGCTCGGGCCAAATGGCGCGGGCAAAACAACTACATTTTACATGATCGTTGGATTTATTACACCAAATTCAGGTTCTGTCTATCTGGATGATCAGGAAATTACACGCGATGCTATGTATGTCCGTGCAAGAAAAGGTGTTGGTTATCTCCCACAAGAGCCATCTGTGTTTCGCAAACTCAGCGTAGAAGATAACATTAAAGCAATATTAGAAATGCGCAATTTGAGCAAATCCGAGCAAAGAGACAAACTTGAAAGTCTGTTGAGTGAATTTAATCTCAACAAGGTGCGTAAAAATTCAGGTGATTCTTTGAGTGGCGGTGAGCGCCGAAGAACAGAAATTGCACGGGCATTAGCCTCTGATCCTAATTTTATTCTTTTGGATGAGCCATTTGCAGGAATTGACCCAATAGCTGTTGAAGATATTCAATCCATTATTGACAAATTGAAACTTAAAAATATTGGAATCCTCATTACGGACCACAATGTTCATGAAACGCTCTCTATTACAGACCGGGCTTATCTCATAGTTGATGGAAAAATTCTGATGTCTGGAACCGCTGAAGAATTGGCAGCTAATGAAACCGTTCGCCGGGTGTATCTAGGCCAAAGTTTTATACTCCGCAAAAGAGTTACGAATCATGACTAAGTATATTTACATTTTCCTTTTTTATATCGTAATACTGCCTGCTTGTGCAAATGACCAAACAGAAGTGGAAAAAATTTCACGCCATAAAGCAGATAGTCTTTTTCAGTTGCAAATCCCGGCACTGGAAGGAAGTATAGACTCCATTTGTATCCATAAAATGAATTATGCTCTTCAATACAAACTCGATTCTATAGTCCTTCAGCGTAAATCTGAAATCATCAAACTCCAGAAAGGATTATGATTGATAAATTATATTGGATAGGGTTTCTTATGATATTTATAGCATGTAAAGATCAGAATACTAGGATTGAAGAATTGATCCAGGAAAAACTTGCTGCCCAACAAAAACAATTTACCGATGAAAAAAATCTAGAATGCGACAAACGCATTCAGGAAAAACTCGAACAATATGCTGATTCCATCTTAATAGTGCTCTCTAAAAAAATCAAATACGACAGCCTCACGATCCCTTATGATTCCATCCGACCTGAAAAACCTGAAATCGAATTTCCTGAATACACAAAACCCGAAAAACAAAAGGGGGAGTAGGTGTTAGTTGTTAGTTGATGGTTGACAGTTGACAGTTGTTAAAGGCTGGAGCTTAGAGCTTAGTATACAAAATGTTGAACGAGAACCAAACAAATATAAATCAAAAAAGCATCTGTCTGGAAAACGGAGTTTTCCTATCGCTACAGCGTATCCCGCTTTGAAAAAATATTTTATTACGAAGTTGGCTTATGAAAGCGGGAATAGACTACGCAGAGCTACTCATTTAAAATAATAGAAACAATTTTAAAAGAACCAGAATCTGCCCTCTTCTCCACTTAGTGGAGCGAAGCTGGAGGTGAGGTGAGCACTTATGGATGACAGATTTTAGTTGATGGATGTTTTCCCGAAATGTAGAAGCCTTCTATTATCAAAAACTGGATGATGCCGGGAGGTGGTTTTTAGATACTGATCCTTTTTAATCCGTTGCTCTAAGACCATCATCTAAAACACAAGGTCCTTTCCAAAATAGATCATTTTATAATTTGCTAAGACATAAATCTTGGGGTTTTCATTTCATTTTTAATATCCAAAAATGAAAAATACTAACAAATGTTAGTTTTAAAAATTGTCTCCAGATATTACATCAGCGCTTCAAACTCAACTTATCAAACACTTCTTACCCCAATTCTGGGCGCAGCTGCTTTGATGTCTTCACTGGCTTTGCTTTCATATTTTTCAAAATTGTTTGTAAACAATTCTGCAAGTGCAATTGCTTTTTGATCGTACAAATTCGGATCTGCCCAGGTATTTCGTGCATTTAATACTTCTGACGGAACATCCGGACAAACCACCGGATATTCGAGGCCAAATACCTCATCCCTGGCATAATCTACGTTTTCCAACTGACCATTCAATGCAGCTGTAATAAGTGCCCGTGTATAAGCCAATTTGATCCTGGAACCCGTGCCGAAGGCTCCTCCGGTCCAGCCGGTATTGACTAACCAAATATTCGGATTGAATTTTTCAATTCGTTGCCCTAGCATTTCTGCATAAAACGTTGGATGCAAAGGCAAAAAGGGAGCTCCAAAGCAAGCTGAAAATGTAGCTTTGGGCTCGGTAACGCCTGTTTCAGTTCCTGCGACTTTAGCTGTATAACCCGAAATAAAATGATACATCGCCTGCGCTTTGCTCAGCTTGCTGATGGGAGGTAAAATGCCGTATGCATCACATGTCAAAAAGAAGATGTTCCTGGGATGGCCTCCTATAGATGGAATGACGGCATTGCGGATATGTTCGATGGGGTATGAAACCCGTGTATTTTCTGTAATAGCAGCATTGGCATAATCGGGAATATTTGTGCCCTCATAGAATTGTATATTTTCGAGGATTGCCCCGGGTTTAATGGCCCGAAAAATATCCGGTTCTTTTTCTTCTGTGAGATCTATGCATTTTGCATAACAGCCACCTTCAAAATTAAAAACACCTTCATCAGACCAGGCATGTTCGTCATCCCCAATGAGGAAGCGCTCGGGATCTGCAGACAAAGTGGTTTTACCTGTGCCCGATAATCCAAAAAATATGGAGGTATCTCCTGCTTTGCCAATATTCGCAGAACAATGCATGGAAAGCACATTTTTTTGGTAGGGCAAAACAAAATTGAGGATTGTGAAAATGGATTTTTTGATTTCGCCGGTATATGCAGAACCTCCGATCAGTATGCGTTTTGCTTCAAAGTCAATGATTGAAAAATTAGCTTGTCGGGTGGCATCAACAGTAGGGTCGGCTTGAAATCCGGGTGCACAATAAATGCACCACTCGGGTTCAAATTCATCCAAAGCATCTATTTCGGGTCTGATAAACATATTCCCCGCAAACTGCGCGCTCCATGGATATTCGGCAAATATTCGAACTGAAATGCGATATCTTTCGTCTGCACATGCATATGCATCTTTAACATAAACATCTTTTCCATCGAAATAACGACATACTTTTTCTAAAAGTTTGTTGAAATTTTCTTTTGGAAATGGTTTATTAAATTTATTCCAATCTACTGCATCGTGGCTGAGTTGATCATCAACCGTAAATTTATCATCAGGGCTTCTTCCCGTAAAAGCACCAGTCTTAATACAGAGTGCGCCTTGATCACTTAATACACCTAAATTGCCCTGTAGACTTTTTTCAATCAATTCTGATTGGGCCAAATTACAATATTGATTGCTGTTTTCCCGGATTCCAAATTGCTCTAATTGACACTTAGAAGAAATCCTCCCATAAAAACCCATAATTAGCAGTTTAAATATTAAACGGTCTGCAAATGTAAGACGAAATGTAATTGTTCATGGCTTTGATTAACGTATCGTTAGCCCCGTTAGGAAATTCTTGGCAATTGAATGAAAAAAATGGTTCCTTTGCCTGGTTCTGAGGCTTTTACATATATTTTTCCCTTGTGATAATTTTCAATAATTCTACGCGATAAGGATAAGCCAAGACCCCAACCTCTTTTTTTAGTAGTATAACCAGGTTTAAAAATCTCTTTTCTCTTAGAAGGAGCTATTCCTTTTCCGGTATCACTAATTTCAATATTCAAGTTTTTGGCTTCTTTGGATAGGTGGATGTCAATTTTTCCGTATTGATCCATCGCATCCAGTGCATTTCTTAAAATATTTTCGAGTACCCAAGAAAATAAATTCGCATTGACCGCAGCTTGAAATTGTTCATTTCGATCATAGGTCAAAGAAAACTGAATATTCTTTGAAGCTCTCGCCTGAATATATTCCATACATTCACGGAGCAATGGTGGCAGATCTATGCCAACCAACTCAGGTGTAGATCCTATTTTGGAAAAACGATCCGCAACCAATTGCAGCTTATCAATGTCTTTGCCCATTTCGGCAACAATGTTCTTTGACTCTTCGTCTTTTAAATGAACATCCAATGCTTCCAACCAGCCTATCATTCCAGAGATCGGTGTGCCTAACTGGTGTGCTGTTTCTTTCGCCATTCCGACCCAAACCCTGTTTTGCTCTTCCCTGCGACTAGCATTAAATACGCCGTAACCAATCGCGGCGTATAACATCAATAAGAAAAACTGGACCAGTGGAAAATAACGCAAAAGAGTCAGCGTAAACGGATAACTGTAATAAATTGTATAATCATCAGAAATCAGAGGAGCTGGCCCGTCTGCCCGCAAATAGTTTAACACTTTAAGCGTATCCGTGTTGGTTGGAAAATTATACAAATCTATATTCTGATTTCTATTGATGACCAATAGCTGGAGATCTTCAATGATGCTGTACAACATTTCGAGTTCATAACTTACATCTTCACCTGCCTCCAGATTGGAAGTATTGGTGATCTCCACTAAAGTTTTTTCGAATAATTCGATTTTTTTATGCTCGAGCTCAGATAATTTAATGCCTAAATAATTTGAATAGAACAAGGGCATTAATACAAAGAACAAACCCACGATAATCAATACCGTTTTCCACCGACCCGATTTAGAATATAAATTCACAATCAAAATTAACGCAATGATAGAGGAATCATTGCAATCCAGGCTTACTTTATACTAAAAACCGCTAAACAGCCCTGAATTTTGCTAGAAATATCAATACTTAATCATTCTCTATTCACCAT
Organism: Saprospiraceae bacterium; assembly: GCA_016719615.1. Taxonomy (NCBI): domain Bacteria; kingdom Pseudomonadati; phylum Bacteroidota; class Saprospiria; order Saprospirales; family Saprospiraceae; species Saprospiraceae bacterium. Next base: position 60,354 of record JADJYQ010000003.1, read on the forward strand.
TTAAGATGCAATTTCAATTTACTTAAACGATTTTATATGATTCCGGGAAACGATTCAAACCAAAATAAGAGGTCGATGCTCCTTACGTTTCTAAAAACATCATTTATGTCAATTTTATAAATTGAGCTCATTTCAATTACTTTTAGCATTTCCTAATGTGAAATTATTTCGGTCCTAAAAAATACCATCATTGAAAAATGAGAACATCTAAATATGCAACAAAGTACATTCCAAAAATTCACACTTTAAAGAACCGACAATATTTTTCTCATGGTGTTACTTTCACAGGAATTATTTTCCTGGAACTTCAAATTTCAGCTAGAGGAGACTACAATGAACCGTATCATTTGCATTTCTTTTAAAAAATAATTACCTTTGTAATATGTCAACAAATGAGTTAATAATAAATATTACAAAGCTACCTGTAGAGGACAGGTTAAAAATTATTGAAATGGTTATTAAAACTCTTCAAGAATTTGACGGAGATAAATTGGAAAAAGCTTCATTTTTAATGCTTGATGACTATATGCACGATCAAAACCTAACTGATCTTACTTCAATAGATATGGAAAACTTTTATGAAACGAGGGGAAATTTGGCTTCTTAGCCTTGACACAGCAATAGGTGCTGAGATTCAAAAAACAAGACCTTGTATAATAGTTAGTGTTGATCAACTTGGAAAGTTGCCATTAAAAGTAATAATACCGATTACAGATTGGAAAAATCATTATGAAGATGTTCCATGGATGGTAAAGCTTATTCCTGATAATTTTAATTTTTTACAAAAAGTATCTGCAGCTGATTGCTTTCAAGTGCGGTCTGTATCAGAATCAAGAATTATTAGGAAATTGGGGATCATAAATGAGGATCAACTTAAAGAAATATGCATTGCATTAGCATTAGTATTTAACATTAGATATTAAGGATGTATTCTCCTCTAACATAATCATTTCTCCTTGCCACTTGCAGATATAGCTTCCATGCTTAGAAAAACATATTTATCTTAGCGTTTGAATCACATCCGGAATGTTGGCACGGCGGCAGTATCGGCACGTTAGATAAACAGGAAATAAAAGTAGTTTATTCGAACAAAACAAATACGTGATCAAGGTTGATCTCTTACTCCTAAAAGAATATTTATAAAAACCATTGTATAAACTCTAAGTCTATTGCCATTTTCAAGGGCTATAAGTTGTCCTTAAATGAAGTATTTTTGGTGTTCATTACCCAGTAAAAGATTGCTAACAAAATGAATCAACAACTTCACCCCATCACATCGCGAATAGACTCAATAGACATGCTAAGAGGCCTGGCTATGGTTCTCATGGCACTAGACCACGTACGTGATTATTTTCATGTGCAGGCCTTCACTGGAGATCCACTGGATGTTCAAACAACGACAACCGCTTTGTATTTCACGAGATGGATCACTCATTTTTGCGCTCCAGTATTCGTTTTTCTTTCCGGCGTATCAATTTATTTGCAAAGCCAGAGAAAAAACAATCATGAGTTATCTTCATTTATCATGAAAAGAGGGCTCTGGCTCGTTTTTCGCTGAAATCTTCATTATAGCACTTGCATGGACATTCAATCCATTTTACAATCTCATTCCCTTAGGCGTGATATGGGCCATCGGAATTAGTATGGTAATTCTTGGCATACTCATCAGATGGAAACTACCCGTGATCGCTTTGATCTCCATTAGTGCCATCATCCTGTTAGGACATAACGCTCTTGATTTTATAGAAACTACTCCGGGTTTTAGTCCAAACTTTTGGTGGGATCTCCTTCACACCGGTTATTTCAAACCATATGAATTTGCGCCTCATCATTTTGTCTTGCTGATTTATCCTTTTGTACCATGGACAGGTCTCATGATAGCCGGATACTGCGCAGGCAGGGTATTCAGTTCCGCAGTAACACAAGAACAAAGATTTAGGATATTAATGTATTCCGGATTTGCAATGATTTTAGTATTTGGAATCCTTCGCTTTAGCAATATCTATGGAGACCCCATTGACTGGACAAGTCAATCGACCTATTGGAAAACTTTTTTAAATTTTATCAACGTCGATAAATATCCACCCTCCTTACTGTATCTATGTATAACCCTGGGTCCTGCCATGTTGCTTCTCATTGCAATGGAGAAATATTCAAACGCATTTACAAAACAAATTTCCATTTTCGGAAGAACTGCTTTTTTCTATTATATCTTACATTTATATCTCATTCATTTACTGGCCTCCATAGCGTTTTTTGCCAGAGGCCATCAATTATCAGAGGCCATAGAATCTGCGAAAAATTTGCCTTTTCTTTTCCTCATTCCCGGAGAAGGTTTCGAATTGTGGGGTGTTTATGTTATATGGTTTTTGGTATTACTTATCCTGTTCCCTATATGCAAATGGTATGATGTTTACAAATCCAGAAATAAAGCTAAATGGTGGTTGCGATATTTGTAATGTAGGAATTTAGGCATGTAGGCTTTTGGGCTTGTAAGAATGGAGGGAAGGATTCGTCTGTGAGTCTGCTATTCCAGGAGGCTTGCAGGAATGTGGACTTGGAGGAACAATCTGTTAGTTAGATAGTCTTATTTAATAATGATTATTTGTAATTCATTTAGTTGAGCTTTCTTATGGATTATAGTTCAAAATTATTGGAGTTACAAAATCTAATAAATCCTGTAATAAATCTCTTCCATCCATGCAATCCTATATATCCTAAAATTCGTTAAATCCTGTAATAAATCTCTTTAATCCTAGTCCTCTTCATTATTGATTATTGGCTTGGAGGGATGTAGGTGAATATACTAACAAATGTTAGTATATTGATTGAATACTAATTATATTAATCATTTTTTGAATAAAATAATTCATTTAAGTACTAAAAATATTCAACTTAACAATGGGGGTCTTTTGAAATAACATTTGTGCTATTCAAATATGTTCTATACATTTTCTTGCTATAGTGATAATTAATAACAATACACCCGACTATTAAAATGCTGTAAACCAAGGTCGCACTATGCATTTCTTTGTAGGCTTGCGTATAATTTATAAGCAACCACATGGCTGTTGAAACAATACCTGCGAAAGCAACACATTGTGGCAAGGTCAGTCCCATCCATTGATTGAATCTGTGGATGTCTTTAGGAAATTTATAAAATATAGAGGTCCATGGTTCCTTATGCCCTAAATAGGTATATCCCAGGAAATAGCCAAAACTGTATTCTTTTTCACTTGGAAACAAATCTATTGGTTTGAAAACCCGAATAGAATATACATAGATGGTGTAGACCGTCAAAAGTCCTATTGTTATTATTAAAGGGGTCCAGCTCATGCCAAGCATTGTGACAAGTGGGTTGGCTTCTTTGCTTAGATTGGGTGTATATTTGTATGTACAATAAGCATCATAAAATCTGGAGAAAAGTATCCAAATTGTCGTGATAGAGAATTTTGTTTTTGGGGACATACTTGTCTATTGTCTAATTTTATTATGGACGCAAGTTTAAATAATTGCTCTGATTTTTATAAAAAGGGACCTAAGTAAAAACACCTAATTCCAAACCTTTCTCTTTTAAGGAACGATTTGCAACTTCGCATACTTCAGAATTATTTTTCGTTGCGGATTATCTATTTCATTGAATAGGATTGTGGCAACCCGATTTTCTCTACTCCCCTCTATGAGGATGACCTTACCCCTTCCAAATTTTTGATGCAATACCACCATTCCCGATTGGATAGAATCGGATGGACTTGCAAGAAAATTTCCAATACTTTCCTGTGTAAACTTTGGTTTAGCGGCTACCCATTTTTGTCTGCTGGCACTTGTTTCGTTTGTAAGATCAAAGACGGCCTTTATGGTTTTATCAAATTCGAGCCTAGTTGGATCAATTTCTTCGATAAATCTGCTTGGTTCACATCCTTAAATTGCCAAATAAATACCTGCTTTGGGCATAGGTCAATATCAAATGTTGCTTGGCACGGGTGATGGCTACATAAAATAAACGTCGCTCTTCATCGATCTGATCCGGATCTCGCATCGACATATAACTTGGAAAAAGATTTTCTTCCAAACCAACAACAAGTACTGCATCAAATTCAAGTCCTTTTGCAGAATGCACCGACATCAGTGTGATGTAATCGCCATCTTCTGTATGTTCATCGAGATCCGAGATCAATGAAATAGATTGTAAAAAAGCAGCGAGTGAATGGTTCTCCGCCACTTGTTCTTCCAGCTCATCCTGCTCCGTAAAAGATTTGATCCCATCCAACAATGACATGACATTTTCCAGGCGTTGAATTCCTTCATTGCTGATATCTGATTTCAACTCCGCGGAGAGTCCAGAATACTTAAAAATTTGGAGTGCAGTTTGATAGGCATCGGAAGTTCGTGCCTGACTCTGAACTTCCATAATTTGCAATTTAAACTGCCTGAGAGTTTGCTGAGTCTTCGGAGATACATCCAGGCCATCTATGACTTCCCATAAAGGACACTCGCGTTCATTTCCTTGCTGGAGTATTTTATCAATAGTCGTATTTCCCAAACCTCTTTTTGGATAATTGATTACTCTTTTTAAAGCTTCATTATCCAAAGGGTTTACAACCAATCGCAGATAAGCCAGTAGGTCCTTGATTTCTTTGCGTTGGTAAAATGACATACCTCCAAAAATCTTATAAGGCAGATTATATCTACGGAGCTGTTCCTCAAAAATGCGCGATTGCGCATTGGTGCGATACAAAATCGCAATATTTTTATTCTTTAAATGATACCTGTTTTTTAATTCAAGGATATAATCAGCAGCCTTTCTTCCTTCTTCTACATCTGAAGTACACTTTATAAGTTTAATTTTATTTCCACTTTCGCGATCAGTCCAGATTTCTTTGCGAATCTGTTTAGCATTCTTCGTTATAACATCATTGGCGGCTTGCACAATGTGCGGAGTGCTTCTATAATTTTGCTCGAGTTTGTAAATTTTAGCTTCCGGAAAATCCTTCTGGAAGTCGAGTATATTTTTGATGGTTGCGCCTCTGAAAGAATAAATGCTTTGTGCATCATCTCCTACGATGCAAATATTCCGGGGACTGTTTTCATAAACCACTAGTTTTTTGATGATCGCATATTGCAAATAATTAGTGTCTTGAAACTCGTCGACCAAAACGTATTTGAAAAACTTTCGGTATTTATCCAAAACTCCCTCCGGGTTTTCCTGAAACAGACGATAAAGCTGCAGCAGCAGATCATCAAAATCCATTGCACCTCCCTGTATGCATTTCAATACATATTTTCGATAGATCAGCCAGGTCTCCGGCATCTTATTTTCAAGATCTTGATCACGTAGTTCTGCATTTTTCTCATACATAATGGGAGTGATGAGATTTGATTTGGCAGAAGAAATTCTGGTACGGACCGTATTGGCATTGTAATTCTTCGGATTTAAGTCCAACTCTTTGATGATTTCTGTAATCACACTTTTGGTATCGTCGGTATCATAAATGGAAAAATTTGCAGGATATCCGATTTTAGGTGCTTCCACGCGTAAGATCCTTGCAAAGATGGAGTGAAAGGTACCACACCATACTTTTCTCACAGAAGCTCCGGATAAATGGCTGATGCGTTCCGTCATTTCTTTTGCAGCTTTATTTGTAAACGTAAGTGCAAGAATTTGATGCGGCGCTATTCCTTGTTCTATTAAATATGCCAACCTGAAAGTTAGTACTCTTGTTTTTCCAGATCCGGGTCCTGCAATAACCATGACAGGTCCATCAATTTGGGTAACGGCTTGTCGTTGTACTTCATTGAGTTCGTCTAAATAGGTGGTCATGTGCTTTATAAAATCAGCCTGCAAGATATTGAATTCATAGCACTCTGCTTCATGAAATAAACAAGTATAAAATATCCTAAAAGTTGCGATGCGATATTACTATAAATATTAAATGGATCCTGATTTTGATGCGGAATATATATACATTGACAATAGTATTTCAACAAGGCTTATTATTTACATAACTGTTTATTCAAATTTTGGGCTTTCAATATAAAAGCCTGTTGATTGGAATAAAATATTTATCAATAGCTTTGCCAAAGATTGAATCATCATTTTTATAGTCACCTGGCATTATTTGTGGTTGCATTGATATATGGTGCCAACTATAGTATTGCAAAACTTTTATTGGATCCGGGATTTATAGGGCCCAATGCATTTGTGTTTTTTCGAGTCCTTTTTGCTGCCCTTATTTTCCTATGCATCACCCGTTGTCTCTTTATTTATGAAAAAAAAGATATTCTACTCTTGTTTATATGTGGTTTTTCTGGAATTATAGGAAACCAATTGTTGTTTTTCAACGGCCTTAAAAATACATCGCCCGTGCACGCGGCACTGCTGATGGTTTGTACACCTATATTGGTTTTACTGATCAAATTTTTACAAGGTCAAAGCCTTAGCAAAAAACAATGGCTGGGATGTTTGATTGGATTAACTGGAGCTGTTTACATCGTTTTAGCAAGAGCGAATGTGCAACATACAAAATCCGGTATCCTGGGTGATCTGATGGTTTTTGCCAACGCCTTACTATATGGATACTACCTGGTAAAAGTTCCTGCTCTCATTACCAAATATGGTGCCTTTCATGTTATGACCGCATTATTTTCGATTTCAGTACTTCCTGTTAGCGCCCTGGCTTATCATGAATTGGACCATATTCAATTTACATCATTCGGCAATGAAGAATGGTTTACATTTTCTTTTGTACTGATAGCGACTACTTTTGGAGCCTATGCTTTAAATGCTTACGCACTCAAACATTCAGATCCAAGTCTGGTGAGTGTCTATATCTATTTACAACCCCTTATTGGCACTCTGATTGCGCTTATTACTGGAAAAGACAAATGGAATTGGGCTTATTTGGTGTCTGGCTTGCTCATTTTTACCGGATTATTTCTCAGCAACAAAAAAAACTTAGCATTTTCAAAAAAATTTCAACAAGCTAATTAATGAGTGATAATTAATGAGTTACAAAACTCTAAATTACACATGCATATTATAGGTAAAGTGTAAGAAATTGTAGCTCTGCTCTTTCATTAAATATGAGTAATTGTTATACGTTTATTGCGATTCAAAAAAAGAGACCACTCGAGAAGCATTTTTGGATAATAATGTTACTTTTACATCGCATTTAATAATCCCTGAGGAAGATATGCCGAAAAGGACGAAGCCGGATCACCTTCTTTCAAAACTCATCACTGAATTTGAAGAACAAGGTCAACTCATTAATCGCGAGTACTGCGAAGAGTCTTATTACATAAGGCTTATACAACACTATGAAAGACAATTTCAATTTGACAAGGCTTTAAATTTAACTGATCAGGCTATACTTTTATACAAGTACAAGCAGGATTTTTACTTACTAAAGGCAAAATTACTGATGGCTTCTCAACAAGCATCAATTGCCCTTGAAGTCCTGGATCAAGCTTACGCCATCTCCCCGATGAATCCTGAAATTCAGTTCCTCAAAGCAAGAGCCTGTGCATTGATTCAACAATTCGATGACAGTCTTAAGATCATCATGGATTTAAAATGCAACATCCAAAAAACCGACCTTCCAGAATTACTATTGGTTGAAGCATTTATCTACGAAACCATGAAAGACTTTAATAAAATGTTCGATACGCTGAGAGATGCACTCATCCTCAATCCAAATAATCACGAAGCACTTGAGCAAATTTGGGTAAGCGTTGAATTTTCTAAAAAATATGAAGAAAGTATTCGTCTGCATCAGGACATCATAGATAAGAATCCATATTCTTATCTTGCCTGGTATAATTTAGGACATGCTTATTCTTGTATTGGCGAATACGAGGCTGCAGTTGATGCGCTTGAATATTCATTTTTAATCAACCAACAGTTTGAGCAGGGATATCTGGATTGTGCTGAATTATGCCTCCAGATCAATATGTACGAAAAAGCCCTTCAATGTTATGTGGATGCAAACGACATGTTTGGTCCGGACGCAGAGTTGGTGGTTTACATTGCCGAATGTCTGATCAAATTAAACAGGCATAAAGAGGCTAAACATAAATTGCAGAAAGCCATTTATCACGACCCATACAACGAAGAAATCTTTTTCTATCTGGCTGAATGTTTTTCTTATGAAAGCAACTACCAAAAAGCGATTAAGTATTATTTAAACGCCATAGATCTCGACGAACAGCGCGAAGAATTTCAAGCTGGAATTGGAAAAGCCTACGAAAATTTAGGCAATTTCAAAAAAGCAGAGTCTCATTACAAAAAAGCAGCTACGTTTGGCATGGAGCAAAGCCAATATTGGACCATGCTCATCTCGTTTTTATTAAAACGTGGCGAAAAAGTAAAAGCTGAAAAATTTCTGGCCAGAGCCGATAAATACAGTTTTGGAGCCGACCTTCTCTATTGCAAATCTGCATTTTATTTCATGGAAGGCAGCAGAGAAAATGCGATCGAATGTCTCGAAGAAGCTTTATCTGAAAACCCAAACCTTTACGCGATTCTTTATGAGATTTTACCCGAGCTAAAGGAGGATAAAGATGTTCAAAGTATGATCCGCTATTTTAATATTTGATAAGACCAGGATTTGTCTGCGAGTTTTGGCAAAATTGATGGGAAGTCTGTTAGTCTGTTAGTCTGTTAGTCTGTTAGTCTGTTAGTCTGTTAGTCTGTTAGACAACACTCTACTAACGTATGTTAGTTTAAAAAATTATAAGCTTTTTCAAATTATTTTCTAATCTTAATAAGTATAAAATATTGCTTTGAGCCTAGATCACCTGTCTCCTAGGGACGAAACTCTTTTAATGGTATAATATTCGTAACTTTACGGCCTTTCAGTCAAGCAGTCAAGCAGTCAAGCAGTCAAGCAGTCAAGCAGTCAAGCAGTCAAGAAGACTATCAAACTTCCCTTACCGGCCGACTAAAAACTTCCCTTAATGCAATGCTTTTATTACCATTTTCACATCTGCAGTAGGTCTGTCACCTCTTTCTGTTTTTACCGCAGCAATTTTATCAATGATTTCCAAACCTTCTATGATTTCTCCGAAAACTGTGTATTCCATATCTAAGGAAGGCGTTCCACCTAAGGTTTTGTAAATATTTCTTTGCGCATCACTGTATTTGATTCCTTTGCGATCTTCAAGCATATTCAAATTTTGATCTGCCTGTATGGCTCCTTGTACGATGTAAAATTGTGAACCCGATGATTCCTTTTTAGGATTGACCTGATCGCCGGTTCTTGCTGCAGCTAATGCTCCTTTTTTATGAATGTATAGGGGATTGAATTCAGCCGGAATTGTATATCCAGGCCCACCACTGCCTAACATTTTTCCAGGGGCTGCTCCTCTTGAGTTTGGATCTCCGCCCTGAATCATAAATCCATTGATGACGCGGTGAAACAACAAATCATTATAAAATCCTTCTTCGGCATGCTTAAAAAAATTATCCCTATGCAAGGGCGTTTGATCATATAATTTCGCAAGCATTACACCATATGGTGTCTCAATACTGATAACGCATCCATCCGGAGGAAGGATTTCTATTTTTTGTTGTGATGAATTCATTTTTTGCCCTTTGTATACTTTTAATTGAACATTATAGATTCCCGATTTTAAATAAAAATGTTTTGGGTTTTTTTCAGTTGATTTTTTACCGTCCCCAAAATCCCATTCAAATCGATCTCCTTCCAAATTTTGATTTTCAAACTGAACACCGGAAGGCATTTTAACTACTTGTTGGGGTATCCGAAACAAAACATTTTGCTTTGAACAGTTACTCAATAATACAGCCAAACATACACATGCTGCAAAACGGCTTATAGGACTTCTCATTAAAAAAAAATTTAAATATAAATTTAGAGCAATCTGATTTTCATTTTTACATCTGTAAGCGGGCGACTGTTTTCATTACTGGGTTGGTTGCAGATTGCGTCCACAACTTTCAGACCATCTACAACTTCACCAAATACTGTATAATCTCCATCCAGGAATGGCGAACCTCCAATCGTTGAATACTTTTGCTTTTCCTCTTCTGTGTATTGAACATTCTTTCCGCGGCTCATCATATTCAGTTCATCGGCACTCATTGGCCTGCCTTGAACAATATAAAATTGCGAACCTGAGGATTCTCTTTTAGGGTTGGCAGAATCACCCAGTCGGGCAGCCGCTAAAGCTCCTTTAAAATGTTTTGCACCTATTTCTGCCGGTATCGTATATCCAGGTCCGCCGTTTCCAAGCATGATTCCCGGAGGTGCATCTTTAGATACGGGATCTCCCCCTTGCATCATGAATCCCTGAATAACCCTATGAAACAATAGGCCATCATAAAAGCCACTCTTCACCAATTTGATAAAATTCTCTTTATGCTTTGGGGTACTGTCGTAAAGCTTAATTTTAATATTCCCATGGGGCGTTTCTATTACAGCCAATGTACCCTTGGTAGAAGATTTATTACCTTCATTACAAGCTATGGTCGTTCCCAAGCTCAATAAAAGTATGATTACATAATTTTTCATAAATTTTGAAGTATTTAAATGAACTTAATTTGATTTCTCTAAAGTTAACTCCTTTGCGAAACTCTCTTTAAAGTAGTCAATTACTTTCTCTTTTAGATAACGTTCCTGGGCATTAACACCTTTTAATCCAAATGGTTTTAATAATTCATAATGTGGCCATCCATCCTGATCCATTCCTTTCAAAGCATAATACCCATCGTAACTCAACAAGCGGCAACTTGCAATGTGCATTAAGTCTGTTTTTTCTTCTTTTGTAAATTTTTCAAGTTTCAACTTTCCAAGTTCCTGGATACCGATTAACAATAAAATTGCATTCAAATCGGGTAAACCGTCTGAGCCCAGGCGTTCTTTCACAAAATGCCTTATTCGCAACCACTCAAAATCCAATTCCCAATCTTCCATCGCCGCAAAATTAATCAATTATTCTTCATGAAATACTGGCTTAATCGAAGCCACTTTTTGACTGGGCATAATAGAAGCCAACAAACCAATGGCCATCACCGTTGCAATCACGATAACAAAATCAATCCATCTCATTTGCATGGGGTAGCTATCAATCACAAATTCAGAAGGAACACCTATCAAACCATATTGCTTTTGCAGCCAATAAAAACCAATTGCAAATGTAAAACCAATCAACAAACCCAAAACACAAATTAAAGATCCCAATAAAATAAATATATTTTGAGCTGCACGATCTTCCATCCCCAAGGATTTTAAAATAGAAATATCAAATCTCTTGTCTAGAACGATCATCCACAATGCACCAATAATGGTAAAAGAAACCAAAAGCATGGTCAGGCTAAACAAAGAATAATACAACCATTTTTCAAGTTTCATGATTTTTAAAAATGCTTCATCCTGACGATACCGGTCTTTAATAATATAATCCGGGCCCGCCAAGGCTTCCAATTGCTGAACGCTCATACTTCCATCTGTACCTGATTTGAGTTTGATATCAATCGAACTTAAATGCATAGAATTATTTAATTGCGCTCTCAAATAGTCGAGATCTGTTATTAAAGTATTGTAATCACTTTCCTGATGGAAGCTGAATACAGATTGCACTTGTAATAAAAAATCTTGATATCCATCATTTTGAAATTGAGACTCTTTGGGGTCTGGTAAAAAAATGCGGACAGGTTGTTGAAAATCGCGAACACTAACTCCAAGTTTATTTCTCAATACGGATCCGATATTAGCCAGAGGCCTATTTGCTTCGCGGATTAAAAAATTTCCCTCCACGATGCCATCAGATACTTTGCTCACTTGAACATAATTTGAATCTACTCCCTTTATAATTCCAAACTCTTGGGCGTCGCCGTATTGGAACATACAAACTTCTTCAATCGTTCTTGAAAACGATTCAATAAATTCCTGTTTTTCTAATTTTTGAATGAATAATGTGTCTTCCTTAAAATATTTAGATTGCCTGGCTACAATTTTGATATCGGGATTGTGCTTACTGAACATTCCTGAAACCAATTCATCAAACCCATTAAACACAGTTAAAACGAGCAATAAAGCTGCAGAGCCAACAGCGATTCCGAAAATAGAAATACCTGTGATCCAATGAATGGCCTGAGAAGATTTCTTCCCAGTTAAATAACGATATGCAATTTTAAGACTCAGGAGCATGTATCTTGTAATGACGATTAAGGATTAATTTATTATCTGACTTCTCTTCTCAGTTGATTGGATCTGTAGTTTCTGATCAGGCAAAATTGCATTATAGATGATATCCTGAATCCTGGTTCTATATCGTTCTTTGTGCAACTTGTTTATTTCGGCATTGGGAAATGTTCTGTTGGATAAAAATACGTAATTGATCTGGGCATCCGGATCCACCCAGGCGCAAGTTCCTGTAAATCCCTGATGGCCATAACTCCTCCTGGAAGAATAAGCTGACACATAAGGTCTAATGGAGTCGGCAGTGATAGATGGCATATCAAAAAACTGAGCTCTTCGCAAAAATTCACGATCTCTGGAAATTTTAATGCCAATATCAGAAGCTTTCAGCAATTCGATTCCTGCATATTGGCCCCGATTCAAATACAGTTGCATTGTTTTAACAACATCCAATGCATTCGAAAATAATCCTGCATGTCCTGCTACTCCACCCATCATAGCAGCTCCCATATCATGCACATATCCTTGTATGCGTTGTTTTCGCCAATATTGATCTATTTCTGTAGGCGCTATTTGGTGAAGGTCAATTCCTTTTGACAATGGGTTAAAAATGGAATTGCGGAGTTCGAGTTTCTCAGCAATTTCTTTTTGGTAGTAACGCTCAAAAGTTTTACCTGTAAGCTTATGAACTAACTTTGGAATAAAGTAAAATCCTAAATCCGAATAATTACATTTTCGTTCATCAAGTACTCTTGAATCAATAATGGTTTGCAATATAGTATCTATGTAATCGTTTCGCAGATACAAATTTTTGCATATGGGAATATTGAAAATCTTCGAAGGTAAACTATCGTAGTAAAGTGGATTATAGATGAAGCTACTGTCGTTAGTGGGCAGCGTCGATTTATAATAAGGAATCCAGGAAAGCATTCTTCCCTGATGCAACATAAAATCCTTAAAATTGAGTTGCTCCTTATTGCTATTTTTAAAAGAATCAAAAAATTCAGAAAATTTACTCGAAGATTTTATCGCATTGTTATCCTCCAACTGAAAAAGGATGGGCGCTGTACAAACTACTTTTGTAAGTGATGCCAGATCATACAGGCTGGTTGATTTCACCAAAACTGTGGAATCGTAATCCAAATAACCAAAAGCTTTTTCGTAAATGACTTTATTATTCCTTGCCACTACAATTTGGCAACCGGGTGCTGCTTTTTGAGCAATGAGTTCATAAGCAATCGTATCAATATATTGAAGGCTATCGCTATTCATTCCCTGAACTTCAGGTATTGAATATCCAAGCCGCATCAGGGAAGGACGAAAAATCCCTTTGCCTTCTTGCAACACAGTAGATACACTGATGGGAGATACACCTATAAAGGCATCTGTGCCAAACAACATCTGTGCCGTAATATCCAGACTCATCTCGTTTTCTTCATGCGCTAAAACCACACTGCAGTTGCCTGGAAAATACATACTGACATACGGGCAACCAAATAATACTACAATGCACTTTTTAGAGCGAATATGTGGATTCAGTTTTTGCAAAGCCCATAAATTCAATCCATAGCCCTTTTGTGCATTAAAATTCAAACCATGAACATGAATCACGATGAGTTCTGCATTTTCGATGTCATTTAAAAGGCTATCATTCCACTGAGCAGTGTCTTCCAAAGTATAATTGACTATTGAAGCATAATCCTTCAATCTATTTATAAATCCATCTGCCGGCCCATTTCCCAATTTTATCGTGAGCAGCTTAGGAGGTATCTTGCGAATGGGAACTAATTTTTCCGGATCTTTTCCAAGGCAAATAGCCTTCCGGTATATAGATTCATTGATGACTTCAATATTTTTATTGAATGTTTTCAATAGATCCGCTGGTCGATTCGGAATTCTATTTAAAAATAAACCTGATTTTATTTTTGCTTTGAGGATGCGTTTCACTTTTTCATCCAGAGTGGTGATACTTATTTCACCGGTAACAATGGCATTTTTTAAAGCAGTGATAGCTTCTGAAATATTGCGACTTAACAACAACATATCATTTCCTGCTTTAAAGGCCCTAAGGGCAATTTCACCATCTGAGAAATGTTTTGTGACACCTTCCATTTCAAGTGCATCCGTGATCACCAAACCGTCAAAGGACATCTCATTCCGAAGAATGTTTTGTGTTATGTTCGGTGAAAGGGTAGCAGACATGTTTTGAAGGCTATCCAATTGGGGAATATGCAAGTGCCCAACCATCATCGCTGCAGGCTTCAAATGGCTCAATACGCTAAACGGAAATAATTCTATACTATCTAACCTTGTTTTTGAAAAAGGCAAAACCGGAAGATCTTTGTGTGAATCCACTTCAGTATCACCATGACCCGGAAAATGTTTCAAACAAGCCATGACACCGGCATCTTGCAGACCTTGCATATAGGCAAATGATTTCGCACTAACCCTAATTCTGTTTGATCCGAACGAACGTTCGTTAATTACGGGATTCAGCAGATTGTTGTTAATGTCAGCTACTGGGGCAAAATTCATATGTATGCCCAGAGTCTTCATTTGGCGGCCCATTTCATAAGCCATATGATAAATTAACGAATTCTCAGTCAGAGCACCCAGACAAAATTGTTTTGGAAATTTATGAATATCTGTCATTCGCATACCCAGGCCCCATTCGGCATCCATACTCATCATTAATGGCCACTTGGAAACAAGCTGGTAAGTATCTAATCGCTGGATCAAGGAAGGAACAGTGCCCTTAAATAAACAAACACCACCAACACCATAGTTTACAATGGTATTGATAACTTCTGCCTTCTGAATTTCATTTTCATTGGAAAACGAACGCACAATAAAAAGTTGGCCAATCTTTTCATCCAGGCTCATACTGTTCACCATTGAATCAAGCTTATCCGACGACGGAAGCACCTGAGAAAAAAGCATTCCAGGAAAAAGCAGAAGATTAAAAAGATAAATTAGAATTCTCATTTGCTTTGGATTCCGTTCTTTTTTAATATTTCAGGGTCTATCGCTTTAGCAGCCGCAAACATAGAATCTGAAGTGATCAGGTCACCATCATTTTTAAAAGCAATGCCAAGATTAATATACACTTGCGGATTTTTAGGATCCATTTGTGCTGCTTTCCTGAAATATTCTATGGCCAAATTATTATTGCCCGACGAACCTTCAGCAATTCCCATCAACATAAGTGACTCCGAATCATTAGGATTCATTCCCAAGGCATTTTTAATATATTCTCTGGCTTCCTTAACCTGACCTGCTTGACCCAATTGCCGGCCTCGTTCGCGAAGGGCCATTTGAAGATTTTTAAAAGCATCCTCATCATCCGGTAAATGTTTCAAAATGTAATTGTACTTTTCAATTGCTTTTACATAATCCTTTTCGAAATAATAAATATTTCCCATCTGCAAATGGGCTTCCATATAAACAGGATGTATACTTAATGCTTTTTCTAATTCCAGTTTTGCTTTTGCAGTGACCCTCCTTAATTCTGCAGAATCTTTGATAGCAGGAGCTGATTCCAAAAGTACGCCAGCCACAGCATTGTGAATTTTTGCACTTTTTACTGAGGTTTTAAGATCTGTATCGAATAAAACTTGATTGGATGTCCAGGCCGGATTTCTAAGAATGGTCAGCACTGAAAACAAAATACAAACTGGAGCTATCATGTAAAATGATTTTGACCAATTTTGTTTATTCAAATATTGAATCAGAAAAACGAAACCAATAATAAATCCAAGTGAAGGCATAAATATAAATCGTTCACCCATATTAGTACCAATAGGGAATAAAATATTGGATACTAAAAACAAAGGCAATATGAAAGCAGCAACTGAATAACTAAATGCCGGATATCTTTTCATCTTTATCAAAACAAAAAGTATCGCAAAGCTATATATACAGATGGCTGCAATCGAATTTATAGAACCGATACCCAGCATCGGTATCTGTTTAGGATAATAGTCATGTGTAAGTGGATAAGGCCATACCATTAAACGGAGGTATTCAAATAAGCAATAAGTAATAATTCCGGCCTTTTCAAAAATATCCATCGCGACTTTTTGGCCATTTTCAAATTTCATGAACGGATTATTCATCAGTTCGGTAGATAACTTTGTAAAGGGATTTAGTCCCAGGGTGTTGGCCCGCAAAAGTATAAAAACCAATGCTGCAAGCACCAACATAAGGCTTGGCCACTTTAAGGACTTGAGTTTATCAGTATATAATACGGCCGCGCCAAAGGGAATCAAAGCAACATAAGAAATCGCATTTTCTTTGGAAAGCAAACCAAAAAACATCATTATTCCAGTGAGCATCAATTGCCAATACTTTCTTTCATCCAGATAAATTAAAAAATAGTAAAAAGCAACCATACAGAAAAGCAGGGCCAAACTTTCATCCATGCCTTTCACATTTGCAACACATTCTGTGTGCACGGGATGTGTACAAAACAACAATGCTATTAGAAATGCAAACGCTTCACTGCCTTTGTTAAATTTGATTAAAAATAATTTCCGAATACAAACGTAAATAGCAAAACTTAGCAAGGCATACACCAAAATTGACAACAAATGAAATACAAATGAACTCGGACCAAATATTTCAAATACAAAAGCAAAGACCATCAAACTCATGGGTCTGTATCGGCCTCCTGCGACTAATTTTTCTTTGCCTTGTTTTTGAAAAAAACCATAAAATGAATCTTTGGTCAACAGTTCCGGAATTCCGGATACACCTTGTTTGACAAATTTATTTTCTGTAATGACTATTCCATCATCAAGAACGAATTCATGATTTAAAGTATTTGCATAAATTAAGAAAGGCAATGCTAAAAGTATGATCCGGTGCAACCGAACATCAAACATGAAGCCGTCGACGAATGCACTCATTATTAATTTAATTTAAGGCTTAATGGAGTTTATTCCATGGTACTAAACACATTCTGAACATCCTCATCATCTTCAATTTTATCCAACAGCTTGTTGACTTCCGCTTCCTGTTCTTGAGTCAGTTTTTTAGTCATCGTTGGAATTCGGTCAAAACCCGATGAAATCATTTCTATTTCGTTTTTTTCAAAATACTCCTGAAGACTGCCAAAGCTATCAAAATTGCCGTAGACTACCAATTCATCACCATCTTCGCTGAGTTCTTCGCAACCCGAATCAATCAGCTCCAGTTCCAGCAACTCTGGATCTTTGTTTTCTTGTCTTTTGATTCGAAAAATGCACTTATGTTCGAAGAGATATTCTACACTTCCTGAGGTACCAAGGCTTCCGCCGTATTTATTAAAGTAAGAACGGATATTTGCAACCGTTCGAGTCGTGTTGTCAGTAGCGGTTTCTACTAAAACAGCAATGCCATGCGGTGCATAACCTTCATAAGTTAGAATTTCAAGGTCTTTTTCATCCTTGGAAGTGGCTTTCTTAATAGCAGCTTCCAGACGATCTTTAGGCATGTTGCATGCACGGGCATTCTGAAAAGCAGCCCTTAACCTGGGATTGTTGTCGGGATTGGTTCCGGAGGCCTTCACCGCCATGAATACTTCTTTACTAATCCTGGCAAACTGCTTGCTCATTTTGGCAAAACGGGCAAACATTTTATGCTTCCTGACTTCAAAAATCCGACCCATTATGATGTTTTATAAGTTCGGCAAAGATAGGAATTGCCAGCCAAATGACAAGGGAATGGAGGAGTATTATGTATTCATGCTGAAAGCTTGTATAAGGGCTAGTAAGTCTGACTGCTTGGAAGGATGACTGCTTGGAAGAATGCGTGCTTTAAAGAATGACTGCTTGGAAGGATGAGTGCTTGAAAGAATGACTGCTTTACTTTTGAAAATTTAACGCTTGCATTGATATTTTATGACAACTACTTTTGATCTAAAATATCTTATTCACAAAATATTTTATTGATTTATAAATTTTTCATTATAGCAAAATTTATGAGCGGTTAAACAGGCATTCATGTAAATTGAGAACTTAAATAAACAGACGAGTCTCCCGATCACTCTTCATTAAAAAGTATAGCAATCGGGTAAATCCGATAACCGGGTTCTGCATATATAGAACGATCATAAATAAACTCCAGCATGGCATTAGAATTTTCTCTAAACATTGAATCCTTGGCTTTTTTCTCTTCAAACTCCATTTTGAGCTTACTATCATTTGTTAGGATAGCTGTCGCCAGATCATCAAAAAGATATTCACTGAAATATTCTTTGCGTTGTAAAACGGCATCGAAAAAATTCCATACAAAAAATGCATCGTGGGCTTCCGGTTCGAGGGTCTCAACAATATACTTCACAGCCGGTTGATTTGTGTAAATAATATAATCTCCTTTAAGGTATAAGCGTTTATCTTTTTGCGCTTCCACATTCACTTCTAAATGCATAAAATGGCTTTCGTATGGCTTAGTAGAACTTTTTAAATTTTGGATCTTATAAAAACTGGCCTGGATCAGCGTGTCCCTTTGCAATCTATCCATTTGAACCTTATTTAATTTTAAGCGTTCAATGACTGCTTCATAGGCAGCAGGAATTACATATGCAGTGGGTCTTTTAACGGTTTTGACCGGTTGACATACATTGAAATAAGGAATTTTTTTGAGATAGGGATTGTTTTTGTTGTAAATAATTTTTTCCAAACCTGTTACATCACTTATTTTTTTTTCGACGGTGTAACCGGAAAAATAAATACTATCACAACGGGTAGGATCTATTTTCCAACGAATATCAAGAGTATTACTTTTCATGGCTGCTGTGCGTGCTTCAAAACGACTATTGAGCAATTCTTTTTTCTGAATTTTGATTTGTTCTGACAATTGTTGCATCAACAATTTATGAGCACTTACTCTTGCTGCATAAGGTTTCAACATATGTGATTCTGCAATAAAACCCATACAATGAAACAAAGCAGTATAACCCGATGAAAATCTTGGCGAATCCAGAAAATCATAGATTCCTTTAGAAGGATCTCCATGTGCATTTACATAGGGAATGACATCAAGATTCCTTTCAGACATAGATTTTAGAAAAGGCGGGATGAAATGTTTGTAAATATAATTTCCCAATTCAATTTGCAGTTTATGTCTCTGACTGGAAATGAGGGTCATCAGATAAGGATAATCTGCACCATCTGTGGTATGCGTTTCTAAAAACATATCGGGGTCCCAATGCCTGAAAATACCGGTAAAAGTGAGCGCATTGCGACTATCGCATTTAATAAAATCGCGGTTGAGATCCAGGTTTTGTGCATTAGCCCTGAAACCATATTCTTCCGGCCCAATTTGGTTGACCCGAGAATATTTATTGCGCAACAAACTTCCACCTACATTATAAATTGGAATAATGACTATACTGATTTCATCGAGTATTTTAGCCTGATTGGGATCCATCACAAGATCACGTGCAAACATCATGGAGGCTTCAATGCCATCAGGTTCTCCGGGATGGATGCCATTGTTGATCAATAATATGGCTTTTCCTGCTTTGCGGCATTTTTCCGGGCTAAAATGCTTTTTGCTGCTCAATACAACCGTGTAAATGGGCAGCGACACATCAGAAGCACCCGCTTCGATAACCTTTACCAATCCCGATTTTTTTTCTAAAGCTTTATAAAAATTTATACATTCTTCGTAAGTGCTAGTTTGGTTGTTGTTTTTTTCAAATGGAGTTTTGAGAGATTGTGCGGAAATACCAAACAAATGAGCGATAAAGCATAAAAAGATAAAATATAAACGCATGATAGTGAATTGATTGGATGTTTAAGACTTGGAGGAACAAAAGTACGAGGAAATGATGAAAGATTATCTTTTGGGATTCGTGATTGATATGGAAACCTAACTCGAAAAACAAAATATGGCTCTTTCATTCTCTACCTCTGTTACTTTTCCTCTTGACCTCAGAGAATACTTATAGCATTGCATACTTTGGAAAGGACACTATTGTTTAAAATAAATTTATGCTTGCAATGCCAGATTTTGCGAAAAACGACCATATCCATGTGAATCTTCATACGTGAGTATGGTTTTAACTAACATTGGGACCACAAATAAATACTCCATGAAAATTTCGGTATTTACAAAATGTTTTAGCAGAAAATATGTTTGCCTGATTTTGACATGTTTTGCAGTCTTTTGTCATTCCTATTCAGCCTTTACCCAAGACGAATTCATTATAACAGGAGACACTTTAATTCTGGAGCTCAAAGACACCAGTGGCTATAAAATACAATGGCAAATTCGTGGAGATTCTTTTTCCAGCTGGAGAAATATTCCGGGTGCAACGATAAATCCATTTGCATTTTCAGTCCCGGATAGTTTAGAAGGATTGGCACAGCTCAGAGCTAAGTTGATATATTTTCAGGATTCATGTCCGCAATACAGTAATGTTTTCAAGTACAAAATCCGCAGCAGCCTTCTTCAATTACCTCATGGCAGTCTGCTTAGAGGGGGGTATTTCTATCATTCAACAAAAGATTTCGCCTTAATTGCAGCTACTGTTCCCACTAAATCAATGGCCTGGGGATGCTACGGTCAAGAAATAAACGGCGGCGATTTATTAGGGATCGGAGATGGAAAGCAAAACACTTTAGACATTGTTTCCCAATGTAAGGAAACCAATATAGCTGCATATTTTTGTGACACATTAAGTATAAATAATTATGCAGACTGGTATTTGCCCTCTAAAGAGGAATTAGAATTACTCCTAAAAAATTTGGGGCATCTCGGTATAGTACCCCCTAATGCTTACAATTACTGGTCATCCTCAGAGTTTTCAAAGTCAGAAGCCTGGTATTTTGCACTCTTTGATAGTGTTTCATATAAACATCCCAAGAGTCATCTATATAATTATGTACACCCTGTCAGGCAATTTAATTTAAAAACGGATCGAACGCTTAAAATAAATTTCATGCTTGTTAATCTTGTGGATCAAAGAGATATTATTGTACAAGATTTGCCAAACAAATCTAACAATGTGTTAGCATCTTTTGTTGGAGAGGGGAAAGAAACGGATAATTACATCTGGGATTTCGGCAAGAATAGTACGATCGTAACTGGCACAGGAAAAGGCCCGTTTGAAATCAGTTATAACTTTGGTGGATACAACAGAATCTCAGTCATAAATACTAATGAAGGATGTATGTCCGCCATATATTATTCTGATTATTTTCGCAAGCAAGTATTTGAAGATATTAAACCCGGATTTCCTCCAATATATCGGGGTTGTTTTGATTGGGGCGATTATAATAATGATGGATTGTTGGATATTCTTATGACCGGATCAGAAAACGGGAAAATTTATAAAAATCAAAACAATGATTCGTTTGTTGAAATTTCTCAACAGCTACCTAAACTAAAAAATTCATCTGCGGATTGGGGTGACTTTAATAATGATAATTTTTTAGATTTTGCAATAGCTGGTGTTTTGGAAAATGACAGCACCTTAATTACCAAAGTATTTCAAAATGTAAGAAACGATAGTTTTGTTGAACTTCTTTATGAATTCCCCGGAATCCAAAATGGATTTGTAAAGTGGTTTGATAAAGACAATGATGGAAAACTTGAGCTTCTCATATCCGGTGAAAATACGGAGAAAAAACCCCTTACTAAAATTTATACAAATTTTGCTTCAGGAATTATTTCGGAAGTTCCATCAAAATTGGTAAACTTAAAAAATAGCAACGGTTCCTTTGCAGATTATAATAAAGATGGTTTTATAGATCTGATACTTATCGGCAATGATGGCGTCGATCGAAGAACAATCATTTATAAAAATGAAAATGGAAATTTTGTCGGCATCCCATCTTCTATAACTGATATAGAATATGGTTCTGTTGCTTGGGGGGATTATGATAATGATGGATTATTGGATTTTGCCATCTCAGGTGCAAAGGACAGTATTGGAATTAAATCTTCTGATGGAGGAAATACATTGCAAGTTAATTTTGGCAATGCCGTTTATACTGGGATATACAAACAAGAAAAAAATGACTCGTTTAATTATAAAATAGGATTCGATTTTCTTGAAAATTATGCCATAAGCACCCTAGATTGGGGAGATTACGACAATGATGGATTTATAGATATTGCAATAGCAGGAGTGCCGAAACTTAGCTATGTTTCTGTTTCAATAGGAGGTGGACTAAATCCATTAAGGTATCCATCCACTACAAAAATATTGCGGAATAATAAAAATCATTCCTTTCCAAATCAATTTTTTGACATTCCGGCTCCCTTAAGCAACACCCTAAACAATCATACCTCAGAAGTCATAGAACATGAATTCTCGGCATCATTCATTGCATTCGGAGATTACAATGCTGATGGAAAATTAGATTTCATAAGAGAAGGAACCAAATGGAATACCACTATTTATAAAAATAACATCTCTGTTGAAAACAAAGCACCCAATATACCTTCCAAATTGGAAGTCATTCCCACCTGTGAAAAGGCAAATTTACATTGGACTGAGGCAACTGACGATCACACACCTAACCAATGCATTACTTATGAAATTTATGTTGGAACCGCACCGGGCAAATGTGATGTTTTCTCAAAGGTTAATAGTTATAAAATCCGCAACAATACATTTGAACTTAATAATTTACAACCCGGAACCTACTATTGGAGTGTCAAAGCCGTTGATCAGGCACAATCGGCAAGTGCTTGGGCACCGGAACAATCCTTTACCATTTACGGCAAACCAACAACCCCTGTAATAAGCCTAAATGGAAATGTACTCCATTCAACATTTGCTATCGGAAATCAATGGCACAATCAAAACGGGCCGATCTCCGGAGCTACGCAACAAGATTATATACCATCTCTAAATGGAACATACTACACGCTTATAACAGACCATCAATGTACTTCAGATACCTCTAACAAAATCGAAGTAATCGTTTCCGGTGACACCAGGATTTTAGACCAAACTGCTTTTACGGTAATGCCCAATCCTGCAAACAAATATTTAAATGTCAATTCTCCTTTCACTAGCCAAACTGTTTCTTACAAAATAACAGATATTCATGGTCGGGAATTGTTAAATGGCTTATTCAAAGACAAAGCAAACATTCAAATAGAATCTCTTTCTAAAGGATCTTACTTTATAACTTTTGAGAGTGTAAAAATGAAGGAAGTATTTAAATTTTTAAAGGAATAGAGATAAGTTTAACATTTATTCCAATTTTAGTTAGCATTTTATAATCGAATTCGATTATTGTTACCAAATCAACATATTTGACCCATAAATTCTGCATGAGGAAAAAGTCAGAACAGGATTTAACGGATTTTAGGATGGGCAAGATTTTATTATTGGTACAAATTGTTTTCAATTTAGTTATTCACTATTTCCATTAAATTCTTCCACAATCCTGTTAATCCCATAATCCGTTAAATCCTGTACTGACTGGATGCTACAATGAATTCTATTCAATCAGTCAAATACCACCATAAATAAATTTCAACAGTGCTCAAATAAGTATTGCAAAACACTTTAAAATCCAGAAATTACATTTGCTTGTGGAATAATTGATACAATGTCTCATCTCATTGAAGAACTTACACTTGATTCTGAATTAACATACAAAATCATAGGTTGCGCAATGTCTGTTCATAGAGCTCTGGGTAATGGATTTCAGGAGGTAATTTACCAACGTGCGTTGGTTGTTGAGTTTGATGCAGTAGGATTAAACTTTTTAAGGGAAAAAGAAATTGATATCTTTTATAAAGGATTTAACATCGGAACAAGAAGAGTTGATTTCCTGGTTGAAGATCGCATTATTGTTGAAATCAAGGCAACCACTCATCTGGAACCTGCGCACATGGCTCAAGCGATTAACTACATCGAAGCTTTTGGATTTAAGATTGGGCTGTTGCTTAATTTTGGATGTACATCCCTGCAGTATAAAAGAGTGTTCAAGTCAATAACCAAAAGCGTTAACAAGAATATGAACCACAATGATTGTCATAAAACTATATTCTAAATTTTAGGTATAAATATTGAACTAATAATTGGTTCGGACTTAAGTAAAATACTTTTGAAACGCTACCCCTTTTCACCAATTATAACCTCTGGTTTACCGGATTTTGGTTAAAATAACCATTTATGCCAGAGTCTTCCTATTGAATAAATAAAAATAGTATAATTGGCTATCCAACAATATTCATCTGATATTGATGATGATAGATCCTCTGCCTCCTATTGAAAAATAATTTCTAAAATGAAAATTAAAAAAAACGTATTGTTAATATTCCTCGTATTCAATTGGGCATTCATACATGGCCAATTCATACACACCTCTGCAGATTGCACTCCGGGCTGGCAGGGAGTAGTACTCAGAGGTAATTCGTATATTGAACCCCCGGAGCTTACCTGTGATATGGTGAAAAATGGAGAACTTCGAATTGACCCATCTCTGTCAAACATTTCAGATTATTGGACACAATTCGAGCTATGCGATACCATCTGCACAGGAAATGAATTTATTTTCCAATCCCGAATTATTAACAATGCTTCCATTGGAGGCCGACCAGCATATGATTTTGGCATGAATATCATTGGAGAAAATAAAACGATTAGTTTAACACTTATGGGTGATAAATGGGCACAAAGTTTAACAAGCATTGTCTCTGGAAATATTATTCATCGCAATCGCTCTGAATTCGTAATGAATTTTAATGATTGGAACATCATTACATTAAGAATATCTGCCGATAGTGTTTCTTTTATTGCAAATGATTCCGTCTTTTTTGCTTTTGCTCATGATGACCCGATCTGCAATATCAATAAATTAGTTTTGGCTTTTCGCGGTTCAGGTGCCATTGATTGGATCAAAATTAATAACTTAGATAATCAACCACTTTATGAAGAAAACTTTAATGATTGCAATAATCTAACAAATCCCAAATCATGTTTCGAACTCTTACCACATTTTACTTTTAAACAAACTTTTAATTGCCAGACTGGAAGTCTGAACGTGATTCCAGCCCCTGGGCTTAAATCAAAATTCACATATCAGATTTCTCCAAACCCCAATCAAACAGGTCCTAATGATACTTTTTTTGAAAATTTGCCTCCTGGTAATTACCAAGTAGATATCACCTCAGATTGCCCAGATACTACAATCATATATTCCATTCGAGTGCCTAAGCCACTTCGCGACAGCCTCATCCAAATCAATCACGTGGGTTGTAATGAATTGGGACAAGTTGTTTTAACAGGTCTGGATGGAACTCCACCCTACCAATATAATAGAAATGGAGGAACTTTTCAAACTCACAATGTTTTTGATTCTCTGTCGGCAGGTAGCTACGTCTTTACCATTTTGGATTCTTCCCACTGTCAGGTTCAAGTTAATTTGACCATCCTGGAAAAAGTTACACCACTTCAATTTATAGTTGATAGCAGTAAGCTCTTCTTAAGCTGCCTGGATTCAACTGTATTCATTCATTTAAATGCAATTGGTTCGATTCCTCCTTACATTTTTATACTGAATGACTCAATCGTCCAAAGTCATGGATACTTTATGCAACTTACCAAGGGTGAAAATCATATCCATATTACAGATAGCTTAAAGTGTAAGAATATAGATTATTATTTTTCAGTTATGGACCAAAGAGACCCCTCTTTTCATCAAGATAGTTTTATTTTGTGTGATGGCGAATCCATAACCATTGGTCATAATTTATATAATGTCTCAGGAAATTACTTAGATACTATTAAAACAAGATTTGGTTGTGATAGTATAATCTTGACAAATCTGTTAATAAACGAAACTATCACCGCAGAATTAAGCAAAGTCCTTTGTGGGAAGGATAGCTTCCAATTGGGAAATACCGTCCTCAAAACAGAGGGGAGATATTCAATTGTTTTGGAAAGTACAAATGGATGCGACAGTATTTTAAATGTAACCATCACCCGTGATCATTCAAATCAATGCGATAGCATTTGTGAGATTCAAATTCCAAATGTTTTTACACCCAATGGTGATGGCGTCAACGATGAGTTTATCTATCCTGAGATAAATTCCAGCTTGAGTAGCATGAAAATATTCAACCGGTGGGGCAATCTTGTTTTTCAATCCACTCAGTCAGGAGAAGGTTGGGATGGAACTTTCAATGGACAAAATGCAAATCCTGAGACTTATATTTACCTCATTGAATACGAATGTATAACAGGAGCTCCAAAAATAAAAAAGGGCTCAATAACATTAATTCGATGATTCATTTGCATTGTCCGAAAAAATCATGAGGTCCAATAACATCATCTGGACAATCCTTATAAGTGTATTATACAATATACTCTGCGCCCAATCCCCTATTCCAAAACCTACTCCACCCACGAAGGCCTCATACATCCTCAAATAACTACCCTCTTCAAAGACACACGCAATTATTTGTGGATTGGAACCAAAGGTGGCATTTCCAGATTCAATGGAAAAACTTTTGAAAATTTTGATGTAGCGCAGTTGGGAATATATGGTGATGTCCAACAGTTTTATGAAGATAGCAGCCATTGTATTTGGGCCATAGCGAAAGATGGACTTGCCATATACAATGGTGCAGAATGGGAAGCATTCAAATTTGAAGCCGCGCTTCACGATGCGAGTGGTTCGGCATTTTACAGGGATAGCTTTTACTATATTGACAGTTACAGCGAACTGAACATTTTCTTCCATGGTAAATTTTATAAAAGAAAACTCGTAAATCTTTGTGGAAATCCTTTGCGTAATATTTTTTACGATCCCTTTTCCCGAAAATTTTATACTGTACTGGTCAACAGTTTCTCCATCGGAATTTATGAAAATGACACCGTTAGAATTCATAAAACTTTCCAAGCCGACGAACTAGGAGCTTATTCAAGATTAAGAACATTTGTATATCGAGTTTTTAAAGATGAAAGGGCCTTTATTTATGATTTGAAAGATAGTCTCATTGATCAATTACCTGTACTCTTTGACAAGGGAGAATATATTTATACTCCAAATAATGATAGAGAACCATTATACTGGAGTGCACAATATGGATTGAACAACAAAAATTCTAATTTGCACTCTTTTTTCAAAATGTCAGAGGAAAACCTGACATGACTTCCCTTTGGATAGATTCTTATAATTATTGGCTTGGCACAGAACGCGGTTTAGTAAAAATTCCTAAAGCAGGATTTCAATTTTACAATAGAGACAGCATTCCTTTTCCATGGGCAATATCAGAAGATAGCCAGCAAAATATGATTGTGGGCGATTTTCTAAATGGCTTGTACAAGATCAAACCCGATGGTTACATTCAAAAAATCAGCGCTAAAGATCGATGGTATTTTCATCCGGCTTTGGATCCGACTGGACGCACTTTTGTTTATAGGGAAAATGAAATTTACGCTTTGTATCAAAATGAGTTGCAATACTTACCCAAACTTTCAAAAGAAAACCCTGATTTTACTGCATCCCTTTATTTGACTTGGTCTAGACAACTCCAAAAATTATTAGGGGCCCAAAGAGGTGGTTTCTTTATCTATGAACCCAACACTCAAGAGCTGGAATTTGTAAAGTGGGGCCATAAAGATTTTTCGAGTTTTCATACGCTTTGTTTATATGAGGATCTCAATGGTATAATTTGGGCAGGCTCCAGAAAAGGATTGATCAGGTGTGATATCCATCTAAAGAAATATCAATATTTTTCAAATGAAGAGTCTCCTTCTAAAGGAATTTTATCGATATGCAAAGCAAGCGATACAAGCATTTTCATTGGCGCATACAATGGTGTTTGGGAATTCAGCTTAATTTCACATACATCCACTTTAGCATTACCTGTTTTACGAAATAACATCATAAGCAGTTTAATTAATTACAAGGACAGCCTCTTATTGATCAGCCACAACAAGGGTATAACTGCCTGGAATCTGAGAGACAGAACTCAATATCGGGAATTTAATTTCCACAATGGCTTTCCCGGGATCATGCCGGATCAAAATGCAGCATTTTTAGACTCCCGTAGAAATTATTGGATAGCTGCATTTGATCGATTGTGCGTAATCCCCTTGAGTTCCTTATGGCATGAAGGAGAAGCGCTTCGCATCCAATTCACGAAATTGAATAGTACTTACATTCCTTTTCGAACATAAATAATATCATTCATACCGGCAAAGGAATCAGTGTAGAATTTGATGTAGTTGGTAACAACAGACCTGTAGATTGTAGTTTTAGATATCGGATAAAAGGTAAAACAGATTGGTCAAATTGGTTTTCATATCAATATTTCTTTTTACCGGAACTTGCATCAGGTCATTACAAATTAGAACTGCAAGCAAACTGGAATGTCATTCAAAATAATCACACAGGTGAAAATGCCATCTTGGAATTTACGGTGGATCAAAAATTATGGAAAGAGCCCTGGTTTCCTTTGGTATTATTCTGTTTGTTATTGATATTTATCACTGGCCTAGCCTATTACCTCTACCGTTTCCAAATGAGTAAGAAAAAAATTAACCTTCTGCAACAGGAAACTAAATATCATCAGGCAAGAATGCTCACCGCACAGATTAATCCACATTTCATGAGCAATTTTTTAACCAGTA
Source organism: Saprospiraceae bacterium (assembly GCA_016719615.1). Taxonomy (NCBI): domain Bacteria; kingdom Pseudomonadati; phylum Bacteroidota; class Saprospiria; order Saprospirales; family Saprospiraceae; species Saprospiraceae bacterium. The sequence continues at coordinate 89,106 of JADJYQ010000003.1, forward strand.
TCCAGAATTCGGTTAGCTTCCAGGATACAGAAAAAGCCAATGAAAAATTGCTACAGGTAGCAGATTTCCTCCGCAAATTTTTAGGGAGCATCAACAGTAATGAACAGGGAGGGTTAATCCGTTTGAGCGATGAACTTGAAATCATACGTTTATTCTTAGAAATGCAAAACGTATTGCATAGTGGATACCTTAAATGGGATTTTAACATGCCAAATGAATTTGATCCTACAGAATGGCTGGTGCCACCTCTCATGCTACAACCCTATGTTGAAAATGCTGTCGTATGGGGAATTGACGGCCGAGAATCGAGAAAAGGACTTATCGATATCACAATTGTTGAAACGGATAAAAATTTAATTATTAATATTGAAGATGATGGCATCGGCATCGAGCAGGCTAAAAATTTAAGACCTCATCGCGAACGCAAAATGGAAGAGTCCGGAGCTCAGATCGTAAGACAGCGAATTGCTTTATTACAATCGATGGGTATTGAACTAGATTGCAAGTTATTTAGCGATGAAAACGGCACAAATGTTAGTATTAGTTATCCAAAAATTCGCACATGAACTATTTTATGGTTGAAGACCAATGTGATCCCCGGGAATTGATTCAAATGTATTTGTCAGAAGATTTTCCACGATTAAAAATGGCTGGATATTCGGAATCCTATTCTGGAGCATTGAAACAAATCCCTGCTATTAAACCAGACCTATTACTATTGGATATCAACCTGGGAAGCCACGATGCTTACCAACTACTGGATCAATTGCACAGTAGTGGATTGTTTTGCCCCAAGCTTATCATTTTTATTTCAGCTTATGTAGATTCGGAAAGAATTTTAAAAGCCTTTGAATATTATCCACTCCGCTATATCACTAAACCTATAGATCGCCGAAAACTTCAGGTCAGCATTGATCAGGCTATCCACCAATTTAATCTGATCCAGCAAATTGATGAAAATAAAATCCCAATTCGCACCTTCCAAAAAACCAAACTGAGGATTCCAAAAATTCGCGGAGAAATTGAAATTCTCGATCTTGAACACATTTTATTCCTCCAATCATCACACGAAGGACAAGTAACAAAAATATTTAATACACTACAATCAACTCCCATATTATCATCAAGACATCTGGGTTATTTTAAGGAATTACTTTTTGAATACAAATATTTTTTTTCAATAAGTCAAAGCCTCCTGGTCAATCTCAACTATCTTAAATCATATACCCATCAGACTAAATCGCTTCAGCTGCATAAATGGCCTGAAGCAATCATAGCATCCAGGCGTGGGGGTGAAGAATTGAAAAGATGGTTGTGCGGAGAGTGAGTATATTTTTCCAAATTTTTTAACAATTCACCGGATTTCAATTTCAAATTTAATTTTTGCTCCCTTTACTATTACTTTACATCAACCTGGTTAAGAGGTTTAATTAAATTATGAATCCCATTTTACTCTATTTTCTTCAAATTACTTCATTACTCATACTGTCCATCAATACCTTTGGTCAAAATCAAATCAACTCAGTTGTTAATAACCCCAACAAACCATCTCAAAGCAATAAAATTTATGCCATTGTGATTGGTATTTCAGACTATTTGGAATACAAAGATTTAAAGTATGCTGACAGAGATGCACAGTATTTTTACGAATATCTTACCTCAGAAATTGGCCCATTTGTACCTAAAGAAAATATCCTCTTGCTTACAAATAGTGAGGCTACTTTCGACAATATTAATATACAACTGCAAAATCTAAATGAAAAGCTTAAAATTGGTGATGAATTAATTATTTATTTTGCAGGCCATGGAGATTACTCAAAAGCACTGCACACCAATCCAGGATTCCTTGTTTGTTATAACTCTTCAAAAACTGGTGTTTTCATAAGTGGAAACGCAATTAAATTGTATGAACTTGATAATTTCACAAAAACTCTAGTTATTGATAAAAAAGTAAGAGTAATAATTATTTTGGATATGTGTCACGCAGGAAAATTCAATTTTCCTCTCGCCAATCAGGAATTATCACCTCTATCTAAAAAGTTGTATAGAAATGCTCAGGAAATAAGAATTCTTAGTTGCCAGGATTATGAAACAAGTCAGGAAGACTCTAGTTTTGGTGGTGGGCGAGGTGTATTTAGTTACTTTTTGTTAGAAGGTTTCTATGGAAACGCAGATCTTGACAATGATAATAACATATCCGTATTTGAAATCGAAAAATATTTGGGAGAAAATGTTCCATTTGCAATTGAAGGGTATCGTCAATACCCCAATATATTTGGAGATAAAAAAGAAACTCTATTTAAATTAAACAAAGAAATTTTAAACAAGAATAAAAAAGAAACTTTAAAAGCAACTCAATCAATTGGATATAATACTAGAGGATCCCAACGCAGTGAAAATATAGATTCTCAAACAAGCTTAATCCTATCACTTTTTCATAAGTCAATTATAAATAAAAATTTCTTCCATCCAAAAGACAGTTGCACAGAATATTATTTCAATTTTATAAAATCAAATTATACCACTCTGTGTGATAGCTTACAACTTAGCAGACAATATGCCAGAGCATTGCTCGATGCGGTACAAATTGCTATAAATAATTTAATGGCTTCCAATCCGGAAGAAATTACACTTTCAAAAAAAAGGAAACTTCATAGTTATAACCAATATCTAAAATATTTAGAGAAAGCTCTAGATCTACTAGGTGAAAATTACTTTATGTATTCTAAAATTCTTTCCAGAAAATATTTTCTTGAAGGCTATTTATCATCACTTACTACCCAAAATCCAAATAAAGATTTAGCTACCAAATGTGTTTCCTTATTCAAAACCGCATTAAATTACGATCCCAATTCCTCAGAAAGCTATTGGCAATTAACCTCAGTTTATGGAAATCTACTTTACCAAAAAGACTCTTTTGAATATTATGCAAATAAATTAATTGAAATTGAACCTACCTGGATGTATGCCACATCAGATATTTCAAAAATTTATATGGAAATATTTAAAGATTATGACAAAGCATATCAAATTCTCATACAATCGCTTTCAGCAGATTCTAACTCCATATTTATTTTAAATCGAATGGGAAGATATTATCACCTTAAAGGAAATTTTAAAGAAGCTCAAAAATATTTGCTTAAAGCCCTTTCACAGGATTCAAATTTTATATACGCACTACATAACTTAGGAAATGCCTACTTAGATAGTCGGCAATATGCCAAAGCAAGAGAAATTTATGAAAAAATAATCAAATTAGACTCAACTCAGCACATTACCATCCATAACCAAGGATTAATTTCATTTTTAGAAAAACAATATACTCAGGCCATTGAATATTTTAATAAATCCATAACTCTTGATAGTACATTTCTGCCCAATTATCACTATCTAGGAATTATTTACTCCTTTAATGGAAACTTCATTCATGCAGAATATATGCTTAAAAAGTGCATCGATTTGAATCCCACAAATTTTATGCCTTACTCAGACTTATTTAAACTATATCTTAAATCAAATCGCAAGCAAGAAGCTTTAAATAATTTATACAAGTGCCTCGAATTAGGGCCAAATAGTTTATATACACTTACTAATTTAGGAAGTTACTATTTCTATATAAAAAATTACGAATTAGCAAAAGTTGTTCTAAACGAAGTTATTAAATCAGACAGCAACATATTTGAGCCAAATTACTACCTTGCCAGCATCTATAGTCTTCAGTCAAAAAATCGCATAGCCTTTAAGTATTTAACAAAAGCATTGAGACTTCAGGAATTATCACATTCTAGAATTGAACTTAAAGAAGATATTAATTTTGAGAACTTACGGAGAGATAAAAAAAGGTGGGCTAAACTAAATATTCAATATTAAACCATAAAATGAATAATTAAAAAACCAACTAATTTCAAGAGCGCAATTAATTATTTCATTAATCCAATATAAATGCATCGAACTTTTATTTTATTAACAATAATATTCTATTTAAATAAAATATACTCACAAGATCTTCATATATATTATAATGTATTTAAAGATAGTATTTGGATGCAAAAAAATGGTAAAGAAACAACTGCCAGAAAAACCAAGATAGGAGAAACAATCCAACTTCATTTAATTGAATATAATAACTATATTTATCAAGCCAAGATTAACGTCACAACAAAATCCCAAACAACAGAATCTCCTTTATTACGATCCCATTTCAATAGCAATGAAAATTCAGAGCTCCAGAATAATTTAATAAACAATTGGCCAACTTTAAGTTTTACAGCTAATAACCTATTTGGAGATTTATTATCAAGTTTAACAAATACTAATTCAGATCATGGGAGCCGAGGTAATATTACAGGATCTCCCAATTCAAATATCAATTTTTTAGAATTAATAGAATATTGTAGGACTGTAAATAATAATATTTTAAAATCAATCAGCTAATCTCTATACTACAAATGCTAGATCAATGCTCCATTTACTACCATTCAATTCATCATAATCGGCAACTACCACCTACCATTTTAAAGCAACTCTTTCTCTCTACATTTGAAAATGCCGTTAATTCCAAAAATAAACCCATAAACACCAGTGAATTATTTCATTTAAATTTTGAAATAGCTAACATAAACACATTAATAGTTGAATCGTTAAAATTAATAGATTTAATAAATGCTGCCTACAAAAATATACAGCAAGATAAAAACATTATTTACACTCCTACATATTTAGAAATTGAATCTGAATTAAGCTCAACATTTAAGCAACTTTATAAAAGTTCCATGCTTCTAGAAAGTGTAAAAAATTTAGTCATTAGTAAAGAGCCTGTCAATATGACCTCAATGTATCTTAAATATCTAGAGATGTTATCTAACTCATTTGAAAAGACCATTCCTATAAACGTAGAATCAGAAAATATTTCAATCCAAATTGCTCTCTTTGAAAACGATTCAATTACATCCTTTCAATTTGCGTCAACAGATAAGAATAGCATTCAATCGAAAGAAATCACATTTCAGTCCTCTAGCGCATTTAATTTTAATACCTCCTTTGGTCTAGCTTTGAATACCTTTCAAAAAATCCCTGAAAAATACTATATTGAAAATGATGTTATTAAATCTGAACAACTCAATAAACTAAATCCCATCATTTACTCTTCCCTGAATATTACTACGAATTCCAAATCACTAATAAAGCCTTCCTTATCTCTTGGCATAGGGACTTCACTTTCAAATGACGAAGCTACAAATGGATTGATTTACATATTAGGTTTGGGCGCAATTATAGGGAAAAAAATCAGCTCCAGATTAGCGGAGGTTTAACATATTATAATACTGAAAAATTATCAAAAGGACTAAAACCTAATGAACCTATTGACATTGGGCAAGGGGAAATACCCACCGTAAAAAAATATGAAAATGGTTTCTTCATTGGGTTTAGTTTTATGATGAAATGAGCAATAAAAAATTACCTTTAATACACTTATGAAATACCAAATAATTGATAATAAATCCGAATTTTATAAATAATTTAATAAACCTAATCAATGCGATAATTTTAGGTTTATTAACTTAAAATTATTTTTATGAAACATTTAACTCTATTTGTCCTTTCAATTTTTTTATGTTGTTTTACAATTATGAACATCAATTCAAAACCAATTTTAAATCCTCCAATGTATTATTACAAATGGAATGAAAAAGACAAAGGTTATACAAAATTAAATTCTAAAGGCCTTTCAAAAGTAAAGGAAGGCAAAAAGAAAAAACTTACTACTAATCAAATAATGACTTCCTTAAATTGCTTTGATCATTTTGAATTTATATGCAGTCAAGTTGCAAATTCACCATCGGGTTGCAAAGCTACAGGAATTGGAAAATATTCAAAAAGCTGCAAAGATGTTTGTAATTGTCCGCCTTATCCAGGCAAGATCCCAGATTTAAAAGAATTGATTGAGAAAGTGAAATTATGACCTATTCCATCAACTTATGGACTAAATAACCAAGCTTTCCTTTGCTTGATTCCATTCATGGAAATATACAGCCTGTCATCAAAACAGGCTGTTTTTTATAAACATCAATTTTGGTAACAATGAAATTATTAGAGAATATAGAACTTATGTCATCTGGTTAAATCTTTATAGATTTGCCTAAAATCAAACAAAGGAATGTGTATTGGCAAATATAAAAATGGTTTGTTCCCAATTATTGCCTTTATTCTTTTCCTTTCCATCAGCCTTCATGCGCAAGTCAATGAACTTTCAGATGCGATCTCCAAAGGCCATTTTAAAAAATCCAAAGAATTATGTACCACTTCCAGGTGGCTCAATATAGTTTCCGGACAATTAAATTGGACCCCAATCTACTTTGCAATCTTTCAAGCCGGGATTGATTCGAGTGCATATATCAAACTTCACAAAAAATACAAAGAAAATTTACTGCCCACATACCGCGGTCATAAAGAGTCTTTTCTTGAAATGTGTAAAACCCTTATTGACTCAGGTATTAAATTAAACTCCTTCGACAAAAAAGGAAGAAGTCCTCTGTATTATGCTGCATTGTTCCGGCTCGATACCTTGGTTGATTATTTCATCGCCAATGGCGCAACTATAGAAGATTCGGACGACTTATTCCGCATCGCGGCTTCATTTGGTTACCCTAACATTTGTAAACAATTATTAAAATACAAACTCGATCCTTGCGCTACAGGTAAAGAATGCTTTGCTCCTATTCATTTAGCTGCTATAAACGGTCATACTCAGGTCCTTAAAACTATTCTCGAATCTAAAATTAATGTTGATTGCCTCACCAGGGAAGGTTATGCAAGTTTTTCAGGACTAACAGCACTGCAGCTGGCAGCTATGAATGGTCAAGCTGAAATCGTGGCACTATTGATCCAATCCGAAGCTAAAACAAATGTCACAAACTCACAAAAAGAAAATATTTTACACTTCGCAGCAAAAGGCCCGAGACAAGATGTTTACAAACTCGACAAAAAAGGAGAACCTGAAGATTATATATATGTAAAAGGCAGTGATTTAAAAACGGCAATGATCGTTGATTCATTTGTTCCGGAACTTGGCATTCATGATCAAATAGGTGCAAACCCACTTCATTGGGCTGCGTATTTTAGAAATTTGGAGCTATGTACCTATTTTATATCTAAAAAACAATATCCAGTCGTAGTTCAAAATGATGCCGCACATTGTTTTGCTACAGCATTAAATCATACCATGCATTGGATCGATCCCCATATTGAATTAAAAGTTCAGGAGACAGAAAAAATAATTAATTATTGGGAAATAGCAGAAACAAAATATAGATATAGTCTTCAAAAAATAAATAATAAACTCCTGGGAAAGAAATTACTTCAAATCGGAACTATTGCGCTTGCAGTAGCTGCGGCCAGTTATCAAGCAAGCATAGATGCTGCATCAAGTGGTTTTGGCTATTCAAGCATAAATTACCCGATCATAGAAAGTGGTGACCTGCCAAGTATTAAAAAACACATTCATCGCCAAATAACTATTTGTCAAAATTTCAGGAATTTTTTAAAGATAAAAAATTCCATTCCAGAACAAAAAGGAATCCACGAAGAAATTAAAAATCTATTAAATCATGAATAAATTAACCATCAGAGCCATGCGCATTTTTCAAAAATGTTTCATACTTTTTATTTTTATGTATGTCTTTACAGTCACTGCACAGTCCTCCATCAAAGTGGAAGCTTTCACCATTAATTATCCAACAAATTCATCCTTTGATGCATCTATCTGTGCTCCTTATACTGAATATTCTATCGAAGGAATGAATACTCCGGATGGAATGGGGTTTACGTATGATTATTATGATGAATCATTGAAGCAATTTAAAATTTTATTAGCTTCTTTAATAAAAACAAATATGCCCTTTCAATGTGTGAAAGAATCCGGAGAAAAAGCAAAGTATAAACTGGAATGCCGACTCGAATCACAATCTGAAGGAAAAGTTGTAACGGCTTTTAGTAAAATTTCACTGGAAATTACAATGACCTGGAAGCTAACCCGTCTAGAAGATGGAGAAGTCATGTTTCGAGAAAAATTAGTAGGTATGCATAAAAATAAAATAGGTAATGCATTCAGCGGAAAATCAAAAGCGCGAGAAAGAGCTGCTAAAGCCTTGGAGATGGCCTTTTTAGAATCCAGAAAAATGTTGGAAACGAAATTAATGGACTTTAAATAATTATCTATTCATTTTAAGGCCCCATAAACCCTGGTATCACTTGGGAAAGGGGTGGTATAATGCCGTACAATATCATAATATAAGAACATACAAAATCTTCTTTCGCCTAGGCATTTCCTTTTCCCTTTAGCCTTTAGTCTTTACCCTTAATGAATTATCTTTAAGCAAAATTTACAGACTATGTCCGTACGCAGACCTTTTAACATCCAAAAATGGGTAGAAGAACATCGCTCTGAGCTCAAACCTCCGGTAGCAAATCGAAACCTTTATCAGGACGCAGAAGATTTTATTGTGATGGTTGTAGCTGGTCCGAATGCCCGCAAAGATTATCACTATAACGAAACGGAAGAATGGTTTTTTCAATTAGAGGGCGATATCACGGTCAGAATTCAGGAAGATGGCCAGCCGGTTGATATCCCCATTCGCGAAGGCGAGATTTTTCTATTGCCTGCCAAAACGCCACATTCGCCGATGAGGCCAGCAGGTTCCATCGGCCTGGTCATTGAAGCAAAACGCCGCGAACAGGATATGGATGGTTTGATGTGGTTTTGTGAGAAATGTAATGCGAAATTGCATGACAGTTATTTTCACCTGGAAAATATTGAAAAAGATTTTCTGCCCCGATTCAAGGAATATTACAACTCAACTGAAATGCGAACTTGTCCTAATTGTGGCACCATCATGGAGGCCGATCAAAGATTTACCGATCCTACTTAAAAACTATTTTGGCAAACGTTTACTTTGCGTCCGATTTTCACCTGAAAACTGATTCTGCTGAAAGCAGACAAAGGGAAATGCATATCATCGATTGGCTCGATAGCATTTCACCAGATATCGCAGAACTCTATCTTGTTGGTGATGTATTTGATTTTTGGTTTGATTATAAAAAAGTTATTCCTCGCGGATTTACACCAATCCTCTCTCGCTTATTTGAATTGCGAAAAAACAATATTCCCGTCTATTTTTTTACCGGAAATCACGATCTATGGATGTTTGATTATTTTACCAAGGAATTGGATATTCCCATTTATAAAAATCCCATCATCAAAGAAATTCAGGGAAAGAAGATTTACATTGGTCACGGTGACGGCCTTGGACCCGGAGATCATGGTTACAAAATGATTAAAAAATTATTTACGAATCCCATAGCCCAAAAAATGTTCCGTTGGTTGCATCCGGATGTAGGCATTGGTCTTGCGCATTATTTTAGTTCGAAAAGTAGGGAAGCTCAGGATGCGGTTCAGGAATTTCTAGGCCCCGAAAAAGAATGGCTGATTCAGTTTGCAGAACAACAATTGCTAACAGATCCATGCGATTATTATATTTTTGGACACCGCCATTTGCCCATAAATTACTTATTATCAAATCAACATTCGAGATACCTTAATTTGGGCGATTGGATCACATTCCGTTCTTATGGAAAAATGCAAGGGGGAAATGTGCAATTACATTTTTATAAGAATGAAAAAGCGACTCCTTATTCTTAATTGGATCTTATGTATTTTATATTCACCTGTCCAGGCACAGGAATTGAAATTATTGTTGGATACTTTTGTAGAAGCCGACCTTGTACAATTGGATCCATTAGGTAATATTTATCTTATAAATCAATCAGACAAAACGCTTCAAAAATTCAATCCGGAGTTTGTTCATTTATTTTCCATAAGCATTCAAAATAATTGGGAAAATGCAAGATTGGATGTCAGCGATCCGTTTAAAATCATTCTCTACTATCCGGGAGATTACAAAATCCAATTGCTGGATGCCCAACTTAGTTTGCTTCAAACTATAAATGCGCCAGATCTCAATGAAAAAGCAGCGATTGGCCATTACGACAGCGACCGATTCATCATTTATGATGGAAACAATCTCGCGATCCAAAATTATAAAACCGGAAAAACTGAAAACTCAACATTCAGCGGCCTGTTTTCTTCCATGGATGCCAAGGACGTGTCTCTTAAGAAATTGAAAAATTACATTTATTTCATTCAAAAAAAATTGAGCATTGTGGTTTATACAAATCAACTTTTTGAAGCAAAAAAATGGACAGACTCAGATATGGAAATGGCAGATGTAAATGAACATTTTATATTTAAATTAAAAAACAATACTATATTTGGATTTAATCAAATTAACTATACTGAAACAGAATTATATACTGCAAAAAATATAATCTCTGCTTTTGCCATCTCAAATCAAAAAATGTTAATCCTTGAAGGGAATCGATTAAAATTGTGGTATTTGTATTAATTCAATATCATATCAGCTATTCACGTCAACATCTTCGCAGTACAATCGTTATTATTGCACTTGGAATCGATTAAATAATAACTATGATCAGAAAATTACTTTTAACTGCACTTTCGCTTATTTTCTTAGCTCAGGGCTATACTCAGGCCAAACGGTTTGTTTTTATGGAACATTTCACCAACAGCCGTTGTGGTGTTTGTGCCGGGTCAAATCCGGCTTATTATAATTTATTGAACAATTATAAAGGCCATTACCACCACATTTCCATACACCCGCCTATCCCTTACTCAGCTTGTTTGTTATATCAAGCCAACAAAGACGATCAAAGCCAACGCTCCAATTTTTATAATATACTGGGCACTCCTACTATTGTATTCAATGGCCAGACAAAAAAATCTGCCAGTGGTGTGAATGCCTCATTTTTGGACTCTGAAATTAAAAAGGAATCGGCTATACAACTTGTGGTTTCTGAAACGGGAAGTAATTCAAAAAATGCGATCATTGAAATAAAAACAATTGGGCAAAAACCCGGCGGAAAATATCGTCTTTACGTTGCGATTACCGAGCGCGTATTAAATTACGCTTCGCCGAATGGTGAAAAAGTTCATTATGATGTATTCAGAGATTTTGCCAGTGCCGTGAATGGCGATGAAATCGATCTTGCAGATCAAGGCGGTTCTATCGTTAAATCATATCAATATTTGATACAACCAAGCTGGAATGAAAAAGAAATGTATATCATTGCTTGGGTTCAGGATGAAACTACCAAAGAAGTAATAAACAGCGGTACCAAATTTGATGTAGTTAGTTCAACAGATCAATTGAAACAATTGAATTTCAGCATACAACCCAATCCGGTTCAGGGAAAACTCAATGTTCATTTTCCAAACAGTACTAATAAAAATGCTCGTTTGGTGATCACCAATCTATTAGGAAGAGAAATCGTTCGCACCCAATTAAATCTGCAAAACAATTCTTTCGAGATGAATGTCCAGCATTTTGAAAAAGGAATTTATTTTGCAAAAATTGAAAGTGGCGGTTTAAGTCTAACTAAAAAATGGGTAAAACAATAATGCAAGCTTGCTTGGTTTGCTTTGCGGAAATCTATTTGATAATAATAATCGTTTTATAAATTTAAGCTGCATGAAAAATGCAGCTTTTTTTTATTTATAATCCAATGTTAGCAACCCACCAACTTCGGTATCGGTTTCATGCCACAAAAGCTGAATTCACTTTTCCAGATATAACTTGTGAATTTGGTCAGGCTGTGTTGATTTTTGGACCATCGGGTTGCGGAAAATCTACTTTTCTTCACCTCCTTGCCGGCTTACTCAAGCCATCTTCCGGAAATATTATCATTGGCCAGAAAGAAATTCAATCTTTAAGCCCTAAAGAATTGGATCAGTTTCGGGCGAAACACATTGGTTTGGTTTTACAAAAACCTCACTTTTTAAATGCCTTAAATGTCCTTGAAAATCTACTGCTGTTTCAAAGTCTTTCTGGCAGACGAAAAGACGAAAAAACAATCTTTGATATTTTAGAGACTTTGGATCTGGCAGATAAAATGATGCAAATGCCGTACGCACTTTCCCAGGGAGAAGCGCAGCGACTCAGTTTGGCCAGAGCTGTCATGAATCAACCCAAAGTAATTCTTGCAGATGAACCCAGTTCTTCACTTGACGATATTCGAACTCAAAATGTAGCAGAACTTTTAATTGATCAGGCTCAAAAAACCGGAGCTGCATTAGTCGTAGTTAGTCATGATTCAAGGCTCAAAGATTTATTCAATGTAAAAATCCAGTTTTCATGAATGCCTTTTTATTGGCGTGGAAGAATTTAAAACACCGGCCTTTAAACACCGGGTTCAACCTATTGCTTCTGATTTTGGCAGGCGGACTCATTACTTTAGGTTTGCTGGTCAATAGCCAATTCGAAAATCACTTCAATAAAAATTTAGGTAAAACGGATTTAATTTTAGCAGCAAAGGGGAGTCCTTTACAATCTGTACTCTGCAATTTATTTCACATTGATTTTCCAACGGGAAATATTCCTCTTTCAGATTGTAAGGTTTTTCTAAAGGAGAATCATCCCATCATCAAATCTGCTTTACCTATTGCTCTTGGCGATCAATACGCAGGATTCCGATTGGTAGGCACTACAGATACCTACGGGCATTGGACTCCAATTCAATTTGAAACAGGACAATGGTTCGACAAGGATTTTCATGCAGTTATAGGATCAGAAGCCGCGATAAAAACAGGATTGAAAATTAATGATACTTTTATTTCAGGTCATGGTATCCAAACCGAAAATGTCAATGAACATCAACACGATGAACATCAGTTCAAAGTTTGCGGAATTTTAAAACCTACCGGAACGATTACCGATCAACTCATCCTCATCTCTATTTCTTCTTATTGGGCTTTGCACCACGACGAGGTTGCAGAAGACCATTCTGCACATCACCACGGACCAGCTTGTCTGACAAATCAGGACCTCATAAACACTGAAGGTGAAATTACATCTGTCCTATTGGAATTTAAAGGAACGAATATTCAAAGTTTAAATTTTGGCAGAAGCATCAATGAAAATACAGAAATGATGGCAGCAAGTCCAGCCATCGAATTAAACAGATTGTATGAACTTACAGGCACAGCCACTGAATTATTATCCTTTGTTTTGATCGCCTTAGTTTTGATCTCTCTGTTAAGCCTTTTTATCAGCTTATGGCAAGCAATGGAGGAACGCAAATACGAAATGGCTTTGCTGAGATTTGCAGGAGCGAGCCCTTCTAAAATAATTCGATGGACACTTTCAGAAGCCGCGCTGCTTAGTTTTTCAGGTGTTACAATTGGAATGATCTTAGCACATATTTTGCTTGCTATTGTCAATCCACTACTCAAACTCGAAATGAAATATGGAATCCGTGCAGATGTCTTGTTTCCAGGTGAGTGGCTGATCCCGATTGCAGCTTGTTTATTGGGCATTTTGGCGGCATTGATTCCTGCCGTTCGTGCTATGAAAACAGATATACATCACACCTTAAGTTCTGAATAATATACTTATGAAAATAAATGTTATTTACATAAAACTACTTTGGATTACAATACTAACATTCGTTTGTATTGTTAAAACCACATCCCTATATTCCCAAAGCATGTGGCCAGTTTTAGCAAAAGTCACTTACAAAAAAGAGTATGATGAATTACTTGGAATAAAAGTCGATAAACCTTTATTCAGTAAAGATTTAAAAGATCTTGAAGGTAAAACCATCAAACTAAAAGGATATATTATTCCAACGGAAGGATTTAAAAGTCATACGGAATTTGTGTTCTCTGCATTTCCCTATGCAAGTTGTTTTTTTTGCGGCAAAGCAGGTCCAGAAACCGTTGTAGAAATTAAAGCAAAAAAACCAATCCCATATACCTCCGAGCCTATAGATATTCAGGGAAAATTAATATTGAATTCTAAAGATATCAATCGCTTAATGTTCCTGTTGGAAGAGGTGGAGAAAATATGAAGGAAGGGGAGAAGGGAAAAGGCTAAAGGGATCCCGACATGAAAAATACTATTGGTAGAAAAATAATTATCATGTCGGGAGGCTAAAGTGAATGTGATTATAGATCAAAAAGTATAGATTATGGAGTATGGATTATAGAGTATAGATTGTCAATGCCTAAATAGGGTTGACCGTTTTGTGTAACTTTTTACTCGAATTATTTGCAGAGAATACATCAAGATTCTGAGGTGTTTTTTGCTCAAAATATATGGGGTTCGATACCCCATATATTTTGTTATTTGCATCAAATGACTCTTTCATCCTCGGTGTTTTTTGCAATTGTAAAGTTATATCCAAATTTTCAAATTCAACAGGACTTAATCTTTGTAACTCTTTATGAGGTTTTTCTAAGTTATAAAGTTGTACACTTCGGTCAACCTCTATAGTCAATTGATGATAATTTTTAATATCCCTGTGTATCAAATAGTTATTCTTTATGATTCCATTAATCCTTTCAGCTTTACCATTTTCCCAAGCATATTCACACATACTGTTTCTGATTTCATATTTTGCGGTAAGCTCTAAAAAGGATTTTGCATAGTATTGTCCACCACCATCGGAATGGAATATTAATTCGCTCATCTTTTGTTTGGCTCGCAACTTTATAGCCATTTTTAAGGCTGGCATTGTGGTACAAATGGTCGTTAAATTATCCGACACGTTATGCCCAACAATTCGTCTAGAATAAGCATCAAGGATAAAAAGTTAAATAATAAAACCTATTGTTTAATTCAAAATAGGTTATGTCGCTTTGCCAGACTTGATCAACTCGATTGATTTGGAGATCTATAAGCAAATTGTCAAATCGTATAACCCCTGTGTTGTCTGTTGTTCTTGGCCTAAATACTTTCTTAAGGGACATCAAACTATTTTCTTTACAAAAGGCTTCAAAACGGTCCCTGCCCATGGATTCTGGCCGAATTTTATAAAACAGATCACGCACTCCCATCGTAGGGTGATCTTCACGAATTTGGTGTATGAGCCACAGAAGTTGTGCTTCTATTTCTAGATCCTGGTGATTCCTTTCTATTCTTTGATGAACAGATTGTTTGCTGATATTCATTACTCTGTACAACTTATTTAATGAGAATGGATATCGCTTTCGCTCCTGTCTGAAGTAGCAGATTGTGCTGAAGAATATTTTTTTTAATATCAATCTTGTATGCTTCTTCTGCTAATTCAATCATCTTAGTTTGAAAGTCAATTAGGATCTGTTTTTGACCAATTACTCGTTCCAATTCTGCAACTTTTTGCTTAAGTTCTATTATTTTTTTAGTGTCGGAATTTGTTTCAACAATCATGCGAATTTGGCTTTTAGCTGCACCAAATTTACTCATCCATTTGTATACATTGGTAGGGCTAACCTCGTATTCCTTACAAATTTCACTGACTTTGCTCCTGCCTTGCTCTATCTCGAGAACCTTCGATCGTTTGAAACTTTCTGAAAAATGCCTCGCCATACGCTGCTCAATGCTCATTTTAAATTGCCTTCTAATTGTTGCCATTTTTATGTTTTTTAATGATAAAAAATGGTCAACCTATATCAGGCACTGACAGACTTGAAGAAATTATTCAATTGGAAAGTGATAATTATGTCTGGATGATAAAATTCTTTTAGGGTTGCAGCTATAAGCTTTTTGCATTTAGCTTTAGGCTTTCATTAGCTTTTCATGAGATTCAAAGTAGATAGCCAAACAATACGAGAATTTCCTTGTTTTATAATTGAGAGTATATGATCTCAATAACGAATAAAATTGTAAACTCTTTAAATGCTTGCAATATGTTTGTTGAGAAGGAATTTATCATTATCAAAAAATAAATATTTTATAAAAAATGGAAAACAACAATTCATCGAACTCCTCCTACAATGTAAACGGAGAAAGCAAATGCCCGTTTCATGGCGGGGCTCTCAAGCAAAGTGCAGGCAGCGGCCCGGGCAACCGCGATTGGTGGCCCAATCAACTGAAATTAAACATCCTCAGACAGAACTCATCTTTATCGAATCCGATGGATGAAAATTTTAATTATGCAGAGGCTTTTAAGTCCTTAGATCTCGAAGCCGTAAAAAGGACATCTTCGCATTGATGACCGAATCACAAGATTGGTGGCCTGCAGATTATGGCCACTACGGTCCTTTTTTTATCCGAATGGCTTGGCATAGTGCCGGTACTTACCGCATCTCTGATGGACGAGGTGGCGCCGGTTCAGGAACGCAGCGATTTGCACCCCTCAACAGTTGGCCCGACAATGCCAACCTAGACAAAGCGCGTTTGCTTTTGTGGCCCATTAAAAAGAAATATGGCAAGAAAATATCCTGGGCTGATCTGATGATTCTCGCCGGAAATTGTGCCTTGGAGTCCATGGGATTTAAAACCTTCGGCTTTGGTGGAGGCCGCGAAGATGTTTGGGAACCCGAGCAAGATGTGTATTGGGGCTCTGAACGCAAATGGCTGGATGACCAGCGGTATACCGGGGATCGCGAACTGGAAAACCCCTTAGCTGCTGTACAAATGGGTTTGATCTATGTCAACCCCGAAGGGCCCAATGGAAATCCCGATCCCCTGCTCGCTGCCCGCGATATCCGCGAGACCTTCGGTAGGATGGCCATGAACGATGAAGAAACCGTTGCCCTGATCGCAGGTGGTCATACTTTCGGTAAACACACGGTGCTGCCGATCCGGGCAAATATGTAGGTCCCGAACCAGCGGCTGCAAGTATCGAAGATCAAGGACTGGGTTGGAAAAACAGTTTTGGCAGTGGCCATGGTGTGCATACTATCACCAGTGGACTCGAAGGGGCATGGACCACAACTCCCACCAAATGGAGCAATAATTTTTTCTGGAATCTCTTTGGCTACGAATGGGAGTTGAGTAAAAGTCCGGCAGGGGCCCATCAATGGATCCCGAAACACGGCATGGGAGCCGGTACAGTGCCCGACGCACACGATCCAAATTTGCGCCACACTCCAGTTATGCTTACTACGGATCTCGCATTGCGGATGGATCCGGCTTATGAAAAAATATCCAGGCGTTTTCACGAAAATCCCGATGACTTTGCAGATGCATTTGCGCGCGCCTGGTACAAACTAACGCATCGCGATATGGGTCCGATATCTCGTTATTTGGGACCTGAGGTGCCTAAGGAAGTTTTGATCTGGCAGGATCCGGTACCTCCTACAAGTCATAAACTTATTGATGAAAATGATACCGTTGCGCTTAAATCAAAAATCCAGAATTCAGGATTAACGGTATCGCAAATGGTATCCACTGCATGGGCTTCTGCCTCCACGTTCAGAGGTTCAGATAAACGCGGTGGTGCCAACGGTGCCCGTATTCGATTGGCGCCACAAAAAGATTGGGAAGTCAATAATCCGGCGCAACTTTCAAAAGTTCTCGAGACATTGGAATCCATACAAAAGGAATTTAATGCAGCTCAAACAAGCGGAAAGCAGATTTCCATGGCAGACTTGATTGTACTTGCTGGGAATGCTGGAATCGAAAAAGCGGCAAAAAATGCAGGTCGCGAAGTTATAGTTCCTTTTACTCCGGGCAGGACAGATGCAACACAGGAGCAAACAGATGTGGAATCATTTGCCGTTCTTGAACCTGCAGCAGATGGCTTTAGAAATTATTTCAAAGCCAAACATGCGGTAACTGCAGAAGAAATGCTTATAGACAGAGCGCAATTGATGACTTTGACAGCCCCAGAAATGACTGCACTTATTGGTGGCATGCGCGTGCTGAATACCAATTACGATGGTTCGAAACATGGAGTGTTCACCCAGCAACCGGAAACCTTGAGTAATGATTATTTTCAAAATCTTCTCAACTTAACTAACAGTTGGAAGTCTGGAAATGATGCACAAGATTTATTTGAAGCGCGTGATCGCAAATCAGGCGAACTCAAATGGACGGGAACCCGCGTGGATCTTATCTTCGGATCCAATTCAGAACTTCGGGCACTTGCAGAAGTTTATGCCTGCGAAGATGGTCATGATAACTTCATCCATGATTTTGTGAACGCGTGGAATAAGGTGATGAATCTGGATCGATTTGATTTGAAATAAAAAACGAATGTTTTCATTAAAGAAAAGCTGGATTGTATAAATTCAGCTTTTTTTATTGAAGAAGATCCTATGATCAACTCAGGCTTGAAATGGTATGGGAGATCTGCTTCACATTCTGATAGTTTTTCCATAGTCCACAACTGTTAGTTTAAAACTAGGTTGACTTATAATCTCAATTTCCGAATCCATTTCATTTTGACCACATTTTTTTATGATCACTTTTTCGCCCCAGGATTTCCAGCTCTTTTCATATAAAATTGCGATTTCGCTTTTCTCTTCATTGAAAGACAGGTAGCCCGAATCCAAATGCGTCAACAAGATTTCAGAAATTTGTTTTAAGGACTTACTCGTTTTCATTCTCACTTTCTGGAAATCACCCAGATGCACTCCGGAGAAAATAGAAATACCCATAAATTTCAACACCAATAAATGCGATGTAACAACCAAAAGAGTCAAGCCAAGGGCCCACCTTACCAATCTTTCAAATGATGATTGTTGCAAACCAAAAACACCTGAATTAACAAACTCTATCAGTAAATAAAAGAAACCAAGAAAGCCGATAAAGATAACAAAGGTTTTCAAATAAAGCAAAATGACGTTTTTCATCACTAAAAGTTTCACCAAATATAAATAAATTGCAAATCATTTAACGAATTACTGAAACATCCCCTCTTTCCGTTCTTAAACTTCCATCCTGAAGTAAAAGTTGAGCATGCCATACATAAACACCAGGTAATACACTCTGCCCATTAAATGTTCCATCCCATCCCGATTTAAGTTCATTGGGGAGAATGCCATGTTTTTGCCAAACCAAATCTCCCCATCGGTCATAAACTGTCAAAGTTTCAATTGATGAAATGGTATGACCATTATCAAAAATAGTAAACCATGCGTTTGGTCCACCGGGACGAATGACATTTGGAAAATAAATTCCTATATTCTTTTTTATGATGAGAAATAGATATCGAATGGAATCACAGCCGCCGCCGGAGGTAAACTGTTCCTGGTAAATTCCAGAACTTGGATACGATTTATGATTTACAGGCCAGGTGTAGGTTGAATCAGTGATAACAGTATCCGTTTTCTCAAAATCGTAATTTATTATTAGATTTAATCTTAGAATGGAATCACAGCCATGTATGGTCTTTAATGGATAAATGTAGTCACCTGATTGCTTGAATAATATTTTATTTATCTGCCATAAATATTCTTTACAGGCGACTGCTTGTTGTAACTCATCGTAGTTTTTATTAATGGTCAAATCGAGTTTGTAAATTGAATCACAACCGAAGCTATTGACATACTTTTGATAATAAATACCAGACTGATTGTAGGATTGTCCATTCAGATTCCAGGTAAATGTATCGCAGTTTGTAACGGAATTATTATAAAATTCAGACCTAATACTCAGACTTAGATTAATTACAGAATCACATCCCACAGCATTTTGAAGCATAAATGTATATTTTCCATTTGCCTTCAATATGTTGCCGAGAAAATTCAAACTATCACAAGCGGATAATGCCAAATCTGCTTTACTTGACTTATTGATAATTAAATTCAAATTGATGACACTGTCACATCCCAATATATTTACAGTTTGGTATTGATAGATTCCGTTTTGGTTAAATGTTTTTCCATTCCAGGTAAATGAATCACAAGCAGTTTCTTTGATATCTAAATGATCAGAATTATTGATAACAAGGTTAAGCGTAGCGATACTATCACATCCAGCGGCATTCAAGGCGTGATACTGGTAGCTACCACTCTTGTCATAAGCATTTCCATTCCAGGTAAAACTATCGCAACTTGTAGTCTCAGTAATTGAATAATTTGATTTGTTTAAAGTAAGTTGTAGTATTGCCGTACTATCACATCCAACAGTATTTTGTGTTTTGAACTGATAAATACCACTTTGGTCGTATGCTTGCCCGTTCCAGGTAAAACTATCACAAGTGACAAGTGACGTCATTGAATTGTTGGAACTATTAATGGTGAGTTGCAATGTGGTAATGCTATCGCAGCCCTGCTGATTTATTGTTTTAAATTGGTAACTACCACTTTGTGTATAGGTATTGCCATTCCAGATATAACTATCGCAGGCAGCATCTACTAAATTTACATTAATGATTGAATTGATAGTTAGATTTAAGGTAACTGCACTATCGCATCCAAATCTGTTTAAAGTGTCCAATTTATAAGTTCCACTTTGTGAGTACGATTGTCCATTCCAGGTATAATTAATACAAGCTGTATGATTAATATCAATATTATCCGATTTGTTGATGAGGAGTTCGAGTGTTATTGTGCTATCGCAGCCTGCACTATTTATGGACTGATAGGGATACGTTCCGCTTTTATCATACGTCATTCCATTCCAGTTAAAGCTGTCACATGCCGTTTGTGGTATATTTATCGTATTTGAAGTGTTGATGACGAGATTCAATGTTGTAATACTGTCACAACCGAAGCTGTTGGTAGTGTCGTGTACAAAGGTACCCGATTGGAAATACGTTTGCCCATTCCAGGTGTAGGTATCACAGGTAGTCACAGTTTGGTTTATATGAATGCTATCCGTGGTTGTTACTTCCAGCAGATATACGATGCTGTCACATCCTGTTACCGAATTTATTTTGTGGTAATACATTCCTGCATCATATACTAGGGTATCGTAAAACTGATATCCGTTGCCTTCACAGATTGCTGCATTTATTTTCTCAACCTTTGGCAATTCAAGTGTACGTGATATATTGTCCGTATAATCACATTCCGCAATTAAAAAATGTCTAGGATCAAATTGTCCTGATCCATTCCTCGTCGTATTGATCACCATAAAAAGATCGGTTAGATTTGATACAGAGAATTTAAATTCTAAATTCAACAAGCTGTCACCGCTTTCTAATATTTTTAAAGTGTAATAAATATCAATCAGTGAACCAGTCGTTGCAGGATCACCTTTATAAAAAGAAACCGGCAGATTGGAGTCCGCTTTAACAGAAGCATTAGAGAGATTGTAAATATCAAAAATCACAGTGTATTCATCATTGATGGGATCATAATTGATGCATTTGATTTTTCCGGAGAGGCTTGCTGCTCTTTTTAGATACATACCATTGCTATCGAGTAGTGATTCCTGAACAAAAAAGTTATTGTATTTTCCATTCTTATAGGTGGCATTGTTTTTTTGCACACGTGGCACAGTTAGGTCGTCATTAATATTTAGTGCATGGTAATTATATTGATTCCAGATACCTCTAGCGGGAGCCCAGCCTGGGAGCGAGTCTGGAGGACCAAAGATAATGAGTTTGCCTAATTGACCATCTTCTACAAAGGAACATGGAACACATAACTTTGCATGACCGGTATCATCTATGTCACCCACAATTGGATATTCACTCCAGGTCCAGGAAAAACAACCAAAATTAGTAATTACTTTTGGAATGGCTGAGGAACCATCGATAACATAAAGTGAAGTTTCATCCCGATATACAATTTCTTGTTTCCCATCATCATTGAAATCAAACATAGATATTGCATTGAAACCTGCTGTATCCTTGGTATTCATACTCCACTCCATTTGAAATGCAATATTGCCATTAAAAGAATATGCCTGTAATGTTGATTCCCTGGTAATCACAACATAAGGAATGCCGGTTCCCCTAATATCTCCAATACATGGCGGCCCGATTTCAGAATAATTTATACCAATAGGATAAGCTTTAGCTATAAGCTGTGGTAGGCCGGAAGATAAAGTATACGCATATAGGAGTGCTTCATTACTAAAACCAGGTGAAGTCACTATGACATCAAGCACTCCATCCAAATTTAAATCTGCTAGGTAGTATACCCATCCCTATATCTATTATCTATCTGAATATTATTTGGAGTCATAATATTTCCGGTTATCCCATTTAAATTCGTAATTTTTACTTTATATATGGTATAACCCGCTGCCAATTCTAGATCTGTAGAATCATTGTCCAAATGCCCTGCTATAGTTAACGCTTCCCCACCAGAAATTATAGCAATTTCTGTCCCTATTCCATTAGCACCTCCATCTGCTAATTTAATTCCGGTTCTAGCATTAAATATTTTATTGTTCACATAAATCTCAGGAACACCATCTTGATTAAAATCAGCTAGGGCAGGTGTGCCACCCATCTCGTCTCTGGAATGAGTATATCTGTCAACTCTACTGTCAGAAATCCAATAAAGTCTTCCATCCGCATGATAACTAAACAACTTTCCGTGAATATTTCCTGGATTTGGAAAGGAAGAAAATGCCTCAATGAATATCTCAGGCGAACCATCTTCATCAACATCAGCAATAGCCATACCCGTTAGCTTAGGATCAATATACGGAGTAGTAATTCTCCATTTTGTTAATCCTGTTTTAGTATCTACGATAAGTATTCCTTGATTATTACCTTCTTGGACAATGAATTCAGGAACACAATCACCATCCATATCGGCTAGTAAAGGAGTTTGTCTTGTAAAAACAGTATCCGTACTTTCGAATTTCTTTTCAATTTCAAATTTTGTTGAGATAAATTTTTCATTTACCAAACAATTTGATGTATCAGTCTTTGAACAAATCTTCTTTTGCCCAAAACCTAAGCTAAGCTTAATTACAAATAAGAAAAATATACATTTTCTAAACATTTCTGTCAATTCGCAAATACAATTAAAGGCTTATATATGAATAGCGCAATCAAGATTGAAAAATATTTAATAATAATTAATAATACTCCATAAGAATCTAAATTTAGATTCTTATGGAGTATTATATAAATAAATCCTATAACTTAATTAATGGGACATAACTATTTAGTCCTTCACTGTTCGTGTACCTTATCAAATACAAGCCTGCTGCCAAATCAATGGAAACCGTATAATCTGGACCAGAAAAGTTTCCAGAATAAATAAGTTTCGATGAAAAATTATACAGTTCAAAAATTGTCTCCTTTAATTTTGATCGAATTAGAAATTCTCGTCCTGATAAAGGATTAGGAATAATAATAAGCTCTGTTAATTGCTTAATCGATGAATTGTTTTTTTTCTCAATTCGATAATCAAGGTTATCACAATCAGGCGCTGAAAAATAAAGAACCTTGAAACAGCTTGGATCACAGTCACAAGCAGAAGTACTACATTTATAAACTGTAATATATATATCGTCATTAAATGGCCCGAAAGGATTGGCAAAGCTACCCTGAAAATAATTATCATTTCCCGTATTTCCTGGATCTCCAAATGCAAAACATTCATAACATAAATATCCCGGCCCGCTTCCAGATGTTGAATCAAGTTCAATATAAAATACAGTCCCTTCTTCGGCACAAGATATTTCTTTTAGGTATACCTCAAGTTCACAGTCTTCATTATTTGAACAAGGTTTAGGAGGGCAGACCCGAATTGTTGAAATGCAACCAACCCCACCAACAAGGGTAAATTCCACACATTCAGGTCCAATATATCCCGGTACATCAATTGTATAAATAGTATTATAACTATAACCAGTACCTATACCAGTAATGTCAAATGTTCCAGACATACCTAAAACTTTAATATCAAATGTCCACGTATCATCTGCAATGCTGTATGATCCATTATCGTCGCAAGTAATATTACTTATAGTTGTCCTATAGAATTTGTTGCAACCGGAACAGAAGTTAGGAGGTGTTATAATAAACGTGTCAATACAATTTGCGAATTTGATCGTAAGCATCCAGCTCCCTTCTTGAATAAAAAACGGACCCAAATTGAAAGTACCATCTCCTGTATCTGCCTTGATGACATAATGCCCAGATTCATTTGGATACGGATCATCCAGCCATCTTTCAATAGTAAAGGTATCACCATGTAAATTAGACAGATCGACCTGAACATAATAATAATCATCGGAGATTAATGTACTTGTATTATTATCCTGACATGAACCCGAAATCACATCCACCTCATATTTTTCGTATTCCCCCGGGCAAATTTCAATAGCGTTAGTGAATACAGGATCGAGAATATTATAAACAGAGCTAAAGTATAAAGCAGCAAACAACTCAACACATGTATCTCCAAAAACTGATAATGGAATATCAAAACAAAATTGTTGATTGACATCATCTATTACAAGATTATAGATCGAATAATTTAAAATTTTAATAGAGTCCAAATCCCATGTGCCACATACTGTTGGCAATTCGTAACTGCCACAAAAGCTGATCGTATCCAAGCAACCATTATAGCTGATTCCTAAACCATTTCCGTCAGGAGGATGATTATCATATAATTTCGCCGAACCAAATGCACTACCATCACACTCCTCACATATACCATCTACATATGCATAACCAAAATGAAGGCCACATCCACAATCAGCAGCTATGATTTCCAATGTCGCAATGCTGTCAATCATGTTTTTAGGTATTTTAATTCTATGACAGGTCCAATCTATGGCATCAATTTCTGAATACTCACATAAAGTATCTGCATAATTGTCCTCACAACTCAAAATCGAAGCATCAAAACATAAATCATTAACTGGCGCCCGATCACATTTAATACTAAAAAAAGGTTGTGAGTTTGTGTGCAACGAAGGATTTTCCAATATGGCTGCAAACCATACTGTAAATTCTCTGTTTTCATTCGTAACTTTAAATCTCTTTATTAATTTGTTAGCGTCAAAATGTCCATTACAAATTGAATCTGTATGTCCATACCGATTGTTAATTAGTGCAGCTTTGGAACCAAATTTAGTTCTATTTATACCAACCAAGGTGTCTACTCCGCTCGTTACTATCTCAAATCTACGAAAAGTTGGCAAGGATGAATTGCTCCAAGTAACCGGAGTACCACTAGAGAGTGGCGTGCAATCATCACTTCCACTTGTATAGGTGGCTGTCTTACCAAAGTAATATGTAAAATTACTTTCAAATCCACCATTATCGCAGATAAGTGTGTCTTGACCTTTCGATATTCCAGGCAACAGAATCATAAGCAGGAATACAGCTTGTTTAATAATACCTACGAAGCATTTCGTAGAATGGGGGGGGTAATTGTGTTACCCTTTAAAAAAAACTTTCTCATGATATTGAGTTTTTGGTAAATAAATAAAGACATTTTGGCTTGATTCGAATACTCAAAAACGGATAATTAAATCAGGGCTAACTTTTATCCCGACACTAATATATGGATTTGTACATAACCTGCATCATTTTTTGTGTTAAATTAATAATTTTAAGTCAAAAATCAGGGTTTACCCTTATAAAAATTTTTATTATAAATCGTTAAACAGACAAGTTTTTCATCCTTAACATTCCTTCTTCTTCTGAATTCACCAAAGATGGTGCATCTCATCCATAATCACAATATCCAAAAGCTTAAACCAAAGTATGGTCTCCTAAACTGTATAAAATGAATATTCTATTTCGCAAAGCGCAAGGAATAATATTCAGATCCAAAAGAGAATACGCGTCAACAGGCCCATTTTCAAGAGTCCATCAGATGTAGGATTTATGCAATTAATAAAAATAATTGTATAACTTATAACATTTCGTATATACTACCTTTCCAATTGAAATGAAAAAGTTTTTTCATTAAAATCAAAGCGTATATGTATCAATTAAAAAAGAAATTATTATTAATAGCATTAAGTGGCATCCTGGTTTTTGCAGGTTGCGCCTCTTTAAATAAAACCAAGAAAGGCGCCATCATAGGAACCGCTGCAGGCGCTGGAATGGGTGCCGTGATTGGAAAGGTAACAGGAAACACTGCTCTAGGTGCCATTATTGGTGCGGCTGTTGGCGGAACTGCCGGAGCCCTTATTGGCAATAAAATGGACAAACAAGCTGAACAAATCAAAGATGCCGTTCCGGATGCAAAAGTTATCCGCGTTGGTGAGGGCATCGTTGTAGAATTTTCAAGCAGTGTATTGTTTGCTTTCGACAAATCGAATTTATCAAATGATGCAAAATCCAACCTGGATAAATTAGTGACCGTTTTAAATACCTATCCCGATACGGATATCGAAATACAGGGGCACACCGATAGCAAAGGGAGCAAATCCTACAACCAAAATCTTTCTGTGCAAAGGGCGAGCGCCGTTTCCAGCTATTTAATAACCAAAAATGTAACCAGTCGTCGATTAAGCGTCATTGGGTTCGGTGAAATGCTCCCGAAGTATTTAAACGATAATGATGATGGACGCGATAAAAACCGCAGAGTAGAATTTTTAGTAGCAGCAAATGAAAAATGAAAGCAGATGCTAAATTACAATCAGGCCAATAAATTAAAATGAATCAAAATACAAAAATGAAAATGAAACGAATGCATATATTACTCATGCTCCTGTCGGCCGCGACCTTCGCCTTAGCTCAAGATTCAGGAAGCAATAAAATGAGATTTGCCCTTCTGGGAGGAGTCAATTTACAGACTTTAAACGGCAAGGATTTCAATGGCGATAAATTTGATAATGATTTGATCACCGGATTTCACATTGGAGTCAATGCACAAATTCCCATTGTCCCGGATTTCTATTTTCAACCCGGACTGTTGTTTACCACCAAAGGAGCCAAATCGACTGATGGAGATATCACAAGCACTTTCAAGCTTTCGTATGTAGAGCTGCCTTTAAATCTGGTCTATAAGGCTGCTTTGGGCAATGGATTTATACTGCTCGGCTTTGGGCCCTATGTGGCTTATGGTATCTCCGGAAAAGCCATCTATGAAAATGAATCTACTTCTGAAAAGATCGAAATGGATGTGGAGTTTAAAAAAGTAGAAATCAACGACCCCTGTATTAAGTCCCTATTTCAAAGCCTTTGATGCGGGTGGAAATATTTTTGTCAGCCGAAATGGCAGGCTGGATTTCATGCAATTGAATACACAATTTGGTATGCTTAAAATCAATCCGGATGATGATCGCATTCCTGGAGGAGAACTTTCCATTAAAAATACAGGATTTGGTCTTTCGCTCGGTTACAGGTTTTGAAATCTGTGGGTAGAATCCTAATAAATAAACAACTCCGGGAATTTTAGGATTCGTGCCTGTCGAGTCCTCTACTAAAATTAAGATCGCATCTTATCTTTCTAAAAAATGAAAAGAATCCAATGTTGCTTCCGGAACATTGACTCTTCTATTTATCTTCAAGACCAAGGATATCACCATCTAATGAGCTAGCCCATTACCTGTCAGTAAACACAACTTGCTTATAATTCTGATATTGCATCCGTTGACTCCACAACACAAATAAAGATTAAATGAAAGTTTAAGACATCTGCTTCAGCAGTGGCTGATTAAATTTAAATGGATCTGGTTGTAATGACCACGCGCTGATCCCAAGAAGATTTTGGCCCTGTAGTTCATCAGAAAACAACCAATCTACCACCAAAGCATGAACCTCACAACAAATCCAATATAAAGATTCCGACTTAAGGGCAGGGTTTGCTTACCTTTCGCGGCATACCGTCTCCATCAGAAAAACCTGTTTGCAACACATCCGCAAACAGGTCCAATATTCTTCAATAAAATCAATGAATTTTAAAACAAATTCAATTTATCAACGGGATTTTAAACGGAGTCCTTTTCCTATTAGATCGCGAATGGCATCTATGATACCCGATCATCAATGAGAACATTTACAGACGTACGTTGGAGTTTATTAATGATATGTATTAAAGGTTTTATCCCCTATTAACCTCAAACTCAAAAACAGCTAATCACTGCTCAAGAATTGCTTTTGATCTCCTACGGCATCATCCCTATCTATTATAAGAAAGGCTCGTGTTTTATTTTCAATAGACTCCCAACTTCAGAAATCTGTAAGGATCTCCGTAAAAAGCCAGAATTGCTGATTGAAAGCGCTAAGGTCTTTTAAAAGTGTCG
The DNA here is from genome assembly GCA_016719615.1 of Saprospiraceae bacterium. Classification (NCBI taxonomy): domain Bacteria; kingdom Pseudomonadati; phylum Bacteroidota; class Saprospiria; order Saprospirales; family Saprospiraceae; species Saprospiraceae bacterium. The sequence goes on from JADJYQ010000003.1 coordinate 117,071, forward strand.
ATGGATTTACATTTGCATGCAAATCACAGTTGCAGAGCTTTACAAATTCATGAAAGCTATAAAATTTCAAAAATCAAACCTGAACCTTGTCAAATCGAAACAATACCAAATGCCCTCAACAACCAGATGATGACAATAATAACGGCAACAACATTGAGGATACTTTTGATCTTTTGATCCATTGGTACAAAGTTATTAACAAGCCATAATATGACTCCAACAACAATCAGCACAATAAGTATATTTAATAGTGGCATATGAAAATTCTTGTCTACCTTCATAGTTACATTACCTTGTGCAGCAGGCACTACAGATGAATTTAGGAAGGCTATTTTTTTAGCACAAGATGGAAGCGCAAGCAGCAATAGAATTGAAAGGCTATAGTAAAATATGAAATTTATTTGTTTCATAAATGTAAATGTTCTCATATTGATTCATATTTATAAGGTGAAATAAATGTAATTCCGAAGTGATTTTACACTTTGATACTCTTTAGAAATCTATAAGTCCGAAAACCTGCAGCAACCAAAGTATTACTACAATGACAGCTACTGTATTGAGTATGTTTTAATTTTGTTGTCCATGGAATATAATTATTAATCAGCCAGAGAACAAAACCAGCAACAATTAATACGATTAAAACATTGAAAATTGGCATAACTGATTTTTAAGAATTTATTTAGATGATTGTTTAAGCTAAAACTTTTTCGTGCGCAAGAGTAAGAGAAAATACCCGCTACCAATAAAACAGCACCCAAGTATGGCGACAATTCTACAAAGTTATTCTTTTTGTTTCTATTTGTACAGGCCCTATTTCAACCAATTTCTCCAGTCGTTTGATAATTAAAGCCATTATAAGCAATCATAATAACACCAATGATAATTAATATCAGGCCGGGTACTTTTGTTTGCATGTGGTACTATATTTTTTTAAAAAATTATTACGAGAGAATGATTTATGAATGAATGAATGTGCGAGAAACAGAGCAGTCGTTGCATTCATTGCTAATTTTAATATGTGGAAGTAACTGTTGGATTTTAAATACCAAAATAATAACCCTTGTATATGCAGGTAGAAAAAAGCATTTTATAATACGAATTTTATTATCAATAAGTATTTTCCGATTTTATAAAATGGATTACTCATACAAAGCTCAAACTCTTCTACCTCAAGTGCTTAAATGACTTCATTCGTTTATAAAGTGTTATTTAAACACAAAATTACCTTAAAGCAAAAGCACTAACAATAATATTATGAGGAGAATGCCACCAAGAGAAAGATAAACACCTCCTCCATTTGCTTTTGAGTTCTGATTTTATGGCTTTTCACCTCATCGCGCAATTCCTTTTTTGGATGGCTGATAATCCTCTTTTATCCATTTTTTTTAATTTCCGTCAGCCTTGCATTCAAAGTTTTAGCAACATCCGCTTCAGATATTTTTTATTTCTTCTTTTCGCTGGGAATGGCATCGACAGATGCTGTCAATTGCGCTGACAAAGCGGGTATGAGCCCAAAGAACAAGGCACTCATCAAAATAAAATTTGAATTAGTTTTTCATGATACTGATTTTCTTCTGAGACTTTATCTATCCCAACAATGTAAATATCCGATAAGCAATGTGTGCTGACGTTATACAATCCCAGTAAAAACTTACATTAATCCTACTTCCAGGACAAATCACAAGTCGAATTTTTCAATGTATATAATCCATTATTTGATCTCCCATCAATTTATGCTCTCAACCTTTTCAAAATCGATAAACACCTGCACCTCCATTTACTAACTTCATTACGAGCTTGCTCCAGTGAATTTACGACTGTATCAGAATTCTGAATCCCACCTTAGCACAGACTCGAAAGTTCGAGCAGCAGCGTACCTACTGAATTTTGCAGCATTGGCTTCACCGCCTATATAGTCCCACATATTTTCTGTTTAATCAAATCAGACCATTATAAATCAATCGATTTAACAAGGCATAAGCCCTCTCCTTTTCAGATTAAAACTCCCCTCCAAGTTTATCGCAAAGTTGAAATTGACGGTACTTAGTTTCCCATCCCGGAAAACTTCTAATCTCACTGATTAACTGTTGGCCTTTTGTTGATCTCCAAACTTCAATTCAAAAATAACTTTCGGGAGATGTTGCTTAAGAATGGTAAGCGTTTCGTCAACTAGTTCTGCAGTATCTGCTACCGCTTCCAGCATATTCTTTCCGATGCTTCTCAGGTATTTGAAGGGCAGATTAACACCAGAAACTAATTCTTTGAGAATGTCAAAAAACTTCTTGAAACCAACCATTGAGCTTAAGTTTACTTTTAAGATCTCAAATTTAATAATTAAACTTGGTTTATAAAACAATTCTAAAAGTATATGAGGCCTTACTTAAACCATTGTCGCAAAAATGAACCTACGCAAATCCTAAAAAAGCTATTGGAAATGAAACAACAAAGGAAAGATAAAAATTACGATCAAAGCCCAAACAAGATATATAGGCAAATACCTTGCAATAACGATTTCAACTCTTGAGCTTATAAATTTCTCTTTAACACTTTGAAAGAGTTGATAGGTGAGCAGACATAAATGCAAACAACATCAAAACATTCCGAACCCAAACTAACCATTCGGCTGGGGGTCGCCCCCATTCTGAAATTCGGAAGAGAATGGCTGAAAGCGCAATTGCATTTACAATAATGCGTGATGCCGGTTAAGGCTAATAATAAATAATGTCCGGACTTACTTGTTGAATTGTGTGGATCCGCTGAAATTGAAAAAAATACAAGTGCCAACGCCGATGAGCAATACATTAAATAAGAGAAGAAATTCCCTGTCACTTATGGGGTCTTTCCTGTGTACACCACTGATATGAGATAAACGACGAGCAGGACGAGGACGAGGGGCGTAAAGATTTTGGCACACAGGTGCTAACGTTTTGACGAGTTGCGGATTCGATTATACCAGATACGCTCCCAATATGGGGAACTGCAGGAAGCCAAATGCCAGGATGTATTTTCAAAAAATGGCTCTACATTAATGCCTATAAGTTCGAAGAGTCCAAACAACAGCCGTTAGTAATCCCCCTGAAATCAACACAACCGCTATGGATCACCAGGAGTTCGCCGTTGAACCGCAAAAATCCAAACGTTTCTGAACATCCCCAAACGCTGACCCGGTAAAAGCATAAGCAAGGACAGCCCAAAGCACAAGAGGCAAATGAATACAGGCAAGAATCAAGGTATCGCTGGGCAAAATATTGTGGAGCGTATTGATGTAGATAGCAGAAATCAGGAAAATTAAAAAAACAATACCCAGACTTTTTAAGACAAACGTTTTTCCAGGCGGTAAAACGTCAAAGTTGGAAACACCAAGGCCCAAATTTCGGGGATAAAAATAATCCTCTGAAATGCCCGTAAAGTGGGGAATTTTTGCAAATTAATCCCGAAATAATAATGGCCAGCAATACCAAGAGCAATTCCTTTGAAGAGCCCCAGGACAACACCTTCTTTCAAAATTTAAACGTTCGTTCAAAAACGAGTTGATTTGGGAAGCTTTGATTTCGGGATATAAATGGTTGAATTCACCTTTGAATTGGGATTTATCCTTCGGTACAATTTTTCAAGTTCCCCCGGGAAAATCCAGATTTTTTGAATTTCGGTTCTCATCGGCGGGATTGCTGCAAGTGTTTGGGTTTCCATTTTTTAAATTCAGTTTAATATTTTTTAAAGTACTTTGTTTTTCAAAGTTAATAAATAAAAAAATTCAATTTGATTTCCTAATCAGTTTTTCAAGAGCATCGAGATGTTCGCCAAATGCTCTTTACCGGATTTGAAGCGGCATATGAGGTATTTGGCTTCTTACCTACAAATTGTTTTTTGACCAAGATGTATTTCAATTTTTTCCAGTGCCTGAATGTGGCTGGCCTCCAAGTTGCCATCGGTGATTTGCAAATGCTCTTTGAGGGTGTTGAAATCGACCGAATCGTTGACCATCAGGATTGACATGATGCCCAGGCGCACCCCTGCTTTCAAAGGCCTGATTTAAATCTTCGATGAAATTGTCACGCTTCGTATTTATAGTAGCTAATGATCCCATACGTTATATGCACGGGAGTCCAAAACCCAAGGCCCAGAACAGTAAGCCATATTCTAAAAATAAAGAAGCCAACAAACCAACCACAAATTTGGACGAAACCTAAATAGCGAATGTGTGCCATGGGGGTATTTACTTGCATTGATTAGTGCCAAGCCATAGAATATCAATGTTAGTGGCATTATAAATTTTATTTGCTGATGATATAAAAGAATGATGCAATACACGCCTCCGACGATGAGTGGTATACTAAATGCAACAACAGTCTTTTAGCGGTAGGATCCCAAATAGACTGGCCATCCTGATTGCTTTCCCGGATGGTAAGCCGGTGGCTGCTTAATGGAGACCAACAACACGGTTAGAAGAATGATCCCAAGAGTAACATGCATTTGGATTGGACTCAACGTTGAGGAAACAATGATATCCGGCTTCATCAAAGGAAAGTCCCAGGAAACTATAAAGGCGCGGCAATCCCTGCTAATGCTGCGATCCCGGCAATCGCCCGACAGTCCGCTCAACGACAGGAATCTGGACGAGCGCTCCATTAAGGACCGGATTTCTTTTAAGGTTTTCTATGAGTTCATTTGTTTGTTTCATTTTATTTGATATTAAAAGTACTTTGAAACGCAAAGTTAAATAAATATGTTGTTGGATTTTAAATATTTTATTTGGGCTTCGTAGGGTGTTTAAGATAGCCACGAAGGCGCCAGCACCAAAGACCACTAAGCTTCTAACTTTGTGGTACTTTTTGTGTCTTCGTGACTTTTAGTGGCCTCGCTTTTTTCGAGATCTTCATTTTTATACGATATTTATTAATTCCGGAATTCTATTGGGCTTTTTATTGCCACGAAGGCGCTAAGGCACTAAGGACCACTAAGTTTTCCACTTCGTGGTACTTTGTCTTCGTGACTTTGTGCCACCTCGCTTGCGTCTTCTTTTTGGGATTCGATATTTATTAAGGTCGAGCCTGTTCGGCTTATTGTGCCACGAAGGCACAAGGACCAAGGAATAGAAAATAAGCGATTATTATATTGCGTTAAGGCTTTGGGCTTTGGCTTTAGGCTTTGGGCTGGGGCTTTGGCTTTACAGGCTTCATCTGTGCCCCGAGCGCAAAGCACTAAGGCCCTAGTTTTCCCTTCGTGGTGCTTCGCGTCTTTGTGACTTTGTGGCGAATAATCGCATTCCAAATTGGCTAATGGTATTTTCACCTAAGAGGCATATCTATTAAAACGCCCTCAAAAATGACAAAATTTCTTCCGGGAGAAAACTATAAGTTTTGTAACGTGATCTGTTGTGTTTTCAATACCTGAGCTTACAGACCAATTTTGATGAATTAGGTACATTTTTTTAAAATTAGCGTATACCATGAAGGCGAAAAAGGATTTCGTTGGCATCTATGCAGCAATAGCGGGCTTGCCTTGTTCTTCGGATTCAAATCTTCGAAACGAACTCCTGCACTATATGTCGCATAAACTTACATGTCCAATTTGTTTTGTGAAATGCCAAAGAGCTCAATCCAAATGCAGGTGCAGTCATGTCTGAAGGGTTTAACTTCCCCCCATTGTCCATTTCTTCTTTTCCGACTTGAATATTATATTTTGAAATCAAACTAAAACCTTTATTCCAATTTGATTTCAAGCCCGGCATTAAATCCATAAACTTTTCCATAAGCGCGTTCTGAATGGCATATACTTTACTCAATTCCCCATCATACAAAAATAATGTCCTGTCCATTGACTTGAAACGCTCTTCGAACCATTGCAGCATTCAGATAAGTATAAAAACAGGCCAACCCAAACTTTAATCTGTCACCAAATATTTTAGTAATGCCTCTCTGCATTGTAAGCGTGTTCTGCTTAATGAAGTATTGGAACGATGACTTCACCGGAAACAAAATCAAATATTTTCCCGATGTCATCGACATTTGGTGCACGAAAATCCAGTACTTGCATTGATGCTGATTTTAAAAAACTTTCCTCGGTCTGCAAACCATACCCACACTTCCAATAATTCAGAATTCTTAACATTTGATTCCACAAATCAAATGGAAAAAAAAATCGAGATGCCTTGCAAAATCCGATTGAATATCAAAAGCTCCAAATCTCAAACCGCCGGCACAATAATCGATCGGATGCGGAGATATTGATAATTTCATAAGCGGCATAACTCATCCACGTAGATGCAGGGTATCTATCGGGTACGAGAATTGATTTCCACTTCTGATATCAGTAGCCGTCCTCTAGATTTTACATCATTTAAAACATATTCAAGACCATAATATAAACGATGCTTATTGATGTTTTTCAAAATCCAAATTCGCAGAATATGCCTGGACTTGCTCTGCATTATTACGCAAACGATGATGATTGAATCTCCGATCAATCCACTCTCTAAAGTTCGATGCGCCAGGCGCAAATGTAACTCCATCGTACAATTTGTTGGGCCCGGTATATGCTATTGACAAATTATTCATACTCCAAATTTGCGGACCATAGTTCCATACAGCCGAGACAGGCAGGCCGTTGCTTTGTTTTTCAATCAGACGATCATACCGCGAAAACTCGGAGGTTTCAGAAAAATGAAATCCATATCTATATCCCAATTTATGGTCGGCGTGAAGCGAAATTTTTGCATGAAATTGATTTGAGAATATGCTGTTGGGTTCTAAACCCTGGGATCAGATTCTCAACAACTCTGTCAATACTGTCATTCTTTGCACATACGAATTGTTGAGATATTCACGGGGCCATTTTCCCATTCCTCAAATTAACATATTTTCGAAATAAGTAATACTGCTAACTGATGCCCATTTTGTCAAACCGATATTTACATCAAAATGATTTGGGATTTCATCATTTGCCGATGAATATCTGCTTACTATCTTTGCCATTGATCAATAATTGTTCCGTCGAGGACATTGCGGAGTTAAGGTCTGAAAGCTCATGACCACCGATAGCATCGCTCCGTAAATGATAGACCCCGGTCCGAAGAAACCTCTGTATTTTCATGGCAAATGGTTCCAACCAAATAACATTTGAATATTCCCCCGCTCTAAAGATGGCGGAATTCATCCTCGAACTCCGTCAACGGTATATAATAATCGGTTGGTTGCAAAGCCCCGGATCATGGGGACTCCACCAATCTTGCTGACTTTTGTATAAAGACCTCACCCGAAGAAGCCAACCACGGTCAGCTGTTTGAGGATTATATGAAGCCACGTCTTTGGAGAAATAACTGCATATTTTAGAAGGAATGTTTTTTTGATGATTGTTTTCCATCGGGTTGCAGATACTAGATCTCTTCAAAATGCGTCGTCGTAGCCTCCAAAGAATCTCAAAATTCATCTGCTCAATTCTGCATAATTTTTGACGAGTTTTATATCCAAACCTTAGGATCTCTGTATCATTTGGGCATTCCGGAATGCAGAGAAATCGGCTTGCCCTTTGCATTTGTGGCTAAAGTTTTAGGTGCTTCACTCAATAAGGTCACTGTTTCAATGGCTTCGACTGTTAGTTGATCTTTGTACTTATTGTTTGGAGTCGCGAACTAAAGGGAATGCCGTAATAAGCGCGCGAAAATTGTTTCCATTGTGAAAATCCAAATTATATTAATAAATAAAATAAATACAGTCCGCTTAATTACAGCAGACCATCTTAAAATGAAATAAATAAATTTGATCAAACGAATTTCGGAGGCGGTGCGGGAAAGCACTCCAAGCTTGAAGTAAAATATCCATGAACCCTCAAAAATGCGCTTCTTTTTAGGTATTAGCAATATCATGGATCAATGGTTCAGTGATAAATAGCGATTTAAAAATGAATACAATCTTTCTTGGTGATCCCTCTGCTCAGGAAGATTTCCCACTGCATAGTTAATCAATTGGCCTCAAGTTTGTAGAGTTTAGTCTCTTTATAATCCCACCACCAATAAAATAAGTGGTATCCCCTACTATGTTGCGTTCGACAACATCGACACTTCGCCTTTGAATTTGAATTCCTTTGAATGTTCCCAATGCAACTGAGATTTCATTTCTTCATCCATGTTCAATAAAACCAGGTCCACCCTATCGATACCGAGATGAGCAATTTTTGAATTCCTTTTTGACCTGCTCTCTTTTTGTGCAAATGGGATAGCTATAAGTCATACAGCTGGCACCGGTAGACAGGATATTAATAACAACTGATAAATTTACTATATTCAGCTTTGGAAATAAAGCAACAAGTTAGGAAATAAACAGATTGGTAGGCCAAAATATAAAGCATATTTGAAATTTGAAAGAATTTCAACTAGCCAAAAGAAGGAAGACTCTATTCTTCTTTTGAATAATATTATATCCTTAATAATATTACCAGCTTTTAACTTTTCCATTTCTTCTTCAGAAATGTTGTCCGAATCCGTTATCTTCTCATTGAGCTTATCATTTGTTTTATCATACCAATTCAATCCCGAATATTTATCCACTACCCCAAATAGAAACTAAAATCACAACCACTCCACTACTGTCGCAGTTGACCTGTCAATGCCTAGTCCACCTTCTCTATATATCGCAACTTTTAACACCCAAGTTATAGCATAGTAAGAAGCCTACACTAACAGAGGCTAATATTCCATATACCCAATAATTCTCTTTTACTTTGTAAGCCTTGAAAAAAAGTAAACAAATGAAAGTAAAAATGGAATACAACATATTTAAAATTAAAGATATTCATCAAATATGGTAATAAAAGGTAACTCATATTTAAAATAAATAACCAAAATATACTAATATTTCTTCTTCAAATAGATGGATGCACCCAGATTTTATAAACAGCCTCCAGCTTAAAGTCTGATAACTTCCCAACATAAATACAGCTCATGTACCAGTTTAAAGTTTTCCAAGGCCTTCTAGTAAATGTTCGTGTTCTGGCATCTGTACAGAAATAAATCAAATAACCGCTTACCTGAGAGAAAATCCAAACATTGGCCAGTCCCCTTCCTAAGCTTCGATCTGATTTATAATGATACATGCTAAAAACCACAATAGATTGGTTCACATTTTGGGTTCAAAGCCTGTGAATTCATGCATGATTTTTACCAATTCAAAACTGTCTTTGCGTTTTATTAGGTATTGGCAAAATTGTTGATAGATTCGGTAACAGAGAGCTTCCTTGTTTCGTTTAAATTCTGCAAAGTGAAAAGGATTTGAAATTCTCTCTAAAATTTGTTTCATTCCATGAGGATTCTCAATCAAATTTCGGATGCGTTCGGTTTCTCAAGGGCATGCATTGGGTTCCTGCAAATTTGCGCAGATCATGCACAGATTTAATAAATTCAGGGTGCACGAACTGTCTGCGCAAATCTGCGAAAATGCAGATAACCATAGAATGCAAGCCCTTTGTTACCTTCGGCGGTATCGCTGATGAGGGCAGCCGTCCAGTGGCTTGATTGAAGTTTTAGCCAATAGGATCTGACCACCACGGCAGCTTCAACTCTTGAAGAGGATCACTGAGATCATCACCTCCATTGAGGTAAATCAGAGAACCA
>JADJYQ010000004.1 GCA_016719615.1 Saprospiraceae bacterium
AATAAGTTAATCTTTTAGGCTCTCCACCTTGCGCTGGAATTAAATAAATTTCCGGTATTGCCATCGTACTGACCAGAAAATGCAATGTTCTTAAAGTCAAGGGAGAAAAACGTCTGCAAACATTCCATAACCTATGACTGGTCAATTTTTCGGACTGTACCCCCCGTTGGAGATACGGAATATAAATCACCGGCATAACTAAAGGCGATCTGGTCATTGGAAATGGTCGGAAACCGAAGTAATCAGGATTCCTGACCCGATAAGCCATTCATAAGTACAAATAAAAATAAAATGGATAGGTAACGCATGGATACTGTTTTAAGATTAAGAATTTCAACAAATGTACGGAAAGGAGTTTCGTATTTAAAAATCACCACAAAGAAACTGAAGGAAATGGTAAAATAAAGGAATTGACTCAGGCTTTTTATATTAAAATATTATTTAATATATATTCAATTGTATTAATGATATATATATATATAATTAATTTATAATTTTTACTTAAAAAGAACCCCAAGCTGAGTACCTACTTTTATAAATGCGTTTACACATTTTTCGAGATGCTCCATCTCATGAACTGCGAATATTTGAACCCTGATCCGGGCCTTCCCTTGCGGCACTACCGGATAAAAGAAACCAATCACATAAATCCCTTCTTTTAACAAAGCCGCTGCAAAATCTTGAGCCAGGGTGGCCTCATACAGCATCACCGGTACAATGGGATGTTCGCCGGGCACAATATTAAAACCGGCAGCGGTCATCGCATTTCGAAAATATTTGGTATTGGCTTCCAGTTTATCCCGCAATTGGGTTGAAGCACTTAGCAATTCGAGCACTTTATAGATGCTCCAACAATCGAAGGTGCAAGTGTATTTGAAAACAAATAAGGTCTGGATCGTTGCCTCAGCATATCCACAATTTCTTTCCGGGCGGCAGTAAATCCTCCAGATGCTCCACCTAATGCTTTTCCATAGGTCCCGGTAATGATATCAATGCGACCTAAGACGTTGCGATATTCATGGGTTCCACGGCCGGTCTTTCCCATAAAACCGCTGGCGTGGCATTCGTCGATCATGACCATGGCCTGATAGTGATCTGCGAGATCACAAATTTTATCTAGTTGTGCGATGGTCCCATCCATTGAAAAACCCCATCTGTAACGATGAGTTTTCTCCTTGCTGTAGATGCTTCTTTCAATTTTTGTTCGAGGTCATCCATATTGTTGTTCAGATATCTGAAGCGTTGTGCTTTGCATAAACGGATTCCGTCAATTATAGAAGCGTGATTCAATTCATCCGATATAATGGCATCCTGTTCATTCAATAAAGGTTCAAATACGCCACCATTCGCATCAAATGCCGCAGCATACAAGATGCAATCTTCCATTCCCAAAAAATCTGCTGTTTGCCTTTCAAGCATTTTGTGCTGATCCTGCGTTCCGCAAATAAATCGCACGGAAGACATGCCGTAGCCATAGTGATCGATAGCTGTTTTAGCTGCTGCTATAACTTGTGGATGTGATGATAATCCCAGATAATTATTGGCACAAAAGTTCAGCACTTTGCCGCCTTCAAGTGTATCGATCAAAGCACTTTGGGGTGAAGTGATGGTTCTTTCCTTTTTATACAATCCTGCGTCCTGAATCCCTTTTAATTCTGCAGCCAGTTGTTCTTTTACTTGTCCGTACATATCGAAGATTTATGGATGATCAATTGGAAGGTTGTTGTGCTTTCAACATTTGTATCATTTCCGAGGTCATTTTTTCAAGATCGTAATGGGATTCCAGTTCCAATCTTTTCTCCTTCGCTATCGTCTATACTTTCATTCCATGACTTGGCAATGGCTTGTCTGAAATCAGGTATATAATTTATGCTAAAGCCGGAGATATGCTTTTGAATTTCTACAGCCAATTCTGCAGGGGTAAAACTCATGCCTGCAAGATTGTAACTGGTACGCACCCGGATGTTTTCTTTTGGTGCATCCATAAGTTCAAGGGTAGCCCTTATACTGTCATCCATATAGATCATTGGCAATCGCGTATCAGCCTCCAAAAACATGTATAGGTTCCATTTTTGATAGCTTCATGAAAAATTTCAACGGCATAATCCGTAGTGCCACCACCCGGAGGCGATTGCCAGCCTACTACCCGGATACCTAAGCGACCTAACATCCAAACCATAGCGTTGGTGAAAATAATTGCACCACAACTCGCCACTGTGCTTACTGATACCGTACACGGTGGTTGGAACAAAAATAGTTTGTTGCGGCGTCATGTGTTTCGGTGTGGTCGGACCATAAATAGCAATGGTGCTTGGATAAAAAACTTTCTCCAATTTCATTTCGACCGCTGTATTCAGGACATTCAACAGCCCTGCATATTGATGTTCAGGTATTTATCGGATCCTGCTCGCCTCTTGCGGAAAGAATAGCCGCCAAGTGATAGATCTGGGTGACATTATACTTTAGAACAGCCTGCCGAATGCTTTCCTGATCCAAAACATTGATGAGTTCATAAGGTCCGCTGGGATGTGATGGCGCTTTTAAATCAGAGCTGATGACAGCTTCACGACCCCATTTCTGCCGAAGTGCTTCAACCAGGACAGTGCCGATCTGACCGTTTGCTCCCAGTACTAAAACTCTAGTTTGGCCCATTTCTCCGAATTTGATGGCGAAAGATAGGGGATTTTAACAGATGTAAAAAATCATCTCAAATACGCTGATTTTAAAGATCATTTTAAACTAATTCCATCTTCATGAGAACTAAGCTCCAAAACAATACGGGAATATTATCCGTTAAACATCAAATGATATTGTGTTGCGAAATATTTACTTACCTATAATCCTTTTATTTCAGGTCCATTGCCTCATTTCACAAAATGTACTAAATTATTTTAACGCAATAGCCGTCGATAAAAACATTTTACTGGAATGGCAAATGACTCAGGGCCAAACATGTGATGGAATCAGAATACTGCATTCGACGGATTCTATATCGTTTATTGAAATTGGATTTATTGGTGGTATTTGCGGCGGTAAAATCGAGACCGTTACTTATCAATTCACACAAAGGTCCTCAATTGAACAGTAAACATTATTATCAGCTTGAATTTGGAAATGTGGGTCCCAGTGAAACAGTCTCCGTTTTACTACTCGATTTTTCAAATGGCTATATCATTAGTCCGCATCCGGCACAAAACAATTCCCTACTCTACTTTAAACCAACAAATCCGAAATATCAACTTTCGATCTACCAAAACAATGGTCAAATTTTATTGAAATCGAAACAGATCAAAATTATTTTGAATTGAGTCCGCATCAAATTCCGAATGGAGTTCACATTTTTGAAATCATTGATGCTCGTGGAATCCGGATCTCTTCCGGCAAAATAATTATTTTAAATGAGTGATATGGTTTTCATTATTTAAAATAATTACTTTTACTGAATTATCAATCCAAAATTTGAAGTTTATATATTTTGAGATTTTTAAACAAATTTTAAATGCATTTATAAATGCATATTTACATCCGTATTTATATAATATGTAGTATTCACACATGCAGTTTCGATAAAATTTGCAAGTTCTCTGTTAACTCCCAAATAATGGTTGAAAACCTTTTCTTTTAATGAACTCCTTGATCCCGAACGAATGCCCATAAAATAAGCATAACAGGCAGTTCAATGCCGGTCCCAAAAAAATTGAATACCTTTGTGACCAATTGATGCATTATGAAACAAGGGGTATACGTTGATTCGAAATCAACAAATTATTAAAAGTGATCATCCACAGTCCGGATGAGGATCGACCGCATCAGTCCGAAGCGCGCTACCGAATTGCTTTTCGACGATATTGTACACCTGCCCACCATGCGCAGGGAACATCATATCTTTCGATCCGTATTGGTGAAATTTCTGGGCGAAAAAAACGTGCTGGAAACCCAACAACTCATCAAGGAATCATTAGATGCCGATGAAAAGATCAAAACCGAGGTCATGGATATGATCCGCGATTTTGAAGAATTGCCAAAAGCCTACTTTTCAGAATTGTGCAAAATGGATCACCATACTTTATCAAGTATTGATTTCGGCTATTACAAAAAGAAGATCAGATCTATTTTGATCCGATCCCCAATTTTATTTTACGCGGGATATCGCCTTGACCATCAAAGATCATATTGTCATTACCAAAGCATCCAAATCCGTTAGACATCGCGAAAATCTGCTGACGCGGTTTATTTTGCATGCACATCCGGATTTCAGTTATCTCGCGAATGAAAACAAACTGATCAATTTGAATGTGATCGATGATTATCCACCCTCTAAAAAAGGAGAACCCATTAGCATCGAAGGCGGTGACCTCATGTTACTCAACGAAGAATATTTACTCATCGGCAGTAGCGAACGCACCACTGACCACGCACTTCAAACTCTAAAACGCGTATTATTTGAAAAGATCTGATCAAAAATGTGGTTGAAGTGGATGTTCCCCAAGGAACGTTCCTTTATGCATATTGATACGCTGTTCACGCAATTCGATCACCATCGTTTTATCGGATTCAAACCCATTGTAAAAAGATGGACTGGGTTCGTATGTAACGGTTTACAGAAAATCAGGCAGCGTTGTAGAGTATCCTTCTGTCATCGACTTGATGCATGATGAGATCAGTCCGAACATCGAGTTCATTTGGAGCGGGAATGGAGAATCGCCTTATCAGGAAAGGGAACAGTGGACCGACGGCTGCAACTTACTCACTTTAAGGCCGGGTGTTGCACTTACCTATGACCGAAATCCGGTAACGGAAACCGCATTTCGCAATGCAGGTTATAAGATCATACATGCCACCGAATTATTAAAAACTGATTTCGATCCAGATCAAATTCATAAAACAATCATCACCTTGCCTTCCAGCGAACTCTCCAGAGCCCGTGGGGGCCCACATTGTATGTCCTGTCCGGTGTTACGAGCCATAAACTAACGAACGTTAATACATTTTTATGGTAAACTTACCTAAAGTCAAATGATATTCAGGCATCAAATTCAGGTAAGGGTCAGGTATAGCGAAACAGATCAGATGGGATATGTATATTATGGAAACTATACCCAATACTTTGAACTGGGTCGTGTAAGCCATGCGCGCCATGGGAATAAGGTATGCGGATCTGGAAAACGAACATAAAATCTGGATGCCAGTCGTATCTATGCATGTCAGATATCTCAGGCCTGCCCGTTATGATGAATTATTGAACATCCATACTTGTGTAAAAGAACCTAACAATGATCTCATAAGATTTGACACGGAAATTTACAATGAAGAAGGAAAATTATTGAATGCCGCACATGTCATCCTTTGTTTTTGGGATGCGCAAGCCGGCAAAAAAAATTTCCGTACCCGATTTTGTGCTATACAAATTGAAAGCCCATTTTGAAAACCCAACGAAATAAATTTAGCATTCAGCTTTTGAATTTGCCTTGGGTCCAAACTTTAAAACACTGGATGCAGGAACATTCCTTTCCGGGTTTTCGAGGAGTTCCCATTTACAAAGTGTTGCATTTTTTATATCAGGAATCGCAAAGAAACGATCTGAATATGCGTGCAAGTGCCATGACCTATCATTTTTTTCTGGCCCTCTTCCCTTCACTTATTTTCTTATTTACCTTGACGGCTTATTTGCCCAAAAATCTTGATTTTTATTCCGCACTAGAACATGCTTTACAATCCATACTCCCGCCGGGAGCGAAAGATTATGTGATCCACGACATTATTGAAAACATAAGACCCAAAGCTAAAAGTAGTTTTTTATCTATTGGATTTGTGCTAGCCGTTTATTTTGGTTCTGAAGGAATTCTGGCGATGATGCGGGGATTTGATAAAACTTACAAACTGAGTTTCAGAAAGCGTAACTGGATCGAAAAACAATTTACAGCCATCGGGCTCACCTTTGCATTGGGCATTCTCTTGATTGTATCGGTCGTGTCGATTATTGTAGGAGAGAAAGTGCTTATAGGCGTTTTGAATTATATAGAATTATCCGGGTTTACTAAAATAGCCATCAGCAGTTTAAAATTTTTAGTAACCATTTTATTATTTTATTCAGTGATCTCCCTTGTTTATCGTTATGGTCCCTCAATTGAAAAACCCATCAAAGGAATTTCTCCGGGAGCTTTGTTTGCAACGCTATCGGTGATTGTAACATCCATTCTCTTTGGTATGTTTATCAATGCCTTTGGCACTTATCATAAAGTTTACGGAGCCATTAGTGCCCTCATCATTACCCTGGTCTGGCTTCGGTTAAACACTTTATTACTGATCCTCGGTTTCGAATTGAATGCTGCTATTGTGGTCAACAGGGATTTGATGTTGGAAAGTCAAATGAATAAGAGGTTGTTGAAGGAGGAAGATGATTGAATAAAATATTTCTTAAGGATAAATCATTATGGAATCCGATTTTTTGTTTTATTCGATTCAGCATACAGACAATTTTCATAATGTCAGAATCAGAATTTCTCAATTTTGCTTCTTCTTCATTCTGTGAATTCTTTCATTCTGTAAATTCTGCTTCAGACAAGATTTACTTTCAGAATCAGAATTTGCAGAATTTTAGAATTTTCAAAATAAGACTTTTCTAAATCCCGTATTTCATTCTGTGAATTCTTTCATTCTGTAAATTCTGCTTCAGACAAGATTCTTTTGTCCTAGCGAATAATTATTATATTGAAGTTTAATATTCAGGGTAAACCCTGATCTATCTAAGGGTAAACCCTGAATTTTAAAATTCAGGGTTTACCCCTTGTTTGCTTGCGGTTTCTATACCAACTTTGTTTCTACACATTTAGGAATTCATTCATTTGTAAAATATTTGCCGATGGTAAGAACACGCTTTTACTGATTGACATTCTGCAAATAAATCAAATTAAAAAACAATTTTATTTGAATGCAGAGCCCAAAATTCAACCCATTGTTGAATTTATTATCCATGAGAGTTTTTATTAAGAAATTCCATGAAACACCATGAATAGAGTCACTACAAAAGGAATGGAGAAAAATTTGTTCCGAACACTCCATAAATCAAAGTAGGACATTACTTTTAAATTAAACACAATGAATTTTTTATTAAAATGGTAAGCATTACATTCTTTTTTACTCGCAACTTCATACTTAACAAAAGGACAAGATCATGAAATTCCAGGTGTGCTCATTTCAAATGCATACACTGATAATTCTTCTCCCATGGTAGGTTGCGATGAGTTTAATGTTTGTGTATTTTTAATCAATATCACTTATCCATATCTTACATTTGATGACGCCATCATTCAAATGCATCTCGACCTGGATAAATATGAAATAGTTGATGCCGGGCCATTTACTAACACTAACCAAAACAACAGTAATGGGGAAACTATTTTTGAAACCATCCAAGAAATTATGTCCATAAATGATCCAAATTGGCAAGGCCCCAGCGATGGCACATATAGGTTTTGCATCAAAGTCAGAGCCAAATCATCAACCTTGCCTGGACAGGGATGATTCATGCAAGCTCTGTTTTGGAAAATACCATTTCATTAACCGGTAGTTCCGGAATTGGGATTGCTTTACATGAAGTGTTAGGTCAATTGACAACGGTAAATGACAATACAATCAATATTGGGCCAGGGCTGGTTGGCATTAGTCGGATCAATTGTCGTTATGATGCCATTGCATACAATTCCATATTTTCAAATCAAGCTACCTCTTTGGAAAATATAGGCATCAAATTGGAGGGGGGATCCGATAGTTGGGTGCTATGCAATCAACTCATTTCTGCTCAACAATGCGCCAATAAAGGAATTTCCGTTTATCAAACACCCAATAATATGACCGCTGGTAATTTTGCTAATGGTTGGTTCTTTGATCTGCATTATGTAGGCCCCAGTACGGGTACTTTTTAAGTTCAAATGAGTTAGAAGATGCCAATCACGGTCTTTGTCTGGGAATTCCCGGTGTACCTATAGGCGGGGCCTTGATTGGGGTTCAGGAACACCTTGGCAATAAATGGCTTGGCAGCTATAATGGAAAGGCTGCGAAACATTATGGAACATCTGCAGATAGAGCTGAATCTTTGTTCATCATAAACTCTCAGGACCAACAACATCCAGAATATACTCCTTCTAATTTTATAGAATTGGTCAATGATGGTTGGTTTGCCGATGATTACAAAGAAGCAATCCAGGTAATTTGCCCCAATGGGCCGGGCAGCGGGAATTTTCCGAAGACTTTTCCTAAAGAAGAGGATTATCTGATCGCCAATAATGGTTTTGACTATGGCGAAGCAGCCGGTAGCAGAATTTGGAGCGCACGCAGGCAACTTTATCGTGAAATCAGTCGTCAGGATGATTTTGATAGTTTGCCATTACTCTTTCAAAATTATTATGTATCTCAGTCTGAAACAAGCGTTGGTCAATTTGAGCAAGTGGAGGCCGGCATTGAACAAGCGTTCTCCAGTGTTACACCACTCAATGAAAGCATCACAACATGGACTTTCCTCGCAGATAGTATAAACCAAATGATAGCTTCCCTGTTAGAAGTTTATTTATTGGAAACAGATTCTTCTGATAAACTCAACATTTTATTGCAAATAAATGATTACAAATCGGAATTGGATTCGTTATTGGAGGTAGTGGAAGTCACTTATACCACTATGATTGATAGTTTAGGCATACGATTGGCGTTAGTTGATGATCTGAATGGTGCTATCGTGTCCGATTCTTTGTTCGAGAGAATTCAGCAAGATGTGAACCACATGGCGCTCGCAAAAATGATGACCAGTAATTTTACTTTGAATGCATCGGAAATGGAATTACTTGACAGTTTGGCTGCAGTCTGTTCGCTATTTGGCGGCGAAGGAATTTACAGAGCACGATCGCTCGCTTTGATTTTTGGTTTGGAAAATCATCGCGATGACAGTCTCTGTGTACCATCAATGCTACCTAGAGTCAGAGAACAAAACAGCAATACACAAATCCAGTCTTCTGCCTTATCGGTTTATCCGAATCCAGCTAGTCATATCTTGCATATTTTTGTAGAAGATCCTGATTACAAGGTTGCAGAAATCAGAATTTTGGATATTTTGGGAAATGTTATTAATAAATTTGCTAATACTTCTGTTGATAGGTCAATGGATTTAGAAATAAATCAAATCTATAAAGGGATCTACAGGCTTGAAGTAAAATTTACAAATGGCATGGTAAACAGTAAAATATTTTTAAAATTTTAAACAACATCATTGGGTGTCTGAGATTTCAGACACCCTTTTGTCATCTTATGAAGGTAATTGTTTATTTATTTTGTTTGATTACATCAATTCAATTGATCGCACAAGGAAAGAGGGATTACATTTGGTTGTTAGGTGGCAATAGAACTCCAACTTTGGATACTTCCTTCCAGGGATTTCAAATAGATTTTAATTCAAAACCAAAAAAATTATACATAAAAGACAGACCTGACCCCATTATTAGACAAAACAGTGCCAGCATCTGTGATACCGCCGGAAATTTACTGATGTATACCGCGGGTTGTTGGGTTTCTGATCGCAATTTTCAACGTATGCCCAATGGAACAATTAATCAAGGTGAAGGTCATGATTTGTCTTGCTCTAATGGAGACCATAGAATTTCTTTTGGTACTTTAATATTAAACCAAACTAATCAAAAGAATTACATTGTACTTCATAAATTTAAAGAATTTGTCCAGGACTCATTATCTATTATCGCAGTTACAAAACTTCTTTATTCCATTGCGGACACGAGCCTCAACAATGGCTTTGGTGACTTAACTCAAAAAAATCAGCTAGCCATTGATCGCTATCTTTCTGCTTCCGACCTGACGGCAGTCAGACATGCCAATGGCAGAGATTGGTGGGTAGTCTGTCCCGGCAGAGCCAACAACTCCTACTTTACCGTTTTGTTTACCGAAAATGGCCCTTTGCCCTATCGCGAACAAAAAATCGGAACCGATTTCTACTTTCTCGATGACGGTGGTTCGCAATCTTGTTTTTCTCCCGATGGTAATTTATATGCTAGGATGACACCCAGCAGAGGACTGTTTATCATGGACTTTGACCGCAATACAGGTGTATTCAGCAATTTTCGTCAATTGCTTACCGGCAGTGAAACGACAGATCATACAGTGGGCGTTGCCTTTTCGCCTGATTCCCGCTTTGTATACCTCGTTTATCGATGGGACCTTTATCAGGCAGATACGAGATCTCCTGATATATCTTCCTCATTGGTCCATATTGACCATTGGGATGGCTATGTAGAAGATGGCATTTGGGCGGCTGGATTCGATGCAGCTATGTCCGGGCCCGATTGTAAGATCTACATTCGCACCGGTACAAGCAATCGCGTCATGCATGTCATCCATCAACCTAATCAAAAAGGAAAAAACTGTCAGTTTGAACAACACGGACTGTTTCTGCCGGCTCGCAATCATGCAAGCATTCCTAATTTTGTTAATTATCGTCTTGGGCACGAAGCCTTTTGCGATTCGACACTGGTCGTAAACAATTGGCATTCATTTCAGGAAAATTATTCTGATTTGTTGTTATACCCAAATCCTGCAGGCTTGAGCTGTACAATGGAAGATCAAAATCAGGATAATTGTATTCAAAACATTCAAGTGTTCGATTTACAAGGAAAAAATAGATGAATTCATTCCAATTTCCCAAACCTACAAACACAAGTTTTCTACTCAGCAATTCAAGTCAGGGGTATATGTACTTAAAGTAAAATTATCAAATCAAAAGTATCATTTCGCAAAGTTAATGATCCATTGAGATAAGAAATAATTAAATGAACAGGTAGTAGACAATACAAAATGTAATATCCATAATATTCAACTAACATTTGTTAGTTAATTGGATAAAAGTTATAGGTTTAATCTTGGCATTTTATTCCATTTCTCTTATACTTTTCTCATTCTGTGAATCCCTTCATTCTGTAAATTCTGCTTCAGACAAGAGTTTTTTGTCAGAATCAGAATTTTAGAATTTTCAAAATAAGACTTTTCTAAATCCCGTATTCCATTCTGTGAATTCTTTCATTCTGTAAATTCTGCTTCAGACAAGATTTACTTTCAGAATCAGAATTTTAGAATTATCAAAATAGGACTTTTCTAAATCCCGTATTCCATTCTGTGAATTCTTTCATTCAGTAAATTCTGCTTCAGACAGGATTTGATTGTCGTAGCGAATACTTATTATATTGAAGTTTAATATTCAGGGTAAACCCTGATCTATCTAAGGGTAAACCCTGAATTTTAAAATTCAGGGTTTACCCCCTTGTTTGCTTGCAGTTTCTATACCAACTTTGTTTCTCCACATTTAGATATTCTTTCATTTGTAAAATATTTGCCTATGATAAGAACACGCTTTAACTTATTGACATTCTGCAATTAAATCAAATTATAAAACAATTTTATTTGAATGCAGAGCCTAAAATTCAACCCATTGTTGAATTTATTATCCATGAGAGTTTTTATTAAGAAATTCCATGAAACACCATGAATAGAGTCACTACAAAAGGAATGGAGAAAAATTTGTTCCGAACACTCCATAAATCAAAGTAGGACATTACTTTTAAATTAAACACAATGAATTTTTTTATTAAAATGGTGAGCATTACATTCTTTTTACTCGCAACTTCATACTTAACAAAAGGACAAGATCATGAAATTCCAGGTGTGCTCATTTCAAATGCATACACTGATAATTCTTCTCCCATGGTAGGTTGCGATGAGTTTAATGTTTGTGTATTTTTAATCAATATCACTTATCCATATCTTACATTTGATGACGCCATCATTCAAATGCATCTCGACCTGGATAAATATGAAATAGTTGATGCCGGGCCATTTACTAACACTAACCAAAACAACAATAATGGGGAAACTATTTTTGAAACCATCCAAGAACTTATGTCCATAAATGATCCAAATTGGCAAGGCCCCCAGCGATGGCACATATAGGTTTTGCATCAAAGTCAGAGCCAAATCATCAACCTTGCCTAAATCCGGTGTTTATGTGGATATAGATCTAGATGGTTCGCTAAAACTTGAGTATGACTCAGGATTTCTCAATATATTCAATATTATTAATGAAATCGGTACAGATATTAATAGCGTATGTACACTTTCTGTAATAGCTATTAAACAGAACAGTACGTTAGCCGATGGATTACTATTGACTCCTTTATTGGCGTGTGGCGGAACATCCGGCCCATATGAGCCTCAAACATTTGTTTTGCATGGGACTTTAATTGCCCGACATCGATTATTGTTTTAGCAGGAGAATTTATATGGATGATGGGGCATCCATTTTAATCAAACCTTCTGTTGTTTTACCATCATGGTTGGGACCAAACACAGAATATAACCACCCTATCAGTGCCTGCGGTAAAATGTGGAAAGAGATCGTGGTCACCACCGAATCCGAGTTGTTCATTCGAAAAGCAGAAATTAAAAACTGGTACTTTATGGAACCCGATTAGATGGCGGAAGAGTTTTTACACTTCGGAAACTAAATATCGAACAACTATCGGAATCCATGGTAGAGGTATTGCCGTCGTCAACTCAAGCGAATTTAAATTTGAAGGAAATTTCCGTGCAGAGTGCTCTAGCTGCAGTGGTCTGCGACAATATGACAGATCCTTGCCGGAATCAATTTGGAAAGTTCAGGACTCAAGGGAATGATGTTTCATTTCGAAAATTTGTTGAGCGGAGTAAGGACATATCATTCCGGTTTTCAATTGATGGATTGTAATTTTCAAATTAAAGATTATGGAACCAATAATTACAACACATTTTCAACAGAAATCTTCAATGGAGGGTTCATTCTGCCATCCGACCAGTTTGGCTAAATATTAAATTCAAATTTCGATAACTGCAATTGGGGTATTTATACCAAGGGTGAATTGCCATACGGAGACAATATCATGACGGATGCTTACTGGAATACAACTGGATTTCAGTCCTGGAAGATTTTGAAATTATTGATAATAACATTTCAGCCCAAACACGAAAGGATCAACCTTTCCTGGACAGGGATGATTCATGCAAGCTCTGTTTTGGAAAATACCATTTCATTAACCGGTAGTTCCGGAATTGGGATTGCTTTACATGAAGTGTTAGGTCAATTGACAACAGTAAATGACAATACAATCAATATTGGGCCGGGGCTGGTTGGAATTAGTCGGATCCAATTGTCGTTATGATGCCGTGCATACAATTCCATATTTTCAAAATCAAGCTGCCTCTTTGGAAAATACCGGGCATCAAATTGGAGGATCCGATAGTTGGGTGCTATACAATCAACTCATTCTGCTCAACAATGCGCATAAAGGAATTCCGTTTATCAAACACCCAATAATATGACCGCTGGTAATTTTGCTAATGGTTGGTTCTTTGATCTGCATTATGTAGGCCCCATTACGGGTACTTTTTAAGTTCAAATGAGTTAGAAGATACCAATCACGGTCTTTGTCTGGGAATTCCCAGTGTACCTATAGGAGGGGCCCTGATTGGGGTTCAAGAACATCTTGGCAATAAATGGCTGGGCAGCTATAATGGAAAAGCTGCGAAACATTATGGAGCATCTGCAGATAGAGCTGAATCTTGTTCATCATAAACTCTCAGGACCAACGACATCCTGAATATACTCCTTCTAATTTTATAGAATTGGTCAACGATGGTTGGTTTGAACGACAAACAGAATCAGCCATCCCAATTATTTGCCCCAATGGGCCGGGCAGCGGAGATTTTCCGAAGACTTTTCTAAAGAGAGGGATTATCTGATAGCCAATAATGGTTTGACTGGCGACGCGGCCGGTAGCAGAATTTGGAGCGCACGCGAGCAACTTTATCGTGAAATCAGTCGTCAGGATAATTTTGATAGTCTGCCATTACTCTTTCAAAATTATTATGTATCTCGATTAAACAAGCGTTGGTCAATTTGAGCAAGTGGAGGCCGGCATTGAACAAGCGTTCTCCAGTGTTACACACTCAATGAAAGCATTACAACAATGGGCTTTCTAGCAGATAGTATAAACCAAATGATAGCTTCCCTGTTAGAAGTTTATTTATTGGAAACAGATTGCTGTTAAACTCAACATTTGTGCAAATCAATGATTACAAAACGGAATTGGATTCGTTATTGGAGGTGATGGAAGTCACTTATACCACTATGATTGATAGTTTAGGCATACGATTGGCGTTAGTTGATGATCACAAGATGGTGCTATCGTGTCCGATTCTTTATTCGAGAGAATTCAGCAAGATGTGAACCACATGGCGCTC